>NZ_JAMYRY010000006.1:0-248563 GCF_040321655.1 Mesorhizobium sp. M0306 | reverse complement strand
ATAGTGGTTCACTACTTCTATTCCCTTCGCGCGAAACTTGCCTATCCCTCTACGCTGCGCTTGAACACCCCCCTCTGTCCTGCCGACCTGGATAGCTACCGCTCCTCCACCATCACCGCCTCACCCGCGATTTCAGCCAGCGGTCGAAGGCCACGGCGAGGATGAGGATCAGGCCGATGACGATGCTTTGCGTGTAGGACGAGACGTTGTTGAACTGCAGGCCGTTCTGCAGCACACCGATCAGCCCTGCGCCCACTACAGTGCCGCCGACGCTGCCGATGCCGCCGAACAGCGAGGTGCCGCCGATGACGACCGCCGAGATCACCGTCAGCTCGTAGCCGATGCCGGCCACGGCTTCGGAGGAGTTGAGCCGCGCCGACAAAACGAAGGCGGCAAGGCCGGCGAAGAAGCCGACGATGATGTAGACCGAGATCAGGATGCGGTCGACCCGCAGGCCGGAGAGCCGCGCGGCCTCGGCATTGCCGCCGACGGCGTAGACGGCGCGACCGTAGCGCGTGTAGCGCAGCACGATGTGGCACAGGATTGCGGCAATCGCGAAGATGATCGCCGGCACCGGCACCGGGCCGATCAGGCCGGTACCGAACCAGCGCATCGAGGCGTCGAAGCCGGAGATCGGACCGCCATTGGAGATTGTCAGCGTCAGGCCGCGAAACACGGTGAGGCCGCCGAGCGTGACGACGAAGGGCGGCACTTTCAGCCTGGTGATGGCAAAGCCCTGGGCGCCGCCGGCCACGGCGCCGACGACGACGGCGGCGAGAAGGGCGGCGAACCAGCCATAGCCTTGCGTGCCCGTTGTCGACAGCGACAGCGTGTTGGCGGTGCCGCCTTTGGCTACCACGGCCGCGACCATGCCACAAAAGGCGAGCAGCGAGCCGACCGACAGGTCGATACCGGCGGTCAGGATGACGAAGGTCATGCCGAGCGCGATCAGCCCGGTGATCGAGATCTGGCGCATGATGTTGAACAGGTTGATCGGGTCGATGAAGCTCGGCTTCAGCACGGTGAAGACGACGATCAGCAACGCCAGGAACATCAGTGGGCCGAAGCTCATCAGCAGGCGCGCAATATTGACGCCGCCGCGCTGGCTCCGTTCGGTCGTGCTGGTCATTGCGTTGCTTCCTGCTTCTGGTCGAGCGCCATCAGTTCCATCAGTTTCTCCTCGGTCGCCTCGATGCCGGGCATCTCGCCGGTAATGCGCCCGCGCCGCATGGTGACGATCCTGTCCGACACCGCAAGCACCTCGGGCAGCTCCGACGAGATCATCATGATGGCGATGCCGCGCGCCGCGAGCTCCACCAGGATCTGGTGCACCTCCGCCTTGGCGCCGACATCGACACCACGCGTCGGTTCATCGACGATCAGCACCTTGGGATCGCGTGCCAGCCAGCGGGCAAGGATGACCTTCTGCTGGTTGCCTCCCGACAGTCCCTCGATCGCCTGCTCGGGCGAGGCCATGCGGATCGACAGCGTCTTCCTGTAGTTCGCCAACGCCTCGCGCTCGCGCCGCTCGGCCATGAAGCCGACATTGGAGTAGCGGTCGAGCGCGGCGATCGAGAAATTGGTGAGGATGGCGAGTGCGGCGAAGATTGCCTGGTGCTTGCGGTCCTCCGGCACCAGGCCGATGCCGAGCTCGATGGCATCGGCGGGTGAGGCCGGCGCGATCGGCCTGCCGTCGAGCCTGATGGTGCCGGCGGCAATGCGGTCGGCACCGAAGATGGCACGGGCGAGCTCGGTGCGGCCGGAGCCGACGAGCCCGGCGACGCCGAGGATTTCGCCGGCCTTGAGGTCGAGATCGACGCCTTCGAGCACGATGGCGTGCGGCGCCTGCGGATCGCGCACCGTGCGCAGGCCGCGCACCGAGAGCCGGACGTCGCCGGCGACATCGCGCTGGGTCGGCCTGGCATAGAGCTCGGAAGCGGCACGGCCGACCATCTTCTCGATGATCTTCGGCAGTCTGATCGGCCCACCTTCGCGGTCGAGATGGCCGGCCAGCCTGCCGTCGCGCAGCACCGTCATGCGGTCGCAGATCGCCGATGCCTCTTCCAGCCGGTGGGTGACGAACATGATGGCGACGCCGTCCTTGCGCAGCCGGCCCATGATCGACATCAGCCTGTGCACTTCGGTTTCGGTCAGCGCCGAGGTCGGCTCGTCCATGATGATCAAGCGGCTCTTCAGCGACAGCGCCCGGGCGATCTCGACCAGCTGCTGCTCGGCCACCGACAGCGCCGACACCGGCGTCGCCGGGTCGAGGTCGAGGCCGACGCGAGCGATGATCGCGCGCGAATCTTCCTCCATCTTCCGCCAGCTGACCAGCCCGAACCGGCCGAGCGGTGCGCGGCCGATGAAGATATTCTCCGCCACGGTCAGCGTCGGGATCAGGCTCAGTTCCTGGTAGATGGTAACGATGCCGTGGCGCTTGGCATCCTGCGGATTGTGCGGGCTGAATTCGACCCCGTCGAAAACGATGCGGCCGCTGGACGGCGGCATCACGCCGGACAGGATCTTGAGCAGCGTCGATTTGCCGGCGCCGTTCTCGCCGAGCAGGCCGAGTATCTCGCCGGGGCGGACTTCGAGCGAAACGTCGTTCAGCGCGGTGACGCCGGCAAAGCGCTTGGTCACACCCTCGACGGTGAGCAGGGCGGGAGAGGGCGCAATAGCGGCTGCCTTGGGCAAAGTTTGCTCCTCGATCATTCGGTTGTCACGCAAGGCTGGCGGGACAGCACCCCCCTCTGGCCTGCCGGCCATCTCCCCCTCAAGTGGGGAGATTGGCAGCCTCGTTGGCCTCGCTTCTTCTGCAAGATCGAAAATTAGCGAGAGCCGGCGTGACATCCAATCTCCCCCCTTGAGGGGGAGATGGCCGGCAGGCCAGAGGGGGGTGCTGTCCCGCCGGCTTTGCCTACTTCGTCTCGCCCAGCCTTTCCGCCTTGTCGAGATTGTCCTTGCCGATGACGATCGGCGTCAAAAGCACCAGCTTTTCCTTCGGCTCGGTCTTGTCCCTGGCGTACGCGACCGCGATCTGCACGGCGGTGCGCGATTGTTCGCCGGGGAATTGCTCGACCGTGCCGGCCAGTTTGCCGTCGCGCACGGCGACCAGCGCTTCGGGAAGCGCGTCGAAGCCATAGATCTTGACGTCGGTGAAGTTGCGCGCCGCGCAGGCTTCAACCGCGCCAAGCGCCATGTCGTCATTGGCGCAGATGATCGCGTCGGGCTTGCCGTTGGCGGCAAGGCCTGCCTCGGTGACGGACAGCGCCTCGGCGCGGGCGAAGTTTGCGGTCTGCTCGAAGATGATCTGGTACTTGTCCTTCATCGGATCGAGGACGTTGTGCACACCCTTGTTGCGGTCGATCGCCGGGCCGGCGCCGGGCTGACCCTGCAGATGGAAGATCTTGGCGCCGTTCGGGAACGCCGCCACCATGGCCTGTGCTTCGGCCTCGCCGCCCTTGACATTGTCGGCGCCGACATGGGCGAGGATGCCTTCGACGCCCTCGACGCGGCGGTCGATGGTGACGACGGGAACGCCGGCCTTCACCGCTTCCTCGATAGCTGGGGCCAGCGCGTTGACGTCGAGCGGCGAGATGACGATGGCGTTGACCTTTTGCACCAGTGCCGCTTCGATATCGGCGGTCTGCTTGGGCGCCGAGTTCTGGCCGTCGCTCTCGACCAGGTTGACGCCTTGCGCCTGCGCCTCAGCCTTGATCTGGTTCAGCATGTGCACGAAGAACGGAAAGCCGAGGCTCGGCACCGAACCGAGGATGGTCAGCTTGTCCTGGGCAAAAGCCAATTGCGGAGTGGCCAGCGCCAAGGCGCCCATCGCCGCGGACGACAGCAGGAATTCACGTCTGTTGATCAATTTAGTCTCCTCCCAGATGAGCGCACGACCCCGAAACCGGAATGGGTTTTCCGGAAGGTTCCTTGCGTCGATTCAAAAATGGAGTGTCCTTTGAGCGCCCAACTCGTGTTTGAAGGGACGCAACGGGGCTCCAGCCGGTCCACCGCGACGTTCTCCTCCGCTCGATGCCGGCCGGCGGATGCTAGCCAAGGCCGGAGCTTTGCGCAAGAACGGGAGAAGGCAAGACCTACCGATCGATCATCACCATGGTGCGCTCGCCGTAGCGCGGCCCGGCGACCTTTCCCGGCGCCAGCGCGTCGTCGAGCACCTGCATCTCAGCGGAATCCAGCCTGATCGAAGCCGCGGCGACATTCTCCTCGAGGTACTTTCTGCGCTTGGTGCCGGGGATCGGGACGATGTCGATGCCGAAGTCGCTGCCCTTGTGGAGCGGCCAGGCCAGCGCGATCTGACCTGGCTTGACGCGCTTCGCCGCGGCGATGTCGAGTACCGTTGCCGCCGCCTGCATGTTGGCGTCATAGTTGGCACCCTGGTAGCGCGGATCGCCGCGCCGGTAATCGCCCTCCGGATAGTCTTCGGCGCGCCTGACATCGCCGGTGAGAAAACCGCGGCCGAGCGGCGAGAACGGCACCAGGCCGATGCCGAGCTCCTTCAACAGCGGAATGATCTCCGGCTCCAGATTGCGCTCCCACAGTGAATATTCGCTCTGCACGGCCGACACCGGATGCACGGCATGCGCCCGGCGGACGTTGGCGGCGCCGGCTTCAGAGAGGCCGAAGAAGCGGACCTTGCCCTGAGCGATCAGCTCGCCGACAGCGCCCGCCACATCCTCGATCGGCACCGCCGGATCGACGCGGTGCTGATAGAGGAGATCGACGTGGTCGGTGGCGAGCCTCCTCAGCGAACCTTCCAAAGCCTCACGGATATGTTCGGGCCGGCTGTCGCGCTCGGTGCCGATCTGCTTGCCGTTTTCAATGCGGAAGCCGAACTTTGTCGCGATCGTCACCGCGTCGCGCCGGCCCTTCAGGGCGCGGCCGAGCAGTTCCTCGTTGGCGAACGGCCCATAGACCTCCGCCGTGTCGAAAAACGTGCAGCCGAGTTCGATGGCGCGGTGCAGCGTGGCGGTCGATTCCGCCTCGTCGGCCGGGCCATAGGACTGGCTCATGCCCATGCAGCCGAGACCGATCACTGATACTTGCAGCCCCTGGCTGCCGAGTTTGCGTGTGCTCAATGTCATCTGAGGTTCTCCGGGGTCGGTGTCGCAGTCCAAGCCGCCATATCCCATATAGCGCGCCGGTTGGGTTTCCACAGCCGATAGCTGACCGGCCATTTGAATCCAGGTCAAAGTGCGCCGCATCGATGCGCTTACAGTGTCCGCTGTCTTGGGAAGGACGCAAGGAGGCGGGTGGTCCGGGCCGGAAAGGCCAGAAGCAGCTAGCTTCGGACCACCCGTGGATGGCGGGCCACGAACGATGAAGGTGTTGGCGAAGTCGGCCGCCGTAAATCAGACCATCAGTTGGCAGCAGTGCGCATATAAGACCAATCGCTGGCAGCGTAGCGGCCACCTCTTCGTGCCACGGTGAGCACGCGCCATGCGAAGGCTCCCTTATGACTTGAGAGAGTCACGTTCAGGCTCGAAATATCGACAAAGCCGGAATAGATTTCACTTGAACCAGATGGCACAAGTGCGAGCAACTCCACGAAGAAGCGCACTCCCTCTGGTTGCTGGCGTGCCGTCCACACTAGCTCGACACCATTTGCGCTGGAGCCAATCAACTCGCCATATGTAGGCGCGATGAGTATTGGAGCGGAAAGCGTCGCGGCCTTTGCGCCACCAGAGCGAATGGCAGTCAGGCGCGCGCGAGCAGCCGGGAGACCGGATGCTTTGAACCACGCACGGGCGAGATCGACGTTTTGCGGAACGCCTTGCCCTGCCTCGTAAAGCTGGCCGAGATTATATGCCGCTCTTCGAATGCCATGAGAGGCCGCACGCGCGTACCATGTGGCGGCTTGCGCCATATCCGGGGACACGCCGCGGCCGCTGTCAAGCATGATGGCAACATTGAATTGTGCTTCGGGCAGACCCGCTTCTGCAGCACGGCGGTACATGTCGAAGGCGAGCCGAGCACCTGTCGGCCCGCCCATCAAGTCTTGTCGCAGTGCCTCGCGAAACAAAGCACTCGGATCCTCGGCGCTAGCCGGCGTCACCGACTGTGCGAACGCGAGCAATAGACTGGCCGCGGTCACGAAGCGGCGCACGGCGTTAGCGCCAGGTGATCTCGACACGACGGTTTTCAGGTTCGGCAATACCCTCTTCGGTCGGAACCGCGAGTTCTGTTTCGCCTTTCGCCAGGACCTGGAACCGGTCGACCGGAAGTCCGCGATCGAGCAAAGCTTTCAGCACCGCTGTCGCCCTGCGCTGAGAAAGCAAGAGGTTCTGCGCTGGTGGTCCGGCACGATCGGCACTGCCAGTAACGATCATGACTTGCGGCTTGCCCTCGTTGAAGGCGCGAGACGCTTGATCGAGGACTTCTCTGTCCTTGGGAAGAATTGTGCTGCTGCCGGTGCCGAAATGGATGACCAATGGGGCCGGTCCACTTTGTGGTTTCGCGCTTTCCGGCGTCGCGGGCGAAGGCGGATCTGTTTGCGCGAAAGCAGATGTGCTTCCCAGCAGGACAATAAAGGCGAGATGGCGAACAAAGCAACTGAGGTTCATATCAGACTCCTGTTTTGCGCTACCTTACTAGTTACCGCCCAATTGCCACTTCGATAGTTCCGGGGCGGGGGAGTGAACCATCGTCCGCAAATGCGCGCTGGATGAGTGCAGCTTCCACAAGCCCAGCCGCTATACGCTCTGCGCTTGGTCGATCTTCATTGTAAAAGTACATGACTTCGTTTGCCCGAGAGCTTGTGGGTGAATTGCCAGATTTTACGACGTCGAGCCCCTGGGCTCGCAGACTCCGCTCAAGGGTCGCCGCTCGTGTCCGCGCGGAATCGCGGTTACGCGCAAAGCGCAGAATGACTCGTGGAGTTGTATCTGGGGGCAGAACGATATCAGGCGATGTGCCGATGGTTGCGGTAGACTGAGGCTGAGACGACTCTTGAGGCTGAAATGCTTCAGCAAACTGCTTTTCAAGGCGATCCATCTGCTTTTCAAGGCGATCCATGCCGGCATGATTGTCCGTCGCCTGCCGCCGCAATTTCTCGATCTGAGCCACGAGCTCGGACCGCTGGCGATCGAGTGCGGCCGCATCCGGCGACGGCGCCCGGGCGACGTCGCTCACCTGCGCTCGCAACTGCGCCAGCTCCGTGCGATCGGCGGTCGCGTCCTGCCGCAGCTTTTCGATCTCGGCCACGAGCTCTGCCCGCTGGCGATCGAGCGTAACCGCATCCGGTGACGGTGCCCGGGCGGCTTCTCTCACCTGCGTCCGCAGCTGCGCCAGGGCCGCACGGTCGGCGGTCGCCGCCTGCCGCAGCTTTTCGATCTGAGCCACGAGCTCGGACCGCTGGCGATCGAGTGCGGCCGCATCCGGTGACGGTGCCCGAGCGATGTCGCTCACCTGCGCTCGCAACTGCGCCAGCTCCGCGCGGTCGGCGGTCGCCCCCTGCCGCAACTTTTCGATCTCGGCCGCGAGTTCAGTCCGCTGGCGGTCGAGCGTAACCGAATCCGGTGGCGGTGCCCGGGCGGCTTCTCTTACCTGCGTCCGCAACTGCGCCACTGCCGCGCGGTCGGCGGTCGCGTCCTGCCGCAGCTTTTCGACCAACTGGGGGAGGTTCGTGCTGTCGCCCGCCGCCACCTGCTGCAATTTTTCGATCTGACCCAAAAGTTCGGTCAGCTGGCGATCGAGCGTAGCCGCATCCGGTGGCGGCGCCCGGGCGGCTTCGCTCACCTGCGTCCGCAGTTGCGCCATGGTCGCGCGGTCGATCGTCGCGTCCTGCCGCAGCTTTTCGATCTCAGCCGCGAGCTCGGCCAGCTGGCGATCGAGCGGGGCGGCATCCGTCGAAGCCGCTTGGGCGGCTTCGCTCACCAGCTCCGTGTGATCGGCGGTCGCCTGCTGCCGCAGCTTTTCGATCTCAACTGCGGACGCAGTCGAGAGCGTAATTGTCGCGCCGACGATCAACATACTAGCCAAGAGTATTCTTTGCCAGTTGACACGAAACCAGCCCCTGGATTTCAGCAACTCGGCGCCGCTTGCAGGTGGAACCGCAGCTTTGAGGCCAATGTCTGTCCGTTTTCCGTTCGTCAAAAAAGCGACCTCGGTCGGGGGCTTGCTATCCCGCGACGCCAATTGGAAGACGTGCACCACGAGCCTACGCATAAATTCGAGCTTTTAGCTTCATCCATTCGAGTAAATTCGAACTTTTAGCTTCATCCATTCGAGGGATGCTTCATCCAGTCCGGGGAAGTGTCACGTCCTGATATATGGACGTCGGGCACTATGCGCCGGCGGTCGTGGGGACGCTCGCTCGCCGAAATTGACACGACACCCCGTCTCAGCCATCCTTGAGCCGGCCGTCTTGTCTTGCGGCTCTGCGTGTATGAGCAAATTGCATGGCCAGTTCCGCTATCAGCCAAAAATCCAAGCGCGCCGCGGTGCGCAAGGCGCTCGACCGCCACAAGGTCTACATCACCGCGCAACGTTTTTCGGCCGGCAGCTACAGCGCGCGCGTGCTGGTCGATGGCGAGGCCTATTGGGTCGACGAATTCCGGCTCAGCCAGCTGCAGCAGGGCCTGTCGCCGGCCGAACTCGAATTGACGCCGGCCACCGACGATTGAGCGGCGTGACCTCCCATCCTTCGTCATCCCAGGGCGGTGCAGGAGCGAAGCGACGTCGCGGAGACCCTGGGATCCATGCCGTGACATTGGAGCGCCGCTGCGATGGGATTTTGATGCTGCGCTCGTTGCTTTTGCCCACCACCCGCGCCTAGTCCATGACCGCCCCACCAAAGCTCAAGGCCTATCGCGCCAAGCGCGAGTTCACGAGGACGCCGGAACCGGCCGGCGGTCTGGTTGCCGGTGAGGGCAATCGTTTCGTCGTCCACAAGCATCACGCCACCGCCGATCACTACGATCTGCGCCTGCAGGTCGGCGACGTGCTGAAGAGCTGGGCGGTGCCGCGCGGCCCGTCGCTGAACCCGGCCGACAAAAGGCTGGCGGTCGAGACCGAGGACCATCCGCTCGAATATATCGACTTCGAAGGTGTCATTCCCGAAGGCGAATATGGCGGCGGGCCGATGATCGTCTGGGATACCGGCGTCTGGGCGCCGATGGACGATGTCGAGAAGAGCCTGCGCACCGGCTCCTTCAAGTTCCGGCTGGCCGGCGAAAAGCTGAATGGCGGCTGGATGCTGACGCGGCTGAAACCGAAGCCCGGCGAGGATGAGGGCAAGAAGAACTGGCTGCTGTTCAAGGAGCGTGATCTCGCCGCCGACACCACGCTCGACATACTGGAAGCCCGCCCGGAAAGCGTCAAATCCGGACGCCTCATCGAGGAACTGGTGGCAGCGCCGAAGCCTGCCGCCAAACCTGCCAGGCCGGTGGTGCTGAAACCCGGCGCTTTGCCGGGCGCCGTCAAGACGCCGCCGCCTCCCCGGATCGAGCCGCAGCTGGCTACGCAGGTTCCGAAGCCGCCGGGCGGAGATGACCCCGCGGCCCGAACGGGCGAAGTCTGGCTGCACGAGATCAAATTCGACGGCTACCGCACCATGGCGCATCTCGCTAACGGCGCAGTCAGGCTGATCACCCGCGCCGGCCTCGACTGGACGAAGCGCTATGGCGACCTTCCGCTTGCATTCGCCAGGCTGCCGTGCCGCGAGGCGATCATCGATGGCGAGGTCGTCGCGCTCGACGCCAAGGGCATCAGCCGCTTTGCCCTTTTGCAGGACGCGCTGGCCGAAGGCGCCGGCAACAAGCTCCATTTCTACGCCTTCGATCTTCTGTATCTCGACGGCTGGGACCTGAGACAAGCGCCGCTCCGCCGGCGCAAGGCGCTGCTTTCGCAATTGCTGTCCGGTCTCGGTGCCAATTCGGCCATCCAGCTCAGCGATCATGTCGAAGGCGACGGCCAGGCACTTTATGACCAGGCATCCGAGATGGGGCTCGAGGGTGTCGTCTCCAAGCGCGCCACGGCAATCTACCAGAGCGGCCGTACCAAGACCTGGACCAAGACCAAGGCGCTTCAGACCGGCGACTTCGTCATCGCAGGCTACACCGTCTCCGATGCGGCAGAGGGGTTGGCTGCACTTGGCCTCGGCGAATTCGAAGACGGCGAGCTGCACTATCGCGGCAAGGTCGGCACCGGCTTCGATGCCGCGACGGCAGGCGAATTGCTGGCGCGGCTGGAGCCATTGCGGGCCGGTGCATCCGCGCCCGAAGGGGTTTCGCGCGAAATCATGCGCGAGATGAACTGGGTGCGGCCGCTGCTTTCGGCGCATATCCACTACGCCAACCGGACCACCGACAATGCGCTGCGCCATGCCGTGTTCCGCGGCCTGCGCGACGTCGGCCTGTCGACGCCGGTGTCGGCCAAGCGCAAACGGCTGATCGCCGAGGCCGACCTCGCGACCATCTGGGTGACCAACCCGACGCGGCGGCTGTTCGGCAAGACCGGACCGACCAAGCTCGATATCGCCGTCTATTACGCGCTGGTCGGCGATTTCATGCTGCCGCACATTCTCGGCCGGCCGGTCTCGCTGGTGCGCTGCCCGACCGGCAGGCCGCAGGACTGTTTCTTCCAGCGCCATGCCTTCACCGGCATGCCTTCCTCGGTGGCGACCTTCGAGGCGACCAATTCGGAGGGCGAGACCAAATCCTATCTCTCGGTGGAAGACGCCAAGGGCTATCTGGCGCTGGCGCAGTTCGGTGTCGTCGAGTTCCACACCTGGGGCACCCACCGCACGCGGCTCGACAAGCCGGACCTGATCGTCTTCGACCTCGACCCGGGCGAGGGGATCGCCTGGCGCGAGGTGGTGGAGGCGGCGGTGCACATTAAGGGCGAGCTGGAAGCGCTAGCGCTGGTGCCGTTCGCCAAGACCTCCGGGGGCCACGGCATCCACATCACCGTGCCGGTGACACAAAAGCAGAACTGGAAGAAACTGCACCAGGCGACCAGCGCCATCTCCACGCATCTTGCCGCCACCGCGCCCGACACTTTCACCACCACCATGGGCAAGGAGAACCGCAAGCGGCGCATCTTCATCGATTATCACCGCAATGCGCGCGGCCACACTTCGGCTGCTCCCTATTCGCTGCGCGCCCGCACCAATTTGCCGGCCTCGACACCGGTCAGCTGGAGCGATCTGGAATCCATCGATGCTCCGCAGGATCTGAATTATTCGTCCCTGCCAGGCCTGCTGTCGACGTCAGGCGATCCCTGGGCCGACATGGAAGATTTCGCCCGGGATTTGCCGGTGATAGGCACCGCGAGGTAGTCCTGCGGGCGCGGCCCCAGACTCCATCGACGCTCCGGAAAATTTGAATTATTCTTCCCGTCAGGTCCCACCGCCGACCCCTCAGCCGAGATGGAAGATTTCGCTAGGGATTTGCCGGTATTGTAGGGGGCAATGTAGGATTTCGGCAGCCCCGTTCGTCCTCCGGACGAATGAACGCTGCGAACAGTTCGACAGCACAAGGCCGCATAGGAGTATTTCATGGCGCCCAGGGCAAGTTGGAAAGGTTACCTCAAGCTCAGTCTGGTCAGCTGTCCGGTCCGGCTCTATCCGGCGACGAGCGCCAGCGAGCGCATCAGCTTCAACCAGCTGCACAAGAAGACGCACAATCGCATCAACATGAAGCCGGTCGACCCCGAACTCGGGCTGGTCGAGCGCTCGGACCTGGTCAAGGGCTACGAATACGAGGACAAGCAATACATCATCATCGAGGACGCCGATCTCGATGCGGTGCGTATCGAATCCAATCATACGATGAACATAGAGGCCTTTGTCGACGAGCATTCGGTCGACGTCATCTATCAGGATGCGCCCTATTACCTGGCGCCGGACGGCGCAATGGCCGAGGAGACCTTCGCCGTGCTGCGCGAAGCGATGCGCAAATCCGGCAAGCTGGCGATCGCGCGCCTGGTGCTGTCCAGCCGCGAGCGCGTGGTGACGATCGGCGCGCGCGAGAACGGCATGTTCGTCTGCACCTTGAGGAATCCGAACGAAGTGCGTGGCACGACTGAATATTTCGGCAATATCCCGGCCGGAAACCCCGATCCCGAAATGCTGCAGTTGGCCGAAGCGCTGATCAAGCAGAAGGAAACCACCTTCGATCCAAAGAATTACGAGGACCGCTACGAGATCGCGCTGATGACGATGATCCGCGAGAAGCTCAAGGGCCACAAGCCTATCATCGCGGCGGCGCCTGAGCGCGGCAACGTCATCAATCTCATGGATGCGCTGAAGGCGAGCCTGTCGCAATCGGCCAAGCCGCCGGCCAAGTCGAAGAGCAAGGCCGATGAAACGGCTAAGCCTGCGGCGAAATCCGCCAAGGCCGGCGCCGGCGCGGCCAAGGAAAACCCGCTCAAGGCGAACCTTCTCAAAGCCGTCGGCAAGAGCAAGGCGTGACGGCTCTCGCCGGCACGGTCTTCGGCATCGTCGGCGCGCTGGCGGCTTTTCCGCTCAGGCTGGCGGCGCGCGAGGTCGAGCGCCAGCACGGCCAGTTGCGTCGTGGCGTCACCCGGCGCACCACGCATGTCGTGTTGGGCCGCATGTTGCTCGCCAAAGCCGGCGATGGCGAGATCGAGCGTCGCGCTGCTGCGGAGCGCGCAGCCGGGCGCAAGCTGGTCAGCGAGAACGGCTTCCTGCGCCTGCTCGGGCTGATGAAGGCGCCGGAAGCCTCGACGCTGTCGCGGCAGTCGCTGATCGACCAGTCGCGGCTGACCGGCGCGGATCTCGACCTTTTGTCGCTATTCGATGCCTTCGAGCACGACGCCGAACCTTACTCCTTTCGCGACCTGATCCTCGCCCGCAAATATGCCGGGCTGGTTGCCGGCGGCGCCTCATGGGGGGCGATTGCGCGCTCGGTGCACCGCTCGGGCCCGGTCGCCTCGCTCACCGCCAAGTCGCTCGCCGTCGGCTCACAGCACGGGCGGGCCGATGCGATCTATCTCGAAGGCGGCCAGAGCGAGCTGGACGGCCAGTTGCTGTTCGATCTGGGAACGCAGGATGACGATACGCTGGAAGAGCTGTTTGCCGATGCCGAGGCGGCGGAAGAGGCTGACGACCACGAGCAGGCCGCGGCACTCTACCAGCGCTGCCTGGCCATAGACCCGAGCGACGCCATCGCCGCCTTCAACCTCGCCAACTGCCTGCGCGCCGCCGGCCACGCGGCGGAGGCGGCGCACGACTATGCCCGCGCGATAAAGCTCGATCCCGGGTTCGTCGAGGCCTGGTTCAATCTCGCCGGGCTGATGAGCGAAGAGGGGCGGGTGGCGTCGGCGCGCCGCCATTTGCTCAAGGCGATCGCGCTGGATGCGAAGTACGCCGATGCGGTGTTCAACCTTGCGAGGCTGGAGTTCGACGCCGGCAATCTCGCCGAGGCGCGGCTTCGCTGGGTGCGCTATCTAGAGCTCGACGCCAATTCCGAATGGGCGCGTATGGCGGCCAAGGGGATACAGTTCGTGGATTTGCAGCTGGCGCGGATGTCGGCAGATTAGGGCTTCATTTGGTCGCGCTTGAACACCCCCCTCTGGCCTGCCGGCCATCTCCCCCGCAAGGGGGGAGATCGGCAGCTTCTCCTTACCGCCCGCCTTCCAACGTTGGTGATTGGCGAAAGCGATGGCGACATCCAATCTCCCCCCTTGCGGGGGAGATGGCCGGCAGGCCAGAGGGGGGTGGGACGGAACGCGGCCTCCATAAGTGGGCCACCCCATGACCACCTTCCTCTTCGACGGTCCCGACACCGCCGCCATCACTATCCTGCTGGCGCATGGCGCCGGGGCGCCGATGGATTCGCCCTCGATGACTGCCACGGCAAAAGCGCTCGCGGCGGCCGGCTTCCGCGTTGCGCGCTTCGAATTCCACTACATGGCGGCCCGCCGCTACGGCCACCGCAAGCCGCCGCCGCGCGCCGAGACGGTTAACCCGGAATACGTCAAGACAATCGCCGACCTCAGGGCGAAAGGCGTGAAGGGTCCGCTGATCATCGGCGGCAAGTCGATGGGCGGGCGCGTCGCTTCGATGATCGCCGACGAGATGTTTTCGAAGGGCGAGATCTCGGGCCTGCTGTGTCTCGGCTATCCCTTCCATCCGCCGGGCAAACCGACGCAGCTTCGGACAAAACACCTCGCCGATCTCAAGACGCCGACATTGATCTTCCAGGGCACGCGCGACGAGTTCGGGACCAAAGACGAGGTCGCGACCTATGCTCTGTCCGACGCAATCGAGATCTTCTGGTTGGAAGACGGCGACCATGATCTGAAGCCGCGCAGAAACATCTCCGGCTTCTCCACCGCCGATCATCTGAAGACGCTCGCTGATGCGGTGAAGGCGTGGACCGAACGCATCGTGCGCTGAAGCAGGCCGATGAAGATCGCCACCTTCAACGTCAACAACATCAACAGCCGGCTGCCGAACCTGCTCGCATGGCTGGCCGCCGCCAAACCCGACATCGCCTGCCTGCAGGAGCTCAAGACCAGGCAGACCCAGTTTCCGCGCACCGCGCTGGCGGCCGCCGGCTACGGCGCGGTTTGGGTCGGGCAGCCGACCTGGAACGGCGTCGCCATTCTTTCGCGTGGCTCGGAGCCGGTGCTGACCCGCGAGGCGCTGCCCGGCGATGACGGTGATCAGCAGGCACGCTACATCGAGGCAGCGGTCAACGGCATCGTTATTGCCTCGCTCTACGCGCCGAACGGCAACCCGCAGCCCGGCCCGAAATTCCAATACAAGCTGGCCTGGCACGAGAGGCTGGAGGCGCATGCGGCGCAGTTGCTCGACACCGGCCTGCCGGTGGTGCTGGCCGGCGACTACAACATCGTGCCCGAGCCGCGCGACATTTACCCGACGCGCTCCTATGACGACAACGCGCTGGTGCAGCCGGAAAGCCGCGCATCGTTCCAGCGGCTGCTCGACCAGGGCTGGCTTGACGCGCTGCGCAAGAAGCACCCGACGGAGACGCTCTACACATTCTGGGACTATCGCCGCAATCGCTGGCCGCGCGATGCCGGCCTGCGGCTCGACCATGTCTTGCTCAGCAAGAAGCTGTCGCGCCGGCTGGTAGCGGCGGGCATCGACCGCGACGTGCGCGGCGAGACCGGCGCCAGCGATCACGCGCCGGTCTGGGTGGAGTTGAAGTGAGGCACGGAGGCTGGCGCTGCCTTCGGGCGGCAACCAGTCAGGTTGGCCGCGCCGCCTGGCGGGCGAACGCCTCGATCAAAGGGGCGTATCCCTTAAGGTCGGGCTGCGTAGCGAAACTGTGGGTAGCGGCGGTCGAAGCCCAGGGCAGCTTTTCCGACGTGAAGACTTCGACGAAAGGCGCATACCAATGATGTTCGTCCAGCATGGTCGCACGAACATTGACGAAAAAGTCCAGCCCATGCGGACGCGTGAACATCCAGTTCTTGCAATGCGGGCAATAGAGTTGCCGGTGCGGGCCGTGCAGGCCGCCGACCACTGGCTCGCCTTGCGTTATGGCGAAGCCGTCGCTCGGCACGGCGATGGTCAAGGAATACGCGCTGGCGCTCAGCTTTTGGCAGCCGGTGCAGTGACACGCCGTCGTCAGCAAGGGCGGCGCGCTGATGCGAAAGCGTATTCCGCCGCATAGGCAACCGCCGTCCCAAGGTAGCTTCCAATCGTCCATCGCTGGCCTCGCCTTAGCCTCTGCCAGCGATCTAGCGCGCGACCGGCAAGCTGCAATCTCCCCCTTGACGGTCCCACGAGGGAGGAGATCGGCAGCTTCACGTCCTTCCCCCAGGAATCGTGAACACCACGTCGGCGCGGCCGTAGCCGCCATCGGCGACCTCCTCGATCAGCACCATCGTGTAGGGGCGCACGCCTTCGCCGAACATCTCGACGAACAGGGCTGTGGTCTTGTGGACGAGGTCCTCCTTCTGTCCGGCGGACAGCGCGCGCTCAGGCACCTTGAAGTTTGCAAACGGCATGATGTCGATTTCCTGTTGGTTGATGGAGATAAATTCAGACCGTGCCGCCATTGGCGCGCAGCACCTGGCCGTTAACCCAGCCGCTGTCCGGTCCGGCGAGGAACGACACCACGCCGGCGATATCGGCGGGCTGGCCGAGCCGCCCGAGCGGGATCATCCTGGTGATCGTTTCGACCAGCGCCTCGGACTTGCCGCCGAGGAACAGCTCGGTGGCCACCGGCCCCGGCGCCACGACATTGACGGTGATGCCGCGCGGCCCGAGTTCCTTGGCCAGCACATGCGTCATCGCCTCGACGCCGGCCTTGGTGGCAGCGTAAACGCCGTAGGTCGGCTGGTAGAGCCCGACCACGCTGGATGAGAAGCTGATGATGCGGCCGCCGTCGCGCAGCCTTCCTGCGCCCTCGCGCATGCCGCGGAAGACGCCACCGAGATTCACCGCGATCTGCTGCTCGAAACCGGCGTCGTCCATCTGCGCGATCGGCGCGAGCTTCATGATGCCGGCATTGTTGACCAGCACATCGAGGCCGCCAAAGGCCTGCTCGGCTGCGTCGAACAGATGCGCCACGCCCTTGGGATCGCCGACATCGGCCTGGACGGCGATCGCCGTGCCTCCCGCCGCCTCGATCCCGCGCACCACGCCTTCGGCGGCTTCGGCGCCCCTGGCATAGTTGACGACGACCGAAAAGCCGTCGCGTGCCAGCCTTCTGGCAATTTCGGCGCCGATACCCTTCGAGGCGCCGGTTACCAGCGCCGCCTTTCCATTCCGCGTAGTCATGTCAGCTCTCCAATTCTTGTCGGCTGAAAATAGGCGATAAATCCTGCGGGATAATCGCTCGGCACTTGCCAACACCATTCGGATATGGCGAACAATGGCGATGGACAGTCTCGACCGGATGCGTCTGCTTGCACGTGTGATCGAGCGCGGCAGTTTCACCGCGGCCGCCGCCGATCTGTCGATGTCGCGATCGACCGCCACCGAGGCGATCAAGGACCTCGAGGCGCGGCTGGGGGTGAGGCTGCTCGAACGCACCACGCGCCATGTCAGGCCGACGTTAGACGGCCAGGCCTATTACCAGCGCTGCCTCGCCATCCTTGCCGATGTCGAGGACGCCGAGGCCGGCTTTCAATCGGCTCAGCCGCAGGGCCTTTTGAGGATCGACGTGCATGGCTTCATGGCCCGCCATTTCATCCTGCCGCGGCTCTCCGAATTCCTCGACCGCTACCCCGGGATCGACCTGCATATCGGCGACGGCGACCGGCTGGTCGATCTGGTGCGCGAGGGCATCGACTGCGTGCTGCGTTCCGGCGAACAGGCCGACAGCGGCATGATCGTGCGGCGGGTGGCAACATTGCGCGAAGTCACCTGCGCCAGCCCCGCCTATCTCGAAAAACACGGCATGCCGGCAACCCCCGACAATCTCGAAGGCCATCTTATGGTCGGCTTCCGCTCGTCGCGGACCGGCGAGGTCATGCCGCTCGAATTCACCGTTGGCGGTGCGTTGCGCTATGTCAGCCTGCCCAACCGGGTGACAGTCAACGGCTCCGACACGATGGCGGAGCTGGCGCGCTTCGGCTTCGGCCTGGTGCAGGCGCCGCTTTACCGCTTCGCCGGGGATTTCGCGCGCGGCACGCTTGTCGAAGTGCTGCCGGATTACCCGCCGTCGCCGACACCGCTGTCGGCGCTCTACCCGCAGAACCGCCAGCTCGCGCCGCGGGTACGCGTGTTCATCGACTGGGTGACCGGGATTTTTGGCGAGGATGGGACATCGGGCCGGGTGTGATCGTGCGCCGGGGCCGCCGGCTACTTTGCGAAGGGCCGCGATCCTTCACGCCCCCCTCTGTCCTGCCGGACATCTCCCCCACAAGGGGGGAGATCGGTGGCTTCAGCGTCGGCGCCGAGTATCCTTGACCCGCCTACCACCCACGCTATGTTCGCACCCATGTCAGGGACCAGCCCCGCGGCCACTGCGCCGCTCATCGTGATCGATCTTCAGACCGGCATGTTCGACGGTGTCGCCGAACCGCCGATCCATGATGCCGATGGCATGGTTGCCCGCACCCGCGCGCTGATCGAATGGGCACGGCGCAGCGGGCGCAAGATCGCCTTCATCAGGCATGACGGCCCGCAGGGCGATCCTCTGGCGCCGGGTGAGCCGGGCTGGCCGGTGTGGCCGGCGCTCGGCCAGGCCGAGGACGAGCCGACTTTCGCCAAGCGTGTCGGCGACGCGTTCAGCAATGCCGCGCTTGCAGAATGGGTGGTCGGGCAGGGCGCCGGCGAGGTCGTTCTGATCGGCGCGCAGACCGATTTTTGCGTGGCGGCCACGGTGAAGGGCGCCTTTGCAGCGGGCCTGGGCGTCACCGTGATTTCCGACGCTCACAGCACGCTCGACACCACCAGCGAGACCGCCGCGGAGATCATCGCCCGGCACAATGCGGCATTTGCCGCCGCCGGGGTCAAGCTGGCGACGACAAAGGCCCTTACCGATAGCTGATTCGCCGGCTCATCCCTACGCCGTCAAAGCCTGATCCAGCCGGGAAGAAACTGGCGGGTTCAGACAATTTGGCGCGGGGCGCCTCGCCACTTGCGGGCTTCCGCAAGCGCGGCCTATCGCGTATTGGCGCGGGACCTCTCCTTTGGCCTTTCCCGGGAAACCATGATTCGTCTCGAAAGCATCAGCAAGCAGAACGGCCGGCAGATTGTCTTCATTGAAGCCTCCGCCGCCTTGCAGAAGGGCGAGAAGGTCGGGCTGGTCGGGCCTAACGGCGCCGGCAAGACGACGCTGTTTCGCATGATCAACGGCGAGGAGCAGCCTGACGAGGGCCAGGTCTCGGTCGATCGCGGCGTCACCATCGGTTATTTCAGCCAGGATGTCGGCGACATGGAAGGCCGCAGCGCCGTTGCCGAAGTGATGGACGGCGCCGGGCCGGTGAGCGAAGTGGCGGCCGAGATGCGCAAGCTCGAGCACGCCATGGGCGACCCCGATCGCGCCGGTGAGATGGACGAGATCATCGCCCGCTACGGCGAGGCGCAGCACCGCTTCGAGGAACTCGACGGCTATGCGCTGGATGGGCGTGCTCGCGAGGTGCTGGACGGCCTTGGCTTCAGCCAGGAGATGATGGACGGCGACGTCGGCAAGCTGTCCGGCGGCTGGAAGATGCGCGTGGCGCTGGCCAGGATCCTTTTGATGCGGCCCGACGCCATGCTGCTCGACGAACCGAGCAACCATCTCGACCTGGAAAGCCTGATCTGGCTGGAGCAGTTCCTGAAGAATTATGACGGTGCGCTGCTGATGACCTCGCACGACCGCGAGTTCATGAACCGCATCGTCAACAAGGTCGTCGAGATCGACGGCGGCTCGCTGACTGCCTACTCCGGCAACTACGAATTCTACCAGCAGCAGCGGGCGATTGCCGACCGGCAGCAGCAGGCGCAGTTCGAGCGCCAGCAGGCGATGCTGGCCAAGGAGATCGCCTTCATCGAGCGCTTCAAGGCACGTGCCTCGCATGCCGCCCAGGTGCAGAGTCGGGTGAAAAAGCTGGACAAGATCGACCGTGTCGAGCCGCCCAAGCGCCGCCAGAAGGTGTCGTTCGATTTCCAGCCGGCGCCGCGCTGCGGCGAGGACGTGGTGACGCTGAAGAACGTGCACAAGGGCTATGGCAGCCGCTCGGTCTACGAGGGATTGGATTTTCAGGTGCGCCGCCGCGAGCGCTGGTGCATCATGGGCGTCAACGGCGCCGGCAAGTCGACGCTGCTTAAGCTGGTGGCTGGCGCTTCCGAGCCGGACAATGGCACGGTGGCGCGCGGCCCGAGCGTCAAGATGGGCTATTTCGCCCAGCACGCCATGGAAGTGCTGGAGGGCGAGCGCACCGTGTTCCAGACACTGGAAGATGCGTTTCCGCAGGCCGGCCAGGCGCCGCTTAGGGCGCTGGCCGGCTGCTTCGGCTTTTCCGGCGACGAGATCGAGAAGAAATGCCGCGTGCTGTCGGGCGGCGAGAAGGCGCGGCTGGTGATGGCGCTGATGCTGTTCGACCCGCCCAATTTGCTGGTGCTGGACGAGCCGACCAACCACCTCGACATCGCCACCAAGGAGATGCTGATCACGGCACTGTCGCAGTACGAGGGGACCATGCTGTTCGTCTCGCATGACCGCCATTTCCTGGCGGCGCTGTCGAACCGGGTGCTGGAACTGACGCCCGAGGGCATCCAAACCTATGGCGGCGGCTATACCGAATATGTCGAGCGCACCGGGCAGGAGGCGCCGGGGCTGCGGAGCTGAGACACAGATTCGGCTCTGCCACTCCCCGTCGCCTAAAGCGCGTGGCGTTCGATCGAGCTCTGCTCAGCCGTGTATCGCAATTTCGCGCAGCGGATCGCCGCCATCGATGAACAGCCGGCCTTGCGCGGTCAACGCCGCCTTGAGCCGTTGCAGGGCAATTTTTCCTGCTTCGGGATGACGCCCGTCCAGCGCGCCGACGCGCACCGCAACGGCAATGTCGAAGTGCTTCTCGTCGGCCTCCAACTCGAAATCCTCGATGGCGATCTGGCGAAGGCTCAGCCGGCCTGCCGCAATCTCGGCGCGCGAAGCGGCCCCGGCCTGCGCAATGGCCTTGGCCGAGCGGTCGATCGCCAGCACGTGCCCGCCGCCGATCCGGCGCGCCATCTCGCGCGCTGCAGCACCCGGTCCGCAGCCGATCTCCAGCACTCGCATGCCCGGCCGCAGGGGCAGCGCATTGATGATCGCCAAAAGCCTTGGCGACAAATCGTTCGCCATTTCCGCTTCTCCAGCTTTTCGCGATCCGAGATTAGCGACCGCGGCCGGCGACGGGAAGGCCGAGAGGCGCGGGCATTGCCGATGTGTTCAGCTGGTGTTTTGGGTACTGGTTGAGGAGGGGGGAATGATCGACATCGAAGAGGTCGACGATCCGGTCTCGACCGCGGGCGACCGGGCGGACCCCGAGCGGCCCGGCGTCGTTGACCTGAGGGGTAGGGAGGGAACTGGCGCCGAGCCTAACCGGTGGGGGGTAGATTACCGGTCGTTTATGTGTATACGCTCAAGCTAATATAAGAGCAAGCTAATGTTTTGCGTCAGCGATGCGGGACGTTGGTTTCTGATCAGTGGACGGCCGCCGCTCCTGGCCGCGCACTCCAACCGGCCCAGCACCGCTTATTGCCTTCACGTGCTGGCTCCAATGCTGTACCCCGGCCCGAACTTCAAGGAGCCTCGATGACCTCACATCCCGACATCCCCGACGCCGGCATGGCGGTTGATGCGGCCGGCATGACAGCCGATGACGAGCGCGCACGCGAGGCGGATGCCGCATGGCAGGACGATGTTCGCGAGGGCGTGCGGCATATAGGCGATCTGGATTCGCTGCCGCTGTCGCCAGCCGAGCGCGCGGCGGCCGAAGCCGCGGCCACGCGCCACAAGGTTCGCATTCCCAAGGCCTATCTCGACCTGATCGACTGGAACGACCCCGCCGATCCGATACGGCTTCAGGTCATCCCGTCGCCCGATGAACTGGGGGAGCAGGAGGGCGAACTCGACGATCCGATCGCCGACCACGCCTTCAGTCCGGTACCGCGATTGACGCATCGCCATGCCGACCGGGTTCTACTGTTCCCGACCTATCAATGCGCGGTCTATTGCCGGTTCTGCTTTCGTAAGGAGTCGCTGACGTCGATCGGCCGGGGTTTTTCGCGCGAGGCGCTGGAGCCGGCCTTCGCCTATATCGAGTCCCGTCCGGAAATCCGCGAGGTGATCCTGACCGGCGGCGATCCGCTGTCCCTGCCGGACAAAGCGCTGGCGGAAATCCGAGCCCGAGTCGAGGCGATCCAGCATGTGCGGCTGTTGCGCATTCATACCCGCGTGCCCGTCGCGCTGCCGTCGCGCGTCACCGGCGGGCTGGTTCAAGCCCTGCAGGGTCGGCTGATGGTCACGGTCGTCACCCATTTCAACCATCCGCGGGAGATCACTGAGGCGACCGAGCGGGCCTGCCGTACTTTAAGGCAGGGCGGCTTCGTGCTGATGAACCAGAGCGTTCTGCTGAAAGACGTGAACGATACGGTCGAGGTGCTGGAGGAACTGTGCCGGGAGCTGATGTACCGCCTCGGCGTCAAACCCTATTACCTGCACCACGGCGACCTCGCGCGCGGCATGGCGCACCGGCGCACCACGATCGCCGAGGGCCAGGCGCTGGCCAGCGCCTTGCGGGCGCGCCTGTCGGGCATCTGCAATCCCGTCTACGTGCTGGACCTGCCGGACGGCGGAGGGAAAGTGCCGCTCGGCCCGTCCCATCTTGAGGCGCGGGAAGGGGAGACGTGGCGAATACGTGGGCTTGATGGGGCGGTGAGGGAGTATGGAGAGCTGGTTGGGGAGGAGGGGACGCGCAGCCGCCGTCCAAGCCAGCCCACCTTGATGACGTGACATGCGGCCCTTAATCACGGAAGCATGCGTTAACTGCTGCTCTATTTGGTGCTTGCGCAATTGCTAAAATGGTGAAAACGTTGGTTCGGGGTAATGGGTTAGGGGAGTTCGTCCCGGCTGTTGCGAGTTCCGGGGCGGCGCAGAAAAGTCATGAACTTTCCACAGTTCCTGGTGGGGCTGACCACCACATCGTCCATCGTTGCGATCTCGGCTTACTTTGCGACGGGTTCAATCTGGAAGACGCTGGCCTGGACGATCTTGACCTTGATCGTCATGCAAGTTGGATATTTCCTATTCGTCGTCCGGTTGATCTACGGATCCGGGGCGAAAAACGCGGCGGCAAAGCCGCGGCGTCTGAGGGCTGTGCCGCCGAACCGTCGAGGTCGCGTTCAGCTTAGGCAGTAATGTCCCATATAGATATCATGGTCTAGACAGGACATGTTCGGTTCTGGGAATGTGCATTGGACGTTCCGCTAGTTTAGTCAACTAATATATATCGCCCAACTCATATCGTCGGTTTTGGGCTAGCGGGAAAACCTGGCTGCCGCTTGTACGATTGTGCCTGAGGCGACAGTTTACAATCGGCGGGCAACGGTCCTTTGCTGGTCGGCCTGTGAATCCGGCTGGTGTTTTCGATGGGGCGTTGAGGGCTATAAAGCTGTTCAACCGTGCGGCATCGAGGTGCGCGTCGGCCGGTCGAAGAGGGGATGATGGCCACCGACGGAACGCCAAACATGATTTTGCTGATCGGCAGCGCGCCCGATGTGGTGCGCTGCGCGGCCTGGCCCAAGCAGGCCTTCGGCAAGATTGTCGCCATCAACAATGCCTGGCGCGTGCGCCCCGACTGGGATTTCCTCGTCCATGCCGGCGATTTCCCGGCGGAGCGGATGCCGCAAGGCGATCCCCTGCAGCAGGCGCAGATATTCAGCGCCTCGCATTACGTGCCGGCGCAAAACAGCTTTGGCGGCTTCGTCTATGCCGGCGGCACCATGTCGATGACGGCGGCCTACTGGACGATCCACAGCCAGAAGCCGGACGTGCTGGCATTCCTTGGCTGCGACATGATCTACGATCAGCCCGGCAACACGCATTTTTACGGCGTCGGCCGGGCCGACCCTTTGCGCAACGACGTGACGCTGCGCAACCTCGAGGCGAAGTCGGCCCGCCTGCTCATCCATGCGCTCCGGCGCGGCTGCCCGTGCGTCAATCTATCCGATCTGCCGAGCAGCCGGCTGATCTTCCCGCGGCTGACGCTCGACGAACTCGGCGCGCTTTCTTCCTCGCAACTTTCGGAAATGAAGGCGGAGATGCTTGCCCGGCTGCGGCTCGATCGGGCGGAGGAGGCCGACAGGATGGAGAAGGAACTCGGCTATTTCTTCGAGGACGGCATGTACTGGAAGCACCTCGACAAGCTCGACGAGAAATTCCTGGCCAATATCGACCGGCTGCGGATGGCGGCGGTGGAGGCGAGCCTGAGCAGTCGGCCGAAGCTGCCGATCTCCCCTACAAGGCGGGAGATCGGCGCGTCGTCGGCTTAGCTTTTGGCCGCCTCGAGCTTGTCCTGCGTCTTCGTCTCGAAATCGCTGGCGTCATGGCGCTCGTGCAGCTGCATCGAAGGCTCGCCGAAGGTGCGGTTGACCATGCGGCCGCGCTTGACCGCCGGGCGCGCGTCGATGGCGTCGGCCCAGCGCTGCACGTTCTTGTACTGCTCAACCTGCAGGAACTCGCCGGAATCTTCGTACATGCGGCCCTTGGCCAGCCCGCCATACCAGGGCCACACCGCAATGTCGGCAATCGTGTAGTCGCTGCCGCCGAGATACTCGCTTTCGGCCAAGCGCCGGTCGAGCACGTCCATCTGCCGCTTGGTCTCCATGGCGAAGCGGTCGATGGCATATTCGATCTTCGTTGGCGCATAGACGTAGAAATGGCCGAAGCCGCCGCCGAGATAGGGCGCCGAGCCCA
This sequence comes from Mesorhizobium sp. M0306, assembly GCF_040321655.1. Taxonomy (NCBI): domain Bacteria; kingdom Pseudomonadati; phylum Pseudomonadota; class Alphaproteobacteria; order Hyphomicrobiales; family Phyllobacteriaceae; genus Mesorhizobium; species Mesorhizobium sp. M0306. The sequence continues at coordinate 224,210 of NZ_JAMYRY010000006.1, read as the reverse complement.
TCTGCCAGAACAGCCATGACAGGGTCTCGGCGCGAGCCGGCTGCTCTGTCGGCAGGAATTCGCTGAATTTTTCGGCGAGATAGAGCAGGATCGAACCGGATTCGAAGATGCGGACAGGCTTTTTCCCGCTGCGGTCCATCATGGCCGGGATCTTGGAGTTGGGGTTGACCTCGACGAAGCCGCTGCCGAACTGGTCGCCGTCGTTGATCCTGATAAGCCAGGCGTCGTATTCGGCGCCGCTGTGGCCGAGCGCCAGAAGCTCCTCCAGCATGATCGTCACCTTGACGCCGTTCGGTGTCGCCAGCGAATAAAGCTGCAGCGGATGCTTGCCGACCGGCAGCTCCTTGTCATGCGTCGGGCCGGCGATCGGCCGGTTGATGCTGGCGAAAGCGCCGCCGTTTGCCTTGTTCCAGGTCCAGACTTTTGGCGGCGTGTATTGGTCCGTTGTGTAGTCGTTCATTTGGGAGGCCTTTGGAAAGATTGGGTTGGGAGGATTGGGGAGGATATCAGGTATCAACTTGGGTAATGGCGGAGGAACTTTGCATAGGGCAGCTTCGGATAGCCGTAGGTACAGATAGGGCTGCCGGCGCAGTTGCAAAACCCCGGCGCGAACGGCGCGGCGCCGGTCCACGCTAAAGCCGGCGCCGCCTCTTGCGCCTGATCACCTGCGCCATACCTATAGCCCATATCAGCCTGCGAACATCGCCAGGAACCAAAGCATGAATATCGAACCCCTTTTGCGATCCATCGTGGCCGTCCGAGCCACCGTGCCGGAGGACGCCTTCACGGCAGACGCGCTGGGCACCCGCCGCGAAGGCAGCGGCGTGGTCATCCGCGGCGACGGGCTGGTGCTCACCATCGGCTATCTCATCACCGAGGCCGAGGAGGTCTGGCTGGCCGACCAGGACGGGCGCGTGGTTCCCGCCCATGCGCTCGCCTACGACCAGGAATCGGGCTTCGGCCTGGTGCAGGCGCTGGCGCCGCTCGGGCTTCCCGCCATTGCGCTCGGCGATGCGTCCAGGGCGAAGATCGGTGATCCCGTCGTGCTCGCCGACGGCGTCGGCCGCTCCGTGCGGGCGCGGATCGTCACCAAGCAGGAATTCGCCGGCTATTGGGAATATCTGCTCGACGAGGCGATCTTCACGGCGCCGGCTCACCCCTCATGGGGCGGCGCCGGCCTGATCGGCGCGGATGGCAGGCTGCTGGGCATCGGTTCGCTGCGCCTGCAGATGAGCCGCAACGGCGAGGTCGCCGACATCAACATGGTGGTGCCGATCGATCTTCTGCCGCCCATCCTCGACGATCTGCTGACCCGCGGGCAGGTCGCCGGGCCGCCGCGGCCCTGGCTCGGCGCCTTCTCGGCCGAGAGCGACGGCAAGGTCGTGGTGATGAGCGTTGCCGAGGGCGGTCCGGCCGCCCAGGCGGGCCTTCGCCAAGGCGACGTCATCTCGGATGTCCGCGACACGGCGGTCGACGGGCTTGCCGATTTTTATCGCAAGCTTTGGAAGAGCGGCCCGGCGGGTGCCGAGATCCCGCTCCGGGTGCTGCGCGATGGCCGCGAAACCTGGCTGCGCGTCAAGTCCGCCGATCGCAACAGCCTGCTGTGGAAGCCGCCGCTGCAGTGAGGCAACCGAAACCCCTCACTCTCCGCAAGCGCTGAAGCCAGTGCCTGGGGTCCATTCCGCGAATGGGATGACCTTACCTTCGACCGATACGGTCGCTTGCCTGGTGGTGCCGTCTGCCAGCTTCTTGCTGCTTTTGCCCTTGCCGGTCAGCACATTGTAGTCGCAGTCGCCGGCAACATTGTCGTCCATGTAATCCCAATACTCGTAGGCGAAACCGGCGACGACGAACGTGCCGTTGCGCCAGGCGAGCGTCAGCGTCTTGTTGGTCCGCTCGCTGCCGATCTCCATCGCCGGAATATAGAGCTTGATCGAGCCGTTGGGGAGCGCGGTGAGTTCGGGCTCGGTGTCGGATGTGGCGGGGCCCGGCCGGTCGTAATCCTTCCATTCGCCGTAGATCTGTTCATGCACGACCCCGGCAGGTCTGAGAAAATTGCCGTCGCGATCCCTGAGGAACAAATGCAGGTCCATGGGATGGCCGGGCTCGGTCTGGACGATCATCGCCAGATCGGCGGCGCCATCGCCGTTCCAGTCGCCGGTCGCCGCCGTGATGATCTTCTGGGTCTCGATCGGCTCCGCCAGGGCGGCGGCCGGCAGCAACAGGATCAGACCGAATATTGTCGATCGCATGTAAAAATCCCCTGAGCCTGGGCAGGCCTGAGACGCACGCGCTTCTCAGGAGGCCCGGCTCTGCCGCGTCTCGGAACGGCTCGTCTCGTTGAGCAGCCGGCAGAGCGAAACCGCTTCACGACGGCTCAGGCCGATCAGCGCGATTTCCGAAAATTGCGCCGGCAGATCGTGAACGATGTCCCACACCATCCATCGGCCGTTCGGCTCCATGACACATTCGTAGCGCAATAATTGTTCCTGCATCCGACCCCCGGCTTTGCTCACCGGACTGGTACAGCGTCGAGGTAAATGAGTTGTTGCGCCGCGAGAGTATTCCGCGGCTGTCAAAACCAGGCGTTGAATCCTGCAGGGCGAACCCGACAGGGCACGACCGACGGTGCAGATACTCTCGACAAGGCGGCAGGGCAGGGACGCTTCTGAACGGCGGCGGCCGCCAAACGTGGATCAGGCGTTGCGGCTCGCCATATGCGCGTCGAGCTTCCTCCTCGAGGGGCCGTACCGCTTGATGATGGTTGCGGCCTCGCTTTGCGGTATGCCGTATTTGCGGGCAAAGGCAGCGACCTCGTAAGGCTCTTCGCCGGAGACCAGTTTGCGATCCTGCTTGGTCTTGGATTTGTCGTCGGCCATGGCGTCCTCCATCACATCTGGTCGTTATAGGGCTCCTTGGTCCGGCCGACCATCCTGGCCAGTTCGCCAAAGGATGGCACGCCGGTTTCACCCCGGGCATTGTTGGCCGCCTGCAGCAGCCTGAGCGGAAAGCAGACGGCGTCGCGGTTGGACGGCGACATGTCTTCATAGAGACGCTCGTCGCTGGTCATCGCCGCCTCGGCCCGGCGCAACGCCATGTCGACCTCGTCGACCGATAACAGGCCCTTGTGGACCAGCGCGTTGTTGACTGCCGCGATCGCCATCATCAGTCCTTCGACTGGAGATTGGCGACGTTCATCGTCTTGCGTCCTTGCCGGGCTTCTTGACCGTAGCTTTGTCGTCTGGCCGGATCGCTGCGCGCGGCGGGTTCTGGCCCTCCGAATGCCGGGTCTTGTCGTCGAAATCGTCAGCCGGCCTAGTCAATCCCATGCCGCCGGGAGGTGGCTTGTTGCCGGCCGCATCCTGCGAGAATTCGTCGGCCGCGTCGGGGCTCGTCTTTGCCGGATATTTCCTCGCTCCGGTCTCGTAGCGGTTCGGGTCGTCGGCCATGTCCTGTGCTCCGGTTGCAATGAGCAGATAACTTTCATGCGGCGGCAGCGGTTCCGTGGCGAAAAACGACGTTGCCGGTGCGCAAGCCTTCGCAATCTGTCGGGTTTCGTGCATGCTTGTGCATGCCAACGATGCTTCGCTCCGACGCGCCGGCAAAATGCTGCTCCTACTGCGGCAGGCGCGACCACGACTACGAGGATTGCCCGAAGCGCAAAAGCGATGCCGAACGGCAGAAGCAGACGCCAGGCAACGCCTACCAACCCGGCGCTGCGGCTGCAGGGGAAATCCGCTAGCCAGCCTGAACCACCCCGCCGGTCCGACAGGCCGGCGCGAAGGTCCTTCCATGTCCAGAGGATTGCAATGCCGCCACTATTGTGGGCAAAAGCAGCACGGGCAATCAGGTTGGGGTGGGGCAATGACCGAAACGCAAGGCAGTTCAGGCCGTCCGCAGGGCAAGCCGGGGACGGCATCGGGGTCGATCGGTTCCGGCCTGATCGCACTCCTCATCGTGGCGCTCGGCGTCTTTGCGCTGTTTGGATCCTGGTACACGATCGACCAGGGCGACCGCGGCGTGCTCTTGACCAACGGAGCGCTGAGTTCGGTCGTCGATCCCGGACTGCATTTCAAGCTGCCGTGGTTGCAGCGCGTCGAGAAGATCAGCCTGCGCCAGCAGGTGCTCAAATGGGGCTGCGAGAACCAGAACGATTGCAGCGGCCTGCCGGCCATGCAGGCCTATTCGCGCGACCAGCAGCCGGCCGACATGCGCGTCACCGTCAACTTCCACGTGCCGGCAGCCGAGGTCAGCAACGTCTACACCAATTATGGATCGATCGAGGCACTGGCCGACCGTGTCATCGCCAGGAAAGCACCGCAGGAGATCAAGACGGTGTTCGGCCAGTACGACGCGGTGTCGGTGATCCAGAACCGGGCGAAGTTCAACAAGGACGTCGCCGACGCCATTGCGGCGGTAACCGACGGCCCGGTGATGATCGACAGCGTGCAGGTCGAGAACATCGACTTCTCCGACGCCTACGAGCAGGCGGTCGAAGCCAGGATGACGGCGCAGGTCGAGGTGCAGAAGCAGGAACAGAACCTGCAGCAGAAAAAGATCAAGGCCGACATCGCCGTCACCCAGGCCAAGGGCCGCGCCGACAGCGTCAAGGCCGAAGCCGAGGCCAGCGCCTACAAGACCAGGGTCGAAGGCGATGCGACCGCGGGCGCCATCAAGGCTCGCGCCGCCGCAATCGCCAACAATCCGCTGCTGGTCGAACTGACCAAGGCGGAGAGATGGAACGGCGAATTGCCGAAGTCGATGATCCCGGGTTCGACAGTGCCGTTCCTCGAACTCAGCACGCCTGCCACAGCATCGAACTGAGGCGCGGCGCCGCGGCGCAAACCAGATCAGGGCGGCGGCGCGGTAGCCGTTCCAGTGCTGTCACGGCTGAAGCACAGCGCCTCGGGCGATTGCCTGCGTTTGCCCGAGAAAAGCCGTCAGCAGCTCCATTCCCGCCGGCCAGTCGCCGAGCCCGCTGTCGCCATTGATGTGGCCAAGCGGCCCGGCGATATGGAGATCGCTGCCCCAGCGCTCGGATTTCGCCCTGACATAGTCCAGCGAGCCATAGGGATCGTTGGTGCTGGCGACAATCAGCGATGGAAAGCGAAGCCGTTGTTGCGGTGCGTCGGCGAAGGCCCGGGCGGAGGACGGGAAAGCCGGCGACGCAGGGTCCGGAACCGCGACCAGCAACGCGCCGCTGATCTCGCGGGGGGAGATCCGCTGCCAGTGTACGACCAGCAGACAGCCGAGGCTATGGGCGACGAGCACCGGTGGTATCTTTGCCAGGCATACAGCGGTGTCCAGCGCAGCCACCCAGTCGTCGAAGTCCGGCGCGTCCCAACTCGCCGGGTTGAACCGCCGCATCGCGGGCCTTGCCTGCTGCCAATGCGTCTGCCAGTGGGCTTTGCCGGATCCGCCGATGCCCGGCACAATGATGAGGTCAGTCATGCGAAGCCCTTCTCTCCTGATGCAACGCGCGCAATTCTAGGTCTTCTCCCGGGCGGCGGAATGAGAGATCATCGGAAAGCGGCGAAGAAATCCGATGGATTAAAGGCGATCATGCGGAACGGCGATTATCGGCCAAGGCTCGACCCCACCGATCTGGCGATCATCGAGATCATGCAGGAGGATGGCCGTATTGGCATCTCCGAGCTTGGCCGCCGCGTCGGCCTGTCCCAGCCCGCCACCTCGGAACGGGTGACGCGGCTGGAGGAGCGCGGCGTCATCACCGGCTACAAGGCGGTGATCGATTCGGCAGCGCTCGGGCTCGGCACCATGGCGGTCATCCGCCTGCGCACCACGCATGAGCATATCCAGGCCTGCCTGAAGAAGTTCGCCCAGTTGCCGGAGGTGGTCGAGGTGCTGCGGGTGACCGGCGAGGACTGTTTTCTGGTCAAGGTCGTGGTCCCGTCACCGCCCGATCTTGAAAGCATCGTCGACAGCATCGGCCATTACGGCACGGTGACGACAAATGTGGTTCTGCGCGCCGAGCAACCGAAGCGGCTGGGACGCGAATTGATGACCAGGGCCTGACCGGTCTATCGCTTGGTCTGCGTATGCCCGACGGCATTGGCGAACGAGATGCCGCCCTTGATCTCGCGCATCGCCATCGAGGTGATGGTGCGCCGCACGCCGGGCAGCCGGCTGAGCTCCTCGCGCAGCATCCTGTCGAGCGCCATCATGTCGACGGTGACGATCTGCAGCAGATAGTCGGCCTCGCCTGTCGTGGCGTGGCAGCGGCGGATCAGCGGATGCTTTTTGACCGCCGCCTCGAAGGCGTCCGACAGCTCGAAATCGATCGACACCTGGATGAAGGCCTCGATGCCGAAGCCGAGCTTTGCCGGGTCAATGCGGGTCGAGTAGCCGCGGATGACGCCGGCGTCCTCAAGCGCCTTGACCCGCTTCCAGCACGGCGTCTTGCTCAAGCCGACCTCATCGGCGAGCGCGGCAAAGGAGATGCGGGCCTCGCGTTCGAGCGCCGCGACGATCTTCCGATCGACCGCATCCAGCATCATTCGTTCTTCCAATCTGCTTAAGAGACAATTTTCGTCCTTCGTTTACCGCTAATCGAATAACAGAAAGGGACAATGTTCGGCAAGAAAGCGATTAGACTCAGGGGATCGGGACCCAACAGCGCCCGCGCCCGGACGGGCCGCGGCAAGGAGCATGGCCATGGACAAGCAGGACTACTATGCCCGCATCGAAACGCCTGAGATGCGCGACTATGGCGTCTACCTCAAATGCGACAGGCTGCTCGCCTGCCAGAAGCCGCTGGCCGAGATGGTCAATGCCGACGAGCTGCAGTTCCAGATCGTGCACCAGGTCGAGGAGCTGTGGATGAAGCTCATCGCCTACACGCTGGTCGATGTCGTCGATTTCCTGGAAAGGCAGGACACGTATCGCATCGTCACGCTGATGGGGCGCGTGCACCGGCTGATGCGGCTGATGACGGCGCAGCTCGACCTGCTCGAAACCATGTCGCCCAAGGAGTACCAGCAGATCCGGCTGCAGCTCGGCAATGGCAGCGGCCAGGAATCACCGGGCTTCAAGCAGCTGTTGCGGCTGCCGCCCGATCTGTGGCGGGCCTTCAAGGCGTCATACCTCGACGGCCGCGGTCTCTCGGTCGAGGACGTCTACGATACCGGCTACGATCACGGCGACAGCTATGTCGTTGCCGAAGCGCTGGTCGAGTTCGACGAGCTGTTCCAGAAATTCCGCGCCAACCACCTCTACCTCATTCACCGCACGATCGGCCTCGGCGCGAAATCGCTGAAGGGCCGGCCGGTCGAATTGCTGGAGGCCGGCGCCCGCCACCGCTTCTTCCCGGAACTCTGGGACATACGCTGGGCGATGACCGACCGCTGGGGCAGCCAGTATGGAACGGTACGGGAGCCGATCAGCCAGCCGGGGGCCAAGGTGGGGTAGTCCTGAACCTGGTTCCTCGCCCCGCGCGCAGCGGGGGGAGAGGTGGCCGCGAAGCGGCCGGAGAGGGGCTTTTCCTCCTTGCAGGCGAAGGCCCCCTCTCCGTCGCGGCTTCGCCGCGCCACCTCTCCCCCACTTCGTGAGGGCGAGGAACCCTGGTCCTGTAAGGCCTTCTCGCCCCGCGCTTGTATCTCGCAGGCTTTTTGGCGGATGATGTCGGGCTTGCGGCTGGTGGTGCGTCCTTGGGGCACAAACATCGCAACTCTTGGGAGGACATCATGACCTTGGAAACCGCTCAATCAACCGTTCAGTCGCCGTGGCAGACCGCGGCAATCCTTATCGCCCGCCTGATCTTTGCCGCCGTCTTCCTGATGGCCGTGATCTTCAAATTTATCGATATCGGCGCCACCGCCGGCTATATCGCGGCGGCCGGCTTTCCATTCCCGCTGTTCTTGGCCTGGTGTGCAGCCCTGCTCGAGGGCGTCCTCGTTCTATGCTTCCTGACTGGCGCCTTCTTCTCATGGGCAGCACTCGTCGCCGGCGCCTATGTGCTGTTCCTGGGCTTCGCCTTCCACGGGCCGTCGAACTGGGCCGGCAACCAGGCGGAGTTCGGCTTCTTCGTCGATCACTTCACCTTCCTGGCCGGGCTGCTGTTTGCCGCCGTGCACGGGCCGGGCAGCGTCCTGGCGCTGAAGCTTGGCAGGGGGTGATCCCCAATCTCGGATCCGGCGTTCTCGTAAAGGCGCTCAGAAGGGTGGCTGCGACAATGGCGGTCGGGTCTATGACCGCGACCAGGGCCAGATCGGCAGCACAATCCGTACCAGCATCGTCGTGACGATCGAGAACGGCCGGATACCGTCATTCAAGGCATCGCAGGTCGAGTGAAATAAAAGCGAGAGCTAAAGTACGAGCGTTCGAGGTTTATGCTTTTTGTAGATGCGCCTGCATTCCCTCTGTACTTCCAACTTTCGGCGGGCTAAGCAAGACACGGGTCTTGAGGGGGAATTCATGAACATCGCCACGCGTTTTGCTGCCGCCATGATCGGCGCGTCACTGCTTGCCGGCTGCACCACGTTGACCGAAGGCGAATTCAACACAATGCATGCCACGCTTGAAGGCAGCCCTGTCACCAAGCGCGTGGCGATCAACGAATGCATTGCACGCGAGAGGTCCACGCCGCTCAACGAAAGAAAGACTTACGCAGCAATCATGAATGTCAGTGTCGCAAAATACGACAGCGCTTTTTGTAACCGGCTCTTTAATGCCGTTGCAAATGGCAGGCTGACTTACGCGGACTACCGCAGGCTTTCCTCGCCGGGGGCCGACAGCAGCAAGTTGATCAAGATCCTGCAGGGCCGCTAGCAGTCGCCGCCAGCCCGGCACGGCAGCCGTTATCGCTGTGTCAACTCCGATCGCTGCGTCAGTTATGATCGCCGCGTCACATCTGGTCGTTGTAAGGTTCCTTGATCTGACCGACCATGCGCGCCAGTTTCGAGAAAGACGGCATGTCCGTCTCCGGCTGACATTGATTGGCCAACTCCAGCAGTCGGATCGGGAAGTTGACGGCGTCGCGGCTTGACGCCGACATGCCTTCGGACCTTTCCTCGTTGGTCTCGCTGGCTTCGGCCTTGCGCAATGCGATGTCTATCTCCTCGACGGAGAGCACGCCCTTGCGGACCAGGACCTGATTGATCGATGCGATGGCCATCAGCAGGCCTTCGAGTTGCAGATTGGCGACGTTCATGGCTTTTGCTCCCATTGGCTAGGGTTCAAACGCGTCAGCGCGCGTTGCGATCCAGTGTGGGGCGGCAGGCAGGTCTAGGACCGGTCGGGCGGCGGTGGCTTAGGCGAGGGTATTCTCACATTTTTTCGCGTCTCAGGTGAATTTTGTTCTTGCTTTGTGCCGGCAGCTATGCTACTAATTTGGGTATGGTGCTAATTGGCTCCAACGACCCGCCCGCCGAGGCGGGGTTTTTGTTTCAGGCCGGTTTGGAGACGATCACGGCGAGCGAGGCGAGCTTTCCGTCACTCAGGCTTCGGATGTAGTTACGGCGGCGCTGCAGGAATTCCGTGCCCATGACGACTTCATTTGCCTGCTGCTGGGCCGGCGAGGGCACGATGCCGGAATTGGCTCTCTTCAGCGCCAGCTCAACATGTTCGCCGGTTTCGTCGACGATCTCGTCGATGCGGAATCCGGCATCGACAAACAGGGCTTTCAATTTTTCCCGATCGGCGAGGTGACTGGTCGCCGGCGAAACCGCCCAGGGCATGGGATAGTATGGCTCGCCACCCGCGAGCACGGCTTCGGTCCAGATCAGCCTGCCTCGCGGTTTCAGCACACGCCGGGCCTCGTCGATGACCGCGGCCTTGTTCTCGATGTTCATGCCGACATAGAAGCAGATCGCCGCATCGAAGGTGCTGTCGCCAAAAGGCAGTTTCGTCGCGTCGGCTTGATGGAAGCTAACCTTGTCAGACAATCCGCTGAGTGCGGTCAGTCGGCTCGATGCGGCGACAAAGGCCGGTGTCAGGTCGATGCCGTCGACCTGGCAGCCATAGGTCGAGGCCAGAAACCTTGCCGGCCCGCCAATGCCACTGCCGATATCCAGGATCCGATCTGTCGGCGAAGGAGCAAGACGGGCCGCATGCTCCCGCGTGGCGATCAGTTCGCGGCCATGGAGCTGATCGAATGGATAGAGTTGCGCGGCCGCGAGTTTTTCGGCCGGGTCGGCGTCCGGGATCGCGGCCAATATGCGATCGACGATGCCGTCGCTGCCGTAGTGACTGGTGACATTGCCCATGACGCGTTCCCCTCAAGCGCAACCACCATCCCATCAACGCAAGTCTCACGCAATGCCCCGCCTTTTCGCGCCGTTCACCGACGAGGTGCGAGGTCGTCAGTGCATTCTTTTCCGCCGATGCCACATTTTGTTCTTGCTTTGTGCCGGCAGCTATGGTACTAATCTGGGTATGGTGCTAATTGGCTCCAACGACCCGCCCGCCAAGGCGGGTTTTTTGTTTCAGGCTCCCTTTCGACCCAAACGTTACGTGAGCTGCCTTCTGTGAAGTCGGCAGGACAGAGAGGGGCGCGAAGGAACGCGACCTGACGATCGTCGGAACCGCGAAATCACCAACCATGAATCCCGCAACGCGCTCGCCCATCCCAGAGAAGCCCCCATGCCCAACCGTTACGCCACCATCATCACCGACGATGACGGCCGAGAGGTCGTCAGCGCCATTGGCGAGTTCGCCGGCGCCGCACCCTATGCACGCCATGGCCGCTTCGAGCAGGTTGCCGCCGGCGTGCGGATCGGCATGGTGCGTGGCGGTACCGTCGATGCGGTCGGCGGCTTCGGCTTCCCGTTGGGAGCACTCGACGGCAAGGCGGCGGCAATTCTCAGGGCAAGGCTGAGTGCCTTGCCTGACGCCGGTGCGATGAGGCCTGGCACGGCGACTGATGCGAAACCGGCAAGCCAGCTGCGGAAGCCGAAGTCGGCACGCGCCGGCAAGAAGGCGAAGCCGCGCAGGCGCATCGTGCGGCCAGGCAACAAGAAGCCGGCGATCTCCGCCGGGACGGCGGAGTAGGGCATGGCCAAGGCTCCTTCCGCCGGCGATCCGCTGCCGCACGATCAGGCACCCGGCAAGTCCGGCCGAACCAAGCGGGCGAAGAAGACGCTGGCCGACGGCTTCCTCGAAGCGATCCGCGCCGATTTCCGCGCCCATGGCGCCGGCGTCATCGCCGAGGTGCGCGCCGAAAAGCCCGACCAGTACCTGAAGCTCGTGCTGTCGGTGCTGCCCAAGGATCTTAGTGTCAACATCAACAATCTGGATGCATTGAGCGATGACGAAATCAGGCAGCGCATCCGCGGCCTCGAAGCCGTCCTCCGGCCGTTTCTCGAAAGACCGGGCCCCGCAAAAGGCCTCGCACAGCCGGGCGGCAAGGAAGGAATATCTCAGCCTGCTGGCGGAGTTGGACCGGAGGCGCCGCACTAACCAGCTTGCCGCCTATCGGCCTTATCGGACATCGTCTTCGAAATGATCGTGCGCCGGTTCGGGCCGGTGAAGGAGGAGTAAGCCGCCCAAGCCCGACGAAATAGTGACGTTCAGCTGGAGCCCGCCGCGCCGAAAGGGGCGGCGGGCTTTTTTGCATTTTTCCTCGCATTCTGTACGATCTTTACTTCGCGACAGGGCGGCTCGATCCGGCGCTTGCCAGACCAAGATGCGCGTTAGGCTTCACGGGAGATGGTGGTCATGCTTGCCAGAGTCCTGACACAAGCGGCAGTCCTGACAGCCGGGGCGCTTCTGTTTGCCGCGACGGCCCATGCCCGGCCGGACAGCCGCGCGATGACGTGCGAACAGACACAGCTTCTGATCCAGAGGCATCGCTCGGTGGTGCTGACCACCGGACAGAACACCTACGACCGATACGTCCGCCAATTCGGCAATGAATGCAACTGGCCGCAGGTGCCGGGCGCCGCTTATATCAAGACGCGTGACGGTCAATGTCTGGTCTATCGCTGCCAGGAGCCGGTCTTCGATCTCCCGAATTGAAAGTAGGGGCTTTCATCCGGCCGCCGACGCAGAGTGCGAAAGGCGGTGGCTCACTCCTCGTCGAAAGGACCACCTTCGCGTGCGAGATCGCGCGAAATGACGCGTTCATCGGTATCGTCCGGCAAGGCCTCGTCGCTTTCCTGGTAAGCGTTATCGTCGTCCTCCTCGGGCAGTTCCCCGTCTTTCTCGACGTCGTAACGGATGTCGCCGTTTTGCGGCACGCCGTCTGGGAGAATTCTCCCGCTCCGGATGGCATCCCAGTCCTGTTGCTGGATGGTCGGGCTCTCCGTCTCGTCGTCGGTTCGTTCTTTCCTGCGCGGTTCCATCGCTGGTTCTCCATAATGTCAGCGGCCCTGAATTGGCTCAGTGGTTGAACTCATAAGTCTGGCGGCCGGTTCCCGTTCCCGGGGCCACTGCGGTCCGGGCGCATTGCCGCACGACGGAACCAATCGCGACTGCCTGGCTTCACAAGTCAGCGCGAAAGGAGCTCGACATGAGACCGCTCATTTTCTTGCCGTACATGCTAGGCGCGCTGGTACTGGCGGTGCCGGCGTCCGCGCAGCCGGGCGAACAGTCGCAATTCGACCGCTGCAAGGTCGAGCCGCCGGACAAGAACAGCCAGCAGCAGAAGCCGGCCGGCAACAATTTGTCCGATGTGCTCGAGCCATGCGGTGGGGTGCTGAAGCCGCCGCCAACGGGCGATCAGGGCATGGCGGCGCCACCGCCGAATGACGGCAAGACCCCGGTGATCAAGCCCGGCGAGGTGCCGCCACAGCCGCCCAAGCAGTAGCCGCTTCATTTGCTGCCACAGGGGCTGTCCATGGCGCTGCGACGGGGCGGTAACGCCGCGCCGTTCGAGCCGGCAGGTTTGTTGCAGTGGCCTAGGAACATTAGCTTGTCCTAAATGTTGTTTTAGACGCAGCCGATATCACCCCCTCCGGTATCGCTGCTGATCGGGAGACCGATCGGCCCGCGTCTTGCGACGCGGGCCACCGCAGCTCATCCGCAGTCCATTCGCCGCACCGCACGGCACTTCACCGCCATTCGATTAGCCGCCACTTACGGAACAACAAGGTGGCGTGGGCGTTTGCGTAGAGGGTTCGCCGCTTCGACCGGAATGCCGTGTCGCAACCATAAAGGCGAGGCCCGCAACAACAGGAGTAGACGATGAAAATCCACCTTGTTCCTGCCGCGGCGGGATTGGTGTTGCTCGCCGGCGTCGGCGTGGCCACCGCGGACCAGGTGATTGTCACGCCCGAACAGCAGACGGTCATCCGCGAATACGTCCACAAGCACCCGTTGGCGTCGATCAGTCTTCTGGGGGTGGAGCTCAATATCGGTTCCACGTTGCCCGATACGGTCGAGCTGCAACCGATCGATGTTCCCGACGTGCAGTACAGATACGTCGTCGTCGGCAATCGCACAGTGCTCGTCGACCCAGGCACTCGCAAGATCGTGCAGGTCATCGAGTGATCGGCGTTCCCAAACCGCGAACCGGATTGGGAAAGGTCACGGTCTAATAACCAAATCAGAGCTCCATCCTGAGCGATCGGGATGGAGCTCTGTCGTTTCGAAACAAGGAAAGGAGCCATTCCCATGCTGCCGCATGTCGAGCCGGTCAACGTGGCCGCCGCCGTCGACAAACTGCTTGCTGAACGAGGCGATGGCCTGCTGTCGATGAAGGCGGCGATTGCACTGTTGCGCGAACGCACCGGAACCGAGCGCTCGGACGCCGACCTTGAAGGGCTGATCATCAAGAAGGCGGCGCTTCTCGGCGTCGCCGTCCTGTGTGACAGAGAGGTTCAATGACGCTGTTGCCTAGCGCTCAAGACGCCGGTCGAAATTTCAGCTAGAACAAAGTTGCTTACGCATGAACCGAGCCGACGGAGGCAACAGTGACGGACAGGCAGGAACGGATTCGCCAGCGGGCACACGCGATCTGGGAACAGGCAGGCAGGCCCGACGGGGCGCATCAGCAGCATTGGGATCAGGCTACCGCTGAAATCGACGCAGAAATCGCCACGACAGAGACCGCCAGCCGGCCGAAGCCGAAAGCACGTCAGCCTAAGCCGGCGCCGGCCGCCAAGGACGGAACCAAACCCAAGGCGCGACCACGCAAAGCGTGAACTCGAGCGGATTTGATTCCAACGCTAGATCTCGCGGTTGGTCGGGCCCATCGTCTTGGCGCTCGTGCACGTCGTTCCGTGATCGGCAGCAGAACCAGTCCTGACCGGTCCCGCCGCCGCAAGCCCACGCGCGATGGTAGGCCCGATTGGTGCGGCTAACTACTTACCGCAATTGTTGTCGTTGACAGTCGGTGAAACCGTCCCGGCAGGCTTGTTGGACGCGTCGGGTTGGGCTCCTTGCGGGGTTGCAGGGCAGTTTTCATCCGCATTGGAGTTCATGGCACCCGTCGTACCCATCGTGCTGCTGGTCGTGCCAGGGTCAATACCGTTCGGTTTGGGCTGGACGACGATGCTCTTCTCGCTGCCAGGCGCATTGTTGTCCGACCCGGCGTTCTGGGCCATCGCCGCGGTCGCCAGACCGGCTGCAAGTATTGAGGCTGTCAGGATTTTCGTAAGCATGTTGATCTCCATCATTCGGTTGTCATCGTTTGGCACTACAGAGAAAACAACCCTGGTGATGGAAAGGTTCCGGCAAAAATGACGCAGCACGGTGAAGCAAACCCGCGCAGCGCAGATCTTCTCGGCCCGTTGTTCTATTGCCGTTGGTTGGTTTGATGTTGTTGTTTGCAGATTAAGAATTCGCCTTATTTTGGCTGCCGACCGTTGCGCGACGTTCGTCTGTCCCGGCGCCCATCAGCTCACACTCGCATCGCTTCAACCGGTAGAGGCCATCCCGAAGTAAATCTTTCGGAAAATTTAACTACAAATTTCACGCGGCTGTTCTTTGAACAGTTACCATGAGGCCAGTAAGTTGATCGGCAAAGAAACCGATCTTCTTCCTTGCACTTAGGGCGTAATGCAACCGGCGAGTTCGCGGGCTGCTCAGCGCAACTACAGCAAGGAGAATGTTATGACCATCAAGATCAAAACAATCACCGGTGCGGTGGCTGGCAGCGCAGTGCTTTTCATGCTCTCGATGCCAGTAAATGCCGCGAACGGAATTGCCGTTGGCGTTGGAACGTCCAACGGCGGCATCAACGCCGGTGCCGGCGCAACGATTGGCGGCAGCGGCGGCGTCAAGGCCGGCCTTGGTGGCTCGGTGGGCGGCAGCGGCGGCATCAAGGCAGGCCTCGGTGCAACGATTGGCGGTTCCAGTGGCATCGCCGCGGGCGCCGGCGCGTCGGTCGGAGGTAAAGCCGGTATTAACGCCGGTGCCGGCGCATCGGTTGGGGGCAGAAGCGGCATCAACGCCGGTGCCGGCGCGACGATCGGTGGTCCCAGTGGCATAGCGGCGGGCGCCGGGGTAGGTATCGGCAGCGGCGTTAACGCAGGCGCCGGGGTCAGGGTCGGCAGTGGCATCAATGCCGGCGCCGGTGTCGGGATCGGTGGTGGAAGCAATCCGAGCAATCCGTCCAACCCGGGCAGCCCGTCCAATCCCAGCAATCCCAACAATCCCAGCTTGCCCCAGGTCGTTGCCGACATGTCGGGCGACAAGTTGGCCAGGATGAAGAAGCGCTGCGTTGACGTGCTCAGCAGCGAAGGCACTTACGACAGCGATCTGCGCCAATTGTGCCTGCTGATCGCCCGCCGCTAAGGCGAATACATCGGATGAAATGTCGGACCGGGCCGAGAGGCCTTCGTCCACCAAACCTCCAGCAGTCCAAAGCCCGCCATTGCGGCGGGCTTTTTTGCCGAGCACGTGGCGGCAGCATGGCGGGGGCTCACACCAGCACGCGCCTCAGTGTGTTTGACGGCCAACATCCGGCGAAGCGGACGCTCCGTCTTCCAGGGCGTCCCAGACCACTGCGGGGCTGCTTTGCATCAGCTGAGGGCAGGCAAACTCCGCCAGATCGGTTTCCGCGAAGCCATCGAACTCGATAGCCGCCCCGTAGAGCTGGGCTGCTTGCATGACGAGCCATTCGATGTCTTCGCGCGCAACATTCTCGGCGAGGTTCTGCAGTCGCGCGGCTTCGGCGACAGCAGTCAGATTGATGGCAATCCCGGAGCGCAATGTAGCTCGAACTCGGGAACTGACGTCTTCGTGCAGGCGAACCGAAAATCCGTAGCGCATGGAAAACCTTCCCTTCGGGAGCGGTTTGTCCCTCGTGTTCTACCATGCGCCCAGGGTTCGCGATTGGCAAGCGAAAATTCTCAAAAAATCATTTTGTGTCAAATAGTTAGCGTATTTTGGCGATTGCCCATTTGATGCTTGATCCGCTTCATCGGACTTCTGCATGACTCGCACATCTGAAGGTCTTGACGCATTCTGCTCACGTACCTAATTCTACAGAAAATTAGGAACCTACTAACTCAGCTGCATTTAGGCTGGTATGACCGGAGGCCGAGATGTCCGAACTGGAACGCCCGGAACGATTGCAGATCATGCTGACCGTCGATGAACTGGCGGCGTTGGAGAACTGGCGCTTCGACAAGCACATGCCGAGCCGGTCTGCCGCGGTACGTGAGCTTTTGAGGCGAGGTCTCACAGCCGATGGTTTCCTGACGGCGGCGCATGGGACCAAGTCGCGCGACTTCGGCATTCTGCCGCATTCTGGCGACGGTGACGGGGCAGTCGAGGGGTCTTCCAGCAGCGAACAGTGACATCTCCAGCGACCCCGTTCGCCCGCCGCACCTCGTATGGCCTTCACGGCCACTGGGTATCATCAAGCAGCTTGGTCTATCTGTTTGGCCCCTCCGCCGTCGGTTGACAGAGCTGGCTTTGCAGATACATTGCACAGGACTATACAGGTGCAATGAACAGGTATGCCTATGGTCCGTCGCGTGGTCCCATCGTCTCCCGGTACGGGCAAGCCCGAACAGATCGCCACGGTTCTCGAACATGAAATCCGCTCCGGTGTTCTGGGCTTCGGCGACCGGTTGCAAAGCGAGAACGAGCTCGTCCAGCGTTTCTCCGTCAGCCGCAACACCGTTCGCAAGAGCCTCGAGGAACTGTCCAGCCGCGGGCTGATCACCACCAAGGTCGGCATCGGCTCTTTCGTCACCTTCGATGGCAAGCCCGTTGATGACTCAATCGGTTGGTCGCGGGCGCTCGCCAACGCCGGCGCAAATGCCGAGACGCGGACGCTGCGGCTCGAGGTGATCGAGGACCCTGATCTTGCCGCACTGCTTGGTATAGAAAACCCGTTTTTCATCGCTGTCGATCGGGTGCGCACCAATGCCAGCGACGGCCACGCTATCTCCATTGAGCGCAGCCGCCTGCCATTGTCACCCGAACTGGAGGACGTGCCGTTACGCGGTCTGCGCGAAGGCTCGCTCCACCAGACGCTCCGCGGCGCGGGTCTCATTCCAGACCATGGCGAGGAATGGGTCGGCATCGAAATGCTCAACCCAGAGGACGCCGCAATCCTCGGCTGCCCGCAAGGCACGCCGTTCCTGCGCGGTTGCCGCTTGACCCGCGCCGCCGATGACCGGCCGATCGAATATGTGACCAGCCTGCTCAACCCGGCGCATTTTGCGCTGCATATGAGGTTCTGAGTGATGCCGGACGACACCGGGAACATAACCGATCGGGCCATGGGAGCGCTTGTGGGCGGGGCACTGGGAGATGCGCTGGGCATGCCGACGCAGCTTTTGTCGCCGGCGCGGATTGCCGAACTCTATGGTCATGTCGAGGACTTCATTGCTCCTTTCGCCGACCATCCGGTGTCGAAGGGACTCCCGGCCGGGACGATCACCGACGACACAGAACAGGCGCTTCTGCTTGGCCGTATCCTGGTCGAATCCGGTAACCGGTTCGACCATGCGCGGTGGGTCAACGCCCTGCTCGACTGGGAACGCGATGTCAAGGCGCGCGGCAGCTACGATCTGCTGGGACCATCAACCAAACGCGCCATCGACGCCATCAATAACGGTATGCCAGCCGAGGAAGCGGGACGCAGCGGCGACACAAATGGTGCGGCCATGCGCATCGCGCCAGTCGGCATCATGATGCCGCCGGAGCCGCTGGAAGCGCTGGTCGCCAAAGTTGCCGAGACCTGCCGGGCGACGCACAACACCTCGATCGCGATCGCTTCGGCCGCAGCGGTCGCTGCCGCCATCAGTCGCGGCATCGCTGGCGGTGACTGGCGCGCCGCTTCCGACAGAGCCATCGCCGGGGCGAGGCACGGGGCAACGCTCGGCTATTGGGTGACCGGCGGTGACATCGCCGCGCGCATTGGGTGGGCGCAGAAGCTCGTACGCGGCAAGGAGACGAGCGACGCGATCCGGCTGATCACCGATCTGGTCGGCACCGGCGTCGCCAGTCAGGAGTCCGTTCCGGCTGCATTCGCGGTGCTGGAAGTCGCCGGCGGCGATCCCTGGCAAGCGGCAGTCATCAGCGCCAATCTCGGTGGCGACACCGACACGATCGGCGCCATCGCGGCCGGCATGGCCGGTGCCTGCACCGGCCTTTCCCGATTGCCTCAGAACCGCATTGCAGACCTCAAGGGTATCGACATGACGGAGGTTAGCGCGCTCGCCGCCGACCTTGTTGCGGCGCGGACGTCTAGGGGCCGTGCGGACAAGACCAGCACCGGCAAGGATGCGGCGGCATGAAGGGGCGTCTCGTCCATGTCGGCAGCGCGGTGGTCGACTATGTCTACCATATCGATGCCTTGCCGGCACCGGGCACGGAGAAGACCGCGTCGAGCTATGCACAAGTCGCCGGCGGCGGCTTCAACATGATGGTCGCGGCCAGCCGCACCGGCATGAAGGTGGTGTTCGGCGGCCAGCTCGGCAGCGGACCCAATGGCGACTTCCTGCGCACGGCCTTAGCAACTGAGGGAATCGAGACACTCACGCCGCCATCGTCGGTTATGGACAGTGGCAATTGCGTCGCCATGATCAGCAGCGATGCCGAGCGCACCTTCGTCTCATGGCCTGGTGCGGAGAGTGTGCTGAGCCTTGACATGATGGCGCCCGTCTCGGTCGCACCGGGGGATTGGGTGTTCACCTCCGGCTATACGCTTAGCTACCCGGGAAGCCGAGACGCGATTGTTGACTGGATCGAGGCACTTCCGGCCGACACACCGCTTGTCCTCGACCCAACACCTGTTATCACCGACATTCCTCGCCATATCCTGTCGCGGATACTCGCCCGCACCACCTGGTTGAGCTGCAACACGACGGAAGCGACCGCGATTGCCGGTCCGGGCGGTGTCGAGACACTCGCGTCACGGCTTCTAAGAGACCACTCCCCGAAGGCCGTCGGCGTCGTCATTCGCGCCGGGGCGAAAGGCTGCCACGTGCGGCTGGCCGATGGCTCGGCGAAAACGATTGCCGGCTTCCAGGTCGATGCCATCGACACCAACGGCGCCGGGGATACCCATATCGGCGCCTTCGTCAGCGCGCTGGCGCGCGGCATGCCGCCTTTTGAGGCAGCGCGCTACGCCAATGCGGCGGCGGCCATTTCCGTCACCCGCCACGGTGGTTCATCAGCGCCGACCGACTGCGACATCCGGACATTCCTAAGCCATGCCGGCGGTCCGCCGATCGGCCTCCATGGCCGGAAGCAAGAGGCCAAACGCCCGACAGCCTGACAAAGCCCGGGAAGCGGGCAAACACAGAGAGGAACGAACATGCGCATGCCCCACTTGACTGCCCTGCTGACGGCGGCCGCCGTCTTCACCTCCGCACTCGCATTTGCCGCCAAGGCCGACGAGGTGCACGTACTCAACTGGAAGGGCTACGGCGCCGACGAGCCGTGGGCCATCGAAGCCTTTGAGAAGGCGACCGGAAACAAGGTCGTCAACGACTTTTTCAATTCCGAACAGGAGATGCTGACGAAGCTCAGGACCAATCCCGGCCTTTATGACGTCGTTATGATCAACGCCGCCTTCAACGACCAGGCGATGGCGGAAAAGCTGATCCAGCCGATCGACACATCCAAGCTGCCGAACTACGTCGATATCAGCAAGGACAAGGCCGGGTCGCCAATGCTCGTCCATGACGGGAAGGTTTATGGCGTGCCATGGGTTTGGGGGCTGACGGCGCTCGCCATCAATGAAAAATCCTTCGACAAGCCGCCGACGAGCATCGCCGAAATGTGGGATCCCGCTCACAAGGGCCGCGTCACCATCCGTGATGATGCCGTCGAAGCGGTGCAGTTCGGCGCCATTGCCACCGGCCAGAACATCAACGACATCAAGGATATGGAGGCGGTCAAGGCGAAGCTCACCTCGCTGATGCCGCAGATCAAGACGTTCTGGAGCTCGGAGAACGACTGGAACCAGATGGCTGCCTCTAACCAGATCGACATCGGCACCTATTGGAGCGGCTCGGCCGACCGCGCCAAGACCCATTTCAAGCTGCCGGTCGCGCTCGTGATCCCGCAGGAGGGCGCCGTCGCCTGGCTCGACGCCTTCTCCATTCCGGTCGGATCCAAGAATGTCGCCGGCGCCGAGGCCTTCATCAACTACATGATCGACCCGAAGTTCTATGTCGAATGGGTCACCAAGGTCGGAGCCCCCGTATCCGCCAACACCAAGGCTGTGGAAGCACTTCCCTCGGATGCGTTCAACCGCAAGGTGATGGGTGACCCGGCAGTCGCCAAGCATATCCAGTTCCAGGCGCCGATCACAGACGCCCAGCGCGAAGCCTATCTGTCGCTCTGGCAGCAGCTCAAGGTCGACGTGAAGTAACAGCAAAAGCCGCGATCAGCCGACCATCGTGTCGGCTGATCCTTCCCGTCCTGGGAGGAGATTGTGATGGCAGTACAGGTTGCAGCCGCGTCGCGCAGCGAGCTGAGCTCGGCCCTGCCGCTGCTGGCGCCTGCCTATCTCTGGCTGACGGTTGCAATTTTCCTGCCGCTCTCAGCCATGGTGTTCTTCTCCTTCATGACCGACCTGCCGCTGTCGGGAAAGCCGTGGGCATTCACGCTCGAAAACTATGCCGCCTTCTTTTCACAAAGCCTTTACCTGACATTGCTTGTGGCCTCGCTGCGCCTCGGCCTCGAGGTGACGCTGTGGTGCATCTTCATCGGTTATCCCGCCGCTTATGTGCTGGCCAAGGTGCTGAAAGGGCGAAGCCGCGAGGCGATTTTCCTGCTTGTCATCCTGCCGTTCTGGTCGAACGGGCTGGTGCGCATCTTCTCCTGGGCGATGGTGCTGCGTGAAGGGGGCATTCTCGACACCGCGCTCAACGCCGTGCTGCCGTTCAAGATCAACATTGATCTCATGTATTCCTATCCGGCCGTCATCATCGGGCTGGTGCACTCCTACGTGCCTTACATGGTACTGACCTGCTATCTGACCCTGCAGGCCATCGATGACTCGCTGATCGAGGCCGGGCGCTCGCTCGGCGCCTCGAGGCTGCAGGTGCTGAAGTGGGTCATCATTCCCCTGTCGATGCCGGGCCTAGTGGCGGGCGCAGCACTCATCTTCGTGCCGGTCGTTGGCTCGTTCATGGAACCGCGAATCCTCGGCGGCCGTACCGGCACCTTTTACGGCACTGTCATCGAGGACCAGTTCGTCGCCGTGTTCAACTGGCCGCTGGGTGCTGCGCTCTCCTTCATCCTGTTGGCCGTCGTGCTCGTCATCCTGGCGGTTGCCTCGCCGGTGCTGCGTAGGGCTACGTGATGGCGACAACACGTGTCCTCGAATGGCTCGGCCGCCTGTACGTCTGGCTGTTGCTCGCCTTCCTCTATGTGCCCATCATCATCATGGCGCTGATGTCTTTCAACGTTTCGCCCTTCTACCAGCTGCCGTTCGAATGGACGACGGAATGGTACGCCTCGTTGTGGCAGAACGACCAGCTTATCTCAGCCACCTGGAACAGCGTCGAAATCGCAGTCATCACCACCATCATCTGCGTCTTGCTTGGTTCGGCGGCGTCACTGGCGCTCTACCGCTATGAGTTTCGCGGCAAGAAATTCCTGCAGGTGCTGCTGTTTCCGCCAATCGCCATTCCGTGGCTGATCACCGGCACGGCGATGTTGATCTTCTTCTTCGGCGTCGGCATTGGGCGCGGCCTGTTCGCCATCCTGCTCGGCCATGTCGCGCTTGCGCTGCCCTATGTCATCGTCGTGGTGTCGGCGCGACTGCAGACCTTCGCGCCCGAGTTGGAAGAAGCGGCGCGCTCGCTCGGCGCCAATCAATGGCAGGTGACGAACCGCGTCACGCTGCCCTGGATCATGCCGGGCGTCATTGCCGGCGGGCTGTTCGCCTTCGCCGTGTCCTTCGACCAGTTCGTCGTCTCCTACTTTCTGTCGACGCCTGGCCAAACGACGCTGCCGGTCGAAATCTACGCCGCGATCCGCAAGGGTTTCACGCCCGAGATCAATGCGGTCTCGACGATCATCATTGTCGTGTCGATGGCGCTGATGCTGCTGACGGCGCGCTTCTTCAAATTCGGCGGAGAGAAATAATGGCGGGCGTGCAGGTATCGAATGTGTCGCGCAGTTTTGGCGCGCACAAGGCGCTGGACGATGTCTCGATCGATTTCCCCGACGGCGGCTTCTACGCCCTGCTCGGTCCCTCCGGCAGCGGCAAGACCACGCTGCTGCGCCAGATCGCCGGCTTCGACTTTCCCGACTCTGGTCGCATCTCCATAGGCGGCGAAAGTGTTGAGCGGGTACCGGTGGAGAAGCGGCGCATCGGCATGGTGTTCCAGAACTACGCGCTGTTTCCCAATATGAGCGTCTCCGACAATGTCGCCTTCGGCTTGTCAGTGCGCGGCGAGCCCAAGGCGGTGATTGCCAGCGAGGTGCAGCGCGCACTCGACCTGGTGCAGCTCAGCAGGCTCGGCGGCCGCCGGCCGCACCAGCTGTCCGGCGGCCAGCGCCAACGGGTGGCGCTCGCTCGCGCGATCGTCATCCGGCCGCGCGTGCTGTTGCTCGACGAGCCACTCGGCGCGCTGGATAAGGCGCTGCGCGTCGACATGCAGATCGAGCTCAAGCGCATCCAGCGCGAGATCGGCATCACCACCATCTTCGTCACCCACGACCAGGAAGAAGCGCTGACGATGAGCGACCGTATCGGCATTCTGCGCGACGGCAAGCTGGTGCAGGAAGGCCCGCCCGAGGAGATCTACGATCGGCCGAAGAGTGAGTTTGCCGCCACCTTCCTGGGCGACGCCAACATCCTTCGCGGCAACGCCACTGGTACGGGCATCCGGCTGCCTGACGGAACGGGGATTGCCGCAGGCGCGGGGGCTACGCTTGTCGCCGGCATGAAGGCGAGCTGCGCCGTGCGGCCCGAACGGATCCGCATCGCCACCAATGCCGGCGTTCCGGACCGAGCCCATGCCAACATGCTCACGGGGCGGGTCTCCAAGCGTATCTTCGCCGGCAACAACAGCACGTATTTTGTCGATCGCGATGGCCAGACAATCAAGGTCATCGTGCAGAACACCGGCATCGAAAAGCTGGCGGAAGGACAACAGGTGGTGCTGCGCTGGTCGTCGGAGAGTACGGTGCTGATCGACGCGAGCTAGCAGATCCAATCCTTCAGTCTTGCCAGGCGGTCCGCAATCGGGGAAAGCATGGTCGGGCAAATTGTGAGCGGAATACTCGATGTCGCTTGAATTGAATGCGGGCGACCAGTCGATGCTGCAGGGCGAGCAGGGTCCGGCCGTGGCCGCTGCGATGAAGATCCTGGTTGCCTTTTCGAAAGCGGTCGGCGCGCACAAATTGTTGGATATTGCCGGTGCCCATATCGACGGCTGCCTCTATCACGGCCAGGCCAGCCTCGATTTCGTCGAAAGGCTGATCGAGGGCGGCGGTCGCGTTCGGGTGCCGACGACGCTCAATGTCGGCTCGTTCGATCTGATCCATCCCGGATTGGTGAAGATGCCGGCCGCCGAAGAAGTACCGGCGCGCCGTCTAATGAAGGCGCATCTGGAACTCGGCTGCCAGGCGACCTTCACCTGCGCACCCTATCAGACTCGGTTCCGGCCAGGGTTCGGCGAGCAGATCGCCTGGGGTGAGTCCAACGCCATCGTCTTTGCCAATTCGGTGATCGGAGCGCGGACCAACCGCTATGGCGATTTCATCGATTTGTGCTGCGCCATCACCGGGCGCGCGCCGGCTTGGGGGCTGCACTTGAGCGAAAACCGGCGCGGCCAGGTTCTGTTCGAGCTGGTCGGTTCTGACCCAGAACCGAGCGACAGCCTGTTCGTTGCCGTCGGGCTTATCATCGGGCAAGCAAGCAGCGATCGCATCCCCGTGATCTCGGGCCTGCCAAGACCGCGCGATGAGGATCAGCTGAAAGCGCTAGGCGCCGCCGCCGCGACGACCGGGGCCGTTGCGCTGTTCCATGCGGTTGGTATCACGCCGGAAGCGAACACGCTTGAAGAGGCGTTTCATGGCATGGGGCCAGAGGAAACAATCCGCATCACGCGTGCCGACCTCGACGATGCGCTGGCTAGGT
Source organism: Mesorhizobium sp. M0306 (assembly GCF_040321655.1). Lineage (NCBI taxonomy): Bacteria > Pseudomonadati > Pseudomonadota > Alphaproteobacteria > Hyphomicrobiales > Phyllobacteriaceae > Mesorhizobium > Mesorhizobium sp. M0306. The sequence continues at coordinate 199,747 of NZ_JAMYRY010000006.1, read as the reverse complement.
TGTCGAGCGTAGCTGACGGTGCGCCTTTGGCGGCCGTGTCGTTAGGCACGCCGCATTTCTCCTATGACGAGTGGATGCGCCTGTTGCCGCTGCTGCGCGAAGTCGGTCCAGGCAAGGGCGTCCCAATCTATGTCAACACAGGGCGCGCGACGCTGACGCGGCTGCAGGACGAAGGCGCACTGGCCGGCATGGAAGCCTTCGGCCTCGTTCCGGTCACCGACACTTGCACCTATGTCACGTCGATCCTCGAGCGTCTCGACGGCGTGGTGATGACCAATTCGGGCAAATGGGCGCATTACGCACCTGGCATTATCGGTGTGTCGGTGGCCTTCGGTGACATGGAGGACTGCGTCCGCTCGGCTGCGGCCGGCCGCGTCGTGCGAGCCGCGCCATGAAGGCGCCGGCCAGAACCGGTACATTCCACCTTTCCGGCTCGGCACAAGGCCCGGCGCTGGTGCTTTCGCAGGCGCTCAGCTTCTGGGGCGGGATCGACGTCGAAACGGGCGACATCATCGACCATTCGCATCCGGACCTGGGCGGCAATATCGCTGGCAAGATCCTGATAATGCCGAGCGGGCGAGGGTCGTCGTCCTCGTCTTCGGTTCTGGCCGAAGCGATCCGCAGAGGCACGGCGCCGGCCGGCATTATCCTGGCGCGGCCGGACCCGATCCTTGCCGTCGGCGCCATCGTTGCCGAATTCCTCTACGAAATCAGCATGCCGCTGGTCGTCTGCGGCATGTCAGGCATTGTCTCCGGCGACCGGATTGCAATCGGTCTGGGCGAAGATGCGCAAGCGATGGTGAGCAAGCTCTAGCCGGCCATCAGTCCCGCCGCGCCCCGCCGCCAATCGGCTGCCGCCAGTGTCTCGTTGCGGCCGAGCGCCAGTGTACCGCGCCAGTGTTCGCGCACCGTCCTGGCGGCGGCTGCTTCGGCCGCGAACCAGCCGAATGCCGAACCGGTCGGCCATGCGACCGACTGGATGGCGCGCGCCAGCCTGTCGTCGATGCCGGCCTGCATGCCATTTCTCGGCAGCCAGTGCAGCTCAATACCGGTCGCGTTGTCGATGACCTGCCGTTCGCCATCGTCGGCGATCTCGACGAAGGCCACGCCGATTGCCCTTACCCGGCCGGCGCGCTCTTTTCTCAGAGGCGCTTTCCGGCCAAACAAAGTTGCCGGACCGGCACAAACATTGGCACGATATTCTATCCCGCCAGCTTGACCGCGAACGGCGTCTTCAGCCTATAATTCTACTAAATTCATAGACTAACTGCAAACGCGTTGATGTTTGCGGCTGGACTGCGAGAGAACCAAGGCACAAAGGGAGCGCGTCGATGCCGAAAACCGAATCCAACCCGATCGACCTCGGAACCAAGGCCGCCGATTTCCTGTTGCCCGACGCGCAAGGCGTGTTGCACAAGCTTGCCGATCTCGATGCCAAGCCGGCGTTGCTGGTCGCCTTCATCTCCAACCGTTGCCGGTTCGTGGTGCTGATCCGCGGGGCGTTCGCCGACTTCGCCAGGGACTATGCCGACAGGGCCCGCGGGTGGTGGCGATCAACGCCAACAACCATGAAGCACATCCCGAGGAGACGCTGGCCCGCATCGGCGAGCAGGCCGAAGAATTCGGCTATACCTTCCCCTATCTCAAGGACGCTTCGCAGCAGACGGCGAAAGCCTATGGCGCGGCTTGCACGCCCGATTTCTTCCTGTTCGGCGCCGATCGGCGGCTGGCCTATCACGGCCAGTTCGACGATGCCCGGCCGGGCAACGGCAGGCCGGTGACGGGGGTGGATCTGCGCGCCGCGGTCGACACGGTGCTGAAGGGCGAGGCGCCGGCCGCCGAGCAGGTGCCGTCGATCGGCTGCAATATCAAGTGGAGCGCCGGCAATGAGCCGGTGTGGTTCTCCAAGGCGGCCTGACTCGTCGCAGCTGCTAATTCCCCTTTCCGCGAGTGCTCATGCCGAAGATTGTCACAGCCGTCCGCGCCGCGCCCGAAACGCTGCACCTCAATGCCGATGTGCTGGTGCTGGGAGGTGGTCCGTCAGCCGCCTGGGCGGCCGTCGCGGCGGCTGAAAACGGCGCGAGCGTGGTGCTGGCCGACAAGGGTTATCTCGGCACCAGCGGCGCTACCGCACCGTCGAATACCGGCACCTGGTGCGTGCCGCCGGGCGACAACAGGCATGCGGTGGTCGAGCGCCGCTGGCAGCGTACCGGCGAACTCGCCGACCAGCGCTGGATGCTGCGCTGCGTCGACACCGCCTACCGCAACCTGCTGCAACTTTCCGAATGGGGCTATCCGTTTCCGACCGAGGATGACGGACGGCTCTACATCGCCAATCTGCGTGGACCGGACTATATGCGCTTCATGCGCCGCAGGGTGCTGCTGGCCGGCATCACCGTGCTCGACCATCATCCGGCGCTCGAACTTCTGTCGGACGGCGATGCGGTCGTCGGTGCTGCCGGCGTCGGCCGACAGGTCGAGCGCGACTGGCGCGTCGATGCCAAGGCGGTGGTGCTGGCGACCGGCGGCTGCGCTTTCCGCGAACGCATCCTCGGCTCGACCGGGCTGACCGGTGACGGCTATCTGATGGCGGCGGAAGCCGGCGCCAGCCTGTCGGGCATGGAGTTCACCGGCAAGTACACGCTGGCACCGCATGGCTCGTCGCTGAACAAGGGCCTGCCGTTCCGCTGGGCGTCGTTCCACCGCGAGGACGGTTCGCCGATCCTCGGCCCGACCGGCGAGCCGCTGCGCAACGGCATCGGCGACCGCGAGGAGGAAGTGGCGCGTGCTCTGATCGAGGGGCCTGTCTATGCGCGGCTCGACCAGGCCGAGCTCGCGCTGCAAGGCTGGCTGCGCCAAGGCCAGCCGAACTGCTTCATGCCCTATGACCGCGCCGGTATCGACCCCTTCAACGATTTGTTCCGCGTCACACTGCGCGCCGAAGGCACTGTGCGTGGTACTGGCGGCATAGACATCGTGTCCGACGACTGCGCCACCGGCGTGCCTGGTCTTTACGCCGCCGGCGACGCCGCCAGCCGCGAGATCATGACCGGCGCGGTTTCGGGCGGCGGCGCCGTCAATTCGTCCTGGGCTCTGGCCAGCGGCTGGTGGGCCGGCAAAGGCGCTTCGACCCATGCCAGGCGGCGCGCCGGCAAGGCGTTCCGCAGCGAGGTCCAGGCGCTCGGCCACGCCGGCCTGCGCCCGGCGGCTTCGCCGCGTGCCGATATCGACACCAACGAGATCATCGAGACGGTGCGCGCGGAAGTCGTGCCGTTGGACAAGAATTTCTTCCGCAGCAGTGCTGGTCTCGAAAAAAGCGGCGAGCGGCTGCAGAGCGTTTGGCGCGACGTGCGCGACCATCTGCAAGGCGAGGGGTTGGAGCGGATACGCACCCGCGAGGCGGCGTCTATCGCTGCTGCCGGGCGCTGGTCGGTCACTGCCGCGCTTCATCGCAGCGAGAGCCGCGGCATGCATCGCCGCACCGATCTTCCGAGCAAGAACCCGGCCTTTGCGCACCGGCTGGTGATCACCGGCGTCGATGATTTCCGCATCGCCGGAGCACCCGATCGGCTGGCGGAGCTGGCGTCATGATCGAGATCGTCTCGGCCACGCGCTGCGTCGAATGCGACATCTGCGTCAAGGTGTGCCCGGCCAATGTCTTCGACGCGACGGAAGGCGTGCCGGTGATCGCGCGGCAGGAAGACTGCCAGACCTGCTTTCTCTGCGAAATCTACTGCCCGACCGATGCGCTCTATGTGGCCGAGTTCGCCGAAGGGCCGATCGGCATCAGCGAGATGGAGGTCGAAGCGCGCCATCTGTTCGGCAGCTATGCCCGCGCGCTCGGCTGGCAGCGCGGCAAGGCCGGCGGCTCCGAGTTCGACCCGACGCACCGCATCCGCGTGGCGCAGTGACAGAGAGACGACCGGAGTAGAGACATGGACCGCATCGTCGTCAGCGAGATCAAGAAGACTTTTCAGCTCAAGCCGGGACAATTCGTCACCGTCGACGGCGAGGCGACCGACCGCGTTACCGTGCTAGACGGCGTCGATCTCGCCATCCGCACGGGCGAGTTCATCACTCTGGTCGGGCCGAGCGGCTCGGGCAAGTCGGTGCTGCTCGATATTATCGGCGGGCTGACGCAGGCGACCAGCGGCGGCGTCCAGCTCGACGGCAGGCGGATTACCCGACCCGACCCCAAGACCGGCTACGTGTTCCAGCAATATGCGCTGTTTCCCTGGCGCACGGCGCTGGCCAACATCGAATATGCGCTGGAAGTGCGTGGCGTCGCCAAAGCCGAGCGCACCGCCACGGCCCGCCATCTGTTGGCGCTGTTCGGCCTCGCGGGCTTCGAGGATCGGTTTCCCAACCAGCTTTCAGGCGGCATGCAGCAGCGCGTGGCGATCGCCCGGGCGCTGGCCAGCAATCCCGAAGTGCTGCTGATGGACGAGCCGTTCGCCGCCCTCGACCAGCAGACCCGCGAAATCCTGCAAGGCGAACTGCTCAGGATCTGGGGTAAGATCAAGACGACGGTGATCTTCGTCACTCATTCGATAGACGAGGCGATTTTCCTGGCCGACCGGGTAGTGGTGATGACCGCGCGTCCGGGCACGGTGAAGGAGATCATCGACATCGACCTGCCGCGGCCGCGCGACGGCGACATCCGCGCCAGTGCTGCCTTCAACAATCACCGCGCCCGTGTCTGGGACGTGCTGCGCGACGAAGTCAACAAGGCGCAGAAGGATTGGACGCTGTCGCCGGCGTTCAGCCACTGAGGGAGTTTTTGGCATGGCCTATCTGACCGAAAAGTTCGGCCCCGCCGGCGGCTTTCATCCGTTTGCTGGAGCCGGTGAGGCGGTGGCCGCCGCCAGGGTTCCGTCAATCAAGGCCCGCAGCGCTACGCCCGCCGTCAGGCGCAGGCGAGGAGCAAGCTTCGGCACCTCAATCTATGGCCTGCCGCTGCTCGGTCTATTCTTCCTCGCCTGGGAAATCGCGCCGCGGCTCGGCTGGCTGAACCGCATCTTCTTCCCGCCGCTGAGTGAGGTGCTGGTCGCGTGGTGGGATATGCTCGCCTCGGGCGTGCTGGTCGAGCATATCGGCATCAGCCTGCAGCGCGCGGCCATAGGCTTCGCGCTTGGCGTGGTCGTGGCCATCCCGCTCGGCCTGCTGATGGGGCGCTATTCGCTGTTCGAGAAGGTCTCCGACCTTTTGGTGCAGACACTGCGCAACACCTCGCAGTTCGCGCTGCTGCCGGTGTTCATCCTTCTGCTCGGCATCGGCGAGGAATCGAAGGTGGCGATCACCTTCTACTCCTCGGTGTTTTTCCTCCTCGTCAACACGATCAGCGGCGTCAAGTCGGTCGATCCACTGCTGATCAAGGCGGCGCGCTCGATGGGCACGTCCGACTTCGACCTGTTCCGGAAAATCATCCTGCCGGCCAGTATTCCCTCGATCGTCGCCGGCGCGCGGCTCGGCGTGAAATCCTCGTTGTTCGCGGTGATCGGCGCCGAGATGCTGGCCGCCAAATCCGGCCTCGGCTTCCTCATCCAAAACTCGCAACTGATGATGGAAACGGCCGATATGTATGCCGGCATCCTGACCCTCACCGTCATCGGCCTTGCCGTCAACTACCTGCTCGTCTGGTTCGAGCGCTGGGCAACTGCCTGGAAGGGCCAGTCGGAAGCTTCGCCGATCTAAACAGGCAACCAATCCACGCCAATTGGAAAGGAATTCCAGGTGTCCAAGATCTTTTTCAGTGCCTTTCGCCGCTTGCTGCTCAAGAGCGTTCTTGTCGCGGCCGCCGGTCTCGTCACCATTGTCTTCGTCGCCCGTGGCTTCGCGCAAGACAAGCCCGATGTCATCCGCATCGGCAGCACAGCGCCGGGGCACCTCAAATTCATCCTCGCCCAGCAGGACGGCTGGTGGGAGAAGGAATTCGCCAAGGACGGCATCAAGGTCGAATTGGTGACCTTCAATGGCGGTTCCGAGGCGACCACAGCGCTGGCGACCGGGGCGATCGAGGTCACCTATACCGGCAATAATCCAGCCCTGCGCGTCGCGGCCTCTGGGGCCGACGTCAAGCTGATTGGCCTGTCGAGCTATGTAAAGGCTGGCGGCTCCTCCATCATCGTCAAGGCCGACTCGCCACTAAAGACATTGCAGGATCTCAGGGGCAAGAAGGTCGCCTATCTCACCGGCACGGTGCGGCATTCGAATTTCAGCAAGGCGCTGAACAGCGTCGGCCTGACGACGGCCGATGTCGAAGGGCTGAACCTGCCCTTCGAAGCGTCGGGCCCGGCGCTGGCGCGCGGTGACATCGATGCCATCGTCGAGACCGACTCGACGGCGGCCAAGCTGGTCGACACCGGCGAGGCCCGCGTGCTCTATGACACCGGCGCCCATCCGGAATGGAACGTGCCGAATGTCATCTCGGTCAACGGCGCTTTCGCGGCGAAATATCCTGACCTGGTCAGGCGGCTGCTGAAGGTCGATATCGAGATTTCGCGCTGGGCCGACGCCCACCCCGATGAGACGATCAAGACCTTCGTCAAGGCAACCAAGTCGTCGGAGAAATCCGTCCGCAAGACTTACAGCCAGGGCCTGTTCTACCAGGATCCGAAACTCACCGACGACGCGATCGCGGCACTCAAGGGCGAGGAGAAGTTCATGGCCGGCGCCGGGCTTTTGAAGGGCTCAATCGACTATGGCAAATGGGTCGACAAGAGCTTTGTCGATGCCGCCTATACCGAAGTCGCTGCTGTCCAATAGGCACGGCAATATTGAGGGCAGCGCCAGTCCGGCGCGGTCCTCCCGTCCCCCAGGGTCCGTTCAGATCTCCGGGATGCTTTCCCTGAAGATCACCTGCAGCCGCGGCTGGTGCAGTTCGTAGGACAACCCCCTGACCGCATGGGTCAAGGTGTTGAGCGCCTCGCGGGCCTCGACGCGCGGGTTCTGGTCGATGACCGCGTCGAGCGTGCCGTCGAGCAGAAGCTCCTTGGTGCCTTCCGTCACCTCATGGCCGAGAAACACCGTCGACAGTGCGCGCCCGCGCTCCTTGAGTGCGCGGGCGATGCCGGTATTGCCGGCGCCCACATTGTAGATGGCGGCCAGGTCCGGGTGCCGGTCCAGCAGGGCGGAGGCCTCCGAATAGGCCTTCTCCCGGTCGTCGAGCATTTCGCGCATCTCGACGATCTGCAGATTGGTCGATTCTTCCGTCAGTATGTGGCGGAAGCCCATCTCGCGCTCTTCGTGGCCGCGATAGGAGAGCGAACCGGCGAACAGCGCGACCTTGCCTGGACGCCCTGCGCCCATGAAGCGGTTGAGAAGGTAGCCGGCGAGCCGGCCGGCGGCGCGGTTGTCGATGCCGATATAGGCGACCCTCGGCACATGCAGGATGTCGGAAGCGATGGTGACGACCTTGACGCCGCTGGCAGAAAGCGAGCGGATCGCCTCGCGGACCGTCGGATGGTCGAGCGCGATCACACCGACGCCTTGCGTCTGCCCGTGCAGTTCCTGCAGCAGACGGGCGAGCCGATCCGGATTGAAGCCTTCGATGGTGGCGACGCGGACGTCGAGGTCAGGCCGCGATTGCGCCTGCGCCTCGATCTGGCGGTGCAGCATCTTGATAAAGGAATTGGTGCCGGCGGGCAGGGCGAAATCGAGCCGTATGACCTCACCAGATACCGCGTTGCGCTGGTTCGGATTGTTCGAATTTTCAGCGATATAGCCAAGCCGTTGCGCCGTTTCGAGCACGACCTCGCGGGTGCGCGCCCTGACCCCGGCGCGGTTGTTGAGCACACGGTCGACTGTGGCGGCGGAAACGCCGGCTTCCCGGGCTATGTCTGTCAGGGTGGACCGCACTGTCGATCACCTCATTCCAAAATGTGCCAGGGGCGCATCGAGATCACGCATTTCATGGGTCCGTTGTCGAAGCGGCGGCTTCATCGCCAGCCGCGATTCTGATGGGAAATGATGTAACCAGCCTTGGCCGATGCGCAAGCTGCCGCGCTACACCAAAATGCCGAAGCGGACCACGCGGGGAGGTGGGTAGCCGGGCTCCCTCAAATTCAAGCACCGGCTTCAGTGTGAGAGCCTTGATAAACGCCATCCTTCCCCTCCCATGAGATGTTATGAGGTGTCTTGATTATTTATGATGTTGACAGCCTTCGTATAGTGCCGTCAATATCCATCATAAGGGCCATGGAGGAACAAGGCCCTGAGGGAGGAGTTCCAATGTCGAATTTGATCCGCGTGTCGCGGCGCCGTTTGCTGGCATCCGGTGGAAAGGCGGCGGTCCTTGTTGCCGCCGCAGGTATTGCACCGAAATTCATTCGCCCAAGCCGGGCCTATGCGGCCGATGCCCTGGCGCCCGGCATGATCGGTGGCCCGACGGGCTTCGACGGCTCGGAGCGCTATCAATATGGCGCCGACACGCCCGAGGGTCGCGCCATCGAGGCGGCCAAGGCGATGAAGGGCGCCGGCAAGGCGCCGGCCAAGATCGTACTTGGCCTGTCCGACGGCTCGATCGGCCAGCTGACCCAGCCGTTTCCGGCCGGCGCGCCGTCGATCAAAGATCTCTGGGAGAAGGAAACCGGCATTCCGCTTGAGATCGTCGGTGTGCCCAACGGCCAGGAATTCACCAAAACGATGCAGGACATCTCCACCAAGGGTGGGGCGTATGACATCTACGCGGTCGAATGGAACCGTCTTGGCGACCTCGCCGAAACCGGCGGCATCCTCAAGCTCGACGACTTCGTCGCGCAGTACAAGCCGGAATGGGACGATCCCGAGCGTGGTTACGTCAATGGTGCCAAGGGCGTGTCGCTGCTCAACCAGTATCGCGGCTCGACCTATGGCGTGTCGCTGGATGGCGACTTCCAGACATGGGTCTACCGTACCGATCTGTTCGGCGACGCAAACGAGAGGAAGGCCTTCTCCGACAAATACGGGTATGAACTGGCGGCGCCGAAGACCTGGAAGCAGCATGACGAGATCGCGGCCTTCTTCCAGCGCCCGGACAAGGGCCTGTTCGGCTCGACCGATCTGCGCAACCAGGGTTGGGGCTACACCAACTGGTATCAGCGTTATGTCTCAATGGCTTCGCCCAATCAGTTCCTGTTCGACGATACCGGCAAGCCGCTGATCAATTCGGAGCAAGGTATCGCGGCGACCAACGAGTACATTGCTTCGCTTTCGCATCATTCGCCGGATGCGATCTCCTGGGGCTGGCCGGAGCAGTACGGCAATTTCGCAAAGGGCGGTGCGGCCATGACCTGCGCCTTCTCCAATCTGCCGAAATTCCTCGACAATGCCGGCAACAAGGATTCAGCTGTCACCGGCAAGATCGGCTCGATGCTGCCACCGGGCCGCGAGATCGATGGCAAGCTGGTCAGCCGGTCGGTGCTGTGGCTCAATTTGTCGGCGTCGGTTTCCTCGCAAGCCAAGAACCCGGAGGCCTGCTACCTGTTCCTACAGTGGCTGGGTTCAAGCCGCATCTACGCCTGGATGACCGCCAATCCGGGCGGCTACTTCGATCCGTTCCGGCTATCGGATTTCTCGGATCCGCTGGTTCGCCAGACCTATCATGCCTACCACATGGACGTGGTGCGCGAGACGGTCGCCCGCACCGTGCCCACCATCAACTATCCCGGCGCCACCGCCTTCCACAACGCGCTAGACGAGAACCTCGTCGCCGCGCTGACCAAGGCCAAGACGGCCGAGCAGGCGATGGCCGACACCGAGGCCGAGTGGAAGAAGATTGCCCGCCGTACCGGCGAGGAGAAGCTTCTCGAAGCCATCAAGACCAACAAGGAGGCCTGGCCCACCGTCCTCGATCCAATCGCCTGATCCTTCCAGGATCCTACCAAGGAGGGGAGGAGCGGTCGCTCTTCCCCTCGGCAACGAAAGACTCCAGCGAAGCCGCAAGATGAAGCGTTCAGTTCCTTTCGAGATATTCCGCTATGCCGCAATCTTTGCGGCGATGGCGGTCACGCTGGTGCCGATCCTGTGGATGGTGTCTATGGCGTTCAAGCCGATCGCCGAATGGTCGGCGACCGGCGCCGACCTGACTTGGTGGCCGAAGAACCCGACACTCAGCAATTTCCGCTTCGTCTTCGGTGGATCGACCAACAATCTGATCGTCGCGCTCGACCGCACGGCTTTGAAGCCGATCCTGTCGTCGCTGCTGTCGGCCACATTTGGCACGGCAATCGCCATGTCGGCGGGCACCGCGGCGGCCTACGGGCTGTCGCGCTTCGGCTCGGGCCAGAACCTGCCGCTGGCGCTGATCCAGCTTCGCCTGTTTCCGCCGATGGCGGTCATGACCCCGGTGATGATCATGTGGGCCTTTCTCAACTTCACTGACAGCTGGTGGGGGCTGTCGTTGATCTACGGCATCGTCACGCTGCCTTTCGCCTTCTGGCTGATGAAGACCTTCTTCGACGACATGCCGCGCGAGATCGAGGAGGCGGCGCTGGTCGAGGGCTGTTCGCGATGGCGCGTCTTCACCCGCATCACGCTGCCGATGATGCGCGCGCCGCTGGCCAGTGCCGCGCTGTTCGTCTTCATCCTCAACTGGTCAGACTATCTGATTGCGCTGCTTCTGACGACGCGCGAATGGGTGACGGTCCCCGTCTACATGGCCTCGCTGTCCTCCTCGATGACCGGACAGCTCTATGGCGCCAAGGCAGCTCTCGGCCTGATCGCCGCGGTGCCGCCGGTGATCATGGGGATCGCCATCCAGCGCCATCTAGTGCGCGGGCTGACCTTCGGGGCGCTCAAGCAATGAGCGCGGTGACAGCCACGATTTCGGAGGGCGACATGCAAGCCTCCAAGGCGGCATCGGTGTTGCCGGACGAGGGCGCACGGCTCGGCTTCCGGTTGACCCTGCCGGCGCAGATCCTGGTGCTGTTCATCGCCGTCTTCCCGCTCCTGATGCAGCTCTATATCAGCCTCACCGACTGGTCGCCGCTGTCGGGCACCGGCTGGTGGAATGCCTGGTCGATGTGGAATAGCTTCGCCAATTACACCGACCTTGCCGCGGACGCGCGCTTCTGGAGTGCGCTGAAGCGCACGACCATCGTCATGATCGTCTGCGTGCCGGCGGAGTTCCTGCTCGGCTTGGCGCTCGCGACGCTGTTTGCCGACGAGTTTCCCGGCAAGCGGATCTTCTACTCAATCCTCTTGATGCCGATGATGGTGGTGCCGGCGGTGGCCGGCTACATGTTCTTCATGCTGTTTCAGTCGGGCGGCCCGGTCAACGACATCCTGTCGGCGATGTCAGGCGTTCCCGTCACCATTGCCTGGCTGTCGGACCCGACGCTGGCTCTCATCGCCGTCATGATCGCCGACATCTGGCAGTGGACGCCGCTGATGTTCCTGATCCTGCTTGCCGGTCTGGTCGGCGTGCCCGAGGACCAGATCAAGGCGGCGAGGCTGCTCGGCGCCAACCCGTGGCAGCGCTTCGTCACCATCGTGCTGCCGAAGATGAAAACGATCATCATCATCGCTCTGGCGATCAGGGTGATCGAGAACTTCAAGATCTTCGACACGCTTTACATCATGACCGGCGGCGGTCCCGGCGTCGCTACCGAAACCATCTCCGTCTACATCTACAAGCTCACTACCCAGGACCTGATCTGGGGCTATGTGGCGGCAATCGCGCTGGCCATATTGATCGTGCTGTCCATCGCCGCGGTGTTTGCCATGAAACGTATGGCCCGGGTACGCGAGGTGGCGGCATGAGCACCATCCACCTGCAGAACCTGGTCAAGAAATTCGGCGACTTCACCGCGCTGAAGACGATGGATCTGGCCATCGCCGACGGCGAGTTCATGGCGCTGCTCGGACCGTCGGGCTGCGGCAAGTCGACGACGATGAACATGATCGCCGGCATGGAAGAGCCGACCAGCGGCAAGATCCTGTTTGGCGAGCGCGACATGGCCGGCGTGCCGATGGGGCGGCGCGGCGTCGGCTTCGTCTTCCAGAACTATGCGATCTTCACTCATATGAGCGTGCGGCAGAACCTCGCCTACGGGCCGAAAATGCGCGGCGCACCAAAGGCCGAGATCGACCGCCGTGTCGGCGCCATTGCCGAGATGCTGCAACTGACGCCGCTGCTCGACCGCAGGGCGGACAGGCTGTCGGTCAACATATTGCAGCGGGTCGCGATCGGCCGTTCGGCGATCATGGAGCCGGCGATCTTCCTGCTCGACGAGCCGCTTTCCAATGTCGACGCCGCCTTCCGGGCAGTGATGCGGACCGAACTGAAGCAGTTGCAGCGGCAGTTCCGGCAGACCATGGTCTACGTCACCCACGACCAGCTCGAAGCCATGACGATGGCCGACCGCATCGCGGTGATGGATCACGGCGTGCTGCAGCAGGTCGGCACGCCACTCGAGGTCTACAACAATCCGGCCAATGTCTTCGTCGCCCGCTTCATCGGCGCGCCGGGCATGAACCTGCTCAGGGGCAGGCCGGCGGAAAGCGACCGTGGCCTGGTCGTCGATCTCGGCCCACTCGGGGCGACGCCGCCGCTACCGGTCGAGATCGCCGATGCCGCACGCCGGATGCGCGGCGAAGTGTTTTATGGCTTTCGACCGGAGCAGGTGACGCTGGCTGAAGGCGGCCGTGGCCTGTCCATGCCGGTGAGTTTCGTCGAGCGGATCGGCGCGCGCACCATCATCCACCTTGGCGACGGCGAGACTGCGGTGAAGGCGGTGTTCGACAATGATGTCGGGCTGGCGATCGGGCAGACAGCTGTCGTCGCGCCTGCGGCGGAGGCGGTGCGCGTCTTCGACGCCGCTTCCGGCCTTGCGTTGAGAGCAGGTTGAGATGGCTGATATCGTTTTCCGCAATGTGACGAAACACTATGGTGGCACGCTGGCCGTCGACGACGCCTCGTTCACGGTCGACGACAACGAATTCTTCTGTTTCTTTGGCCCGCCGCTGTCGGGCAAGTCGACGATACTCCGTCTGGTGCTCGGGCTGGAAACCCCGGACACAGGCGAGATCCTGATCGGCGGCAGGCCGGTCAACGCAGTGTCGCCGGCGGAGCGCAATGTCGCCATGGTGTTCCAGAACCTGGCGCTGTTTCCGCATATGAGCGCGCGCGACAATATCCGCTTTCCGCTGGTCGAGCGGAAGGTGACAGAAGCCGAGATCGAAAAACGCGTCGCCGAGGTCGCGGCTAAGCTGCATATCGGACATATCCTGCACAAACCGCCGGCGCAGCTTTCCGGCGGCGAGCGGCAGCGTGTGGCAATCGCCCGTGCGCTGGTGCGTGATCCTGTCGCGTATCTAATGGATGATCCGATCTCGGCGCTCGACGCCCGGCTGCGCGAGGAGACGCGCGTCGAGCTCAAGCGCATCCAGCGCGAGCTCGGCAAGACGCTGATCTATGTCACGCACGACCAGGAAGAGGCGATGTCGGTCGCCGACCGCATGGCCATACTGGAGAGCGGCAAGATCAGGCAGATCGGCGCGCCTGCCGAGATCTATGACCGGCCGGCCAGCACCTATGTGGCGCGGCTGCTCGGCTCGCCGATGATGAATATATTGAAGTCGGTGCACGGCGCTGAAGGCGTGGAGGCGGCGGAAGGCACGATCCGCATCGCGGATAAGGCGGCGCCGGCCGATGCCGTCGAAATTGGACTCAGGCCGGAAGACATCAAGGTCAAGGCTTGGTCGGAGGGGGGCGCGGGCCGCCCGGCGCGAGTGTTCGAGGTCGAGCCGCTCGGCGGCTACACCGTAGTGACGCTCGCCGCTGGGCAGGCGCGTCTGCGGGCGCTGTTACGCGGCCAGCCGGACATCAGGCCGGACGCGATGGTGGCGATATCCTGCGAGCCGGGCAGGGTGCATTATTTCGGGCAAAGCGGGGGAGCGCTGGCAAGATGACGGTGGCTGCAAGAAACGAGCTTCGGGAGGAACATATGGCAAGCAACGGCTTCGAGCCGGACGTTGAAGTCCGCACCAGGGAATACAGGATCGGCTGCGTCGGCGCCGGCATGATCATGGCCGAATGTCACCTTGCCGCCTACAAGGAAGCCGGTTTCCCCGTGGTGGCGATTGCCTCGCGGACCAAGGCCAGCGCCGAGAAGGTCGCCAAACGCTGGGACATCCCGACCGTCCACGATACGCCGGAACAGCTTATCGAGGACAAAAACGTCGAGATCATCGACCTTGCCTTTCCGCCGGACCAGCAGCCGGCGCTGATCCGTCATGCGCTCAAGCAGGAGCATATCAAGGCTATCCTGGCGCAGAAGCCATTGGCGCTGTCCCTCGACGAGGCAATCAAGCTGCGCGACGAGGCGGCCAAGGCAGGCAAGATCCTCTCGGTCAACCAGAACATGCGCTACGACCAGTCGATGCGCGTCTTGAAGCAGATCATCGACAGCGGCGCGCTCGGCGACATCGTCTTCGCCCAGATCGACATGCATGCGATCCCGCACTGGCAGAGCTTCCTCGAGGACTATGACCGCCTGACGCTCGCCAATATGAGCGTCCACCATCTCGACGTACTGCGCTTCCTGTTCGGCGATCCCCTGGAGATTACCACCCTGACCCGCAAGGACCCGCGCACCCGCTTCGACCATTCGGACGGCATCACCGTGTCGACGATCAAGTTCCCGTCCGGCGTGCTTGCCGTATCGCTGGAGGATGTCTGGTCCGGTCCGCGCCAGGAGGGCTACAAGGACGACCAGCACATCAACTGGCGCGTCGACGGCACCAAGGGCGTCGCCAAGGGCACCATCGGCTGGCCGACAGGCGCTGCGTCGACGCTGACCTATGCCTCGACCGAGACCACCGGTGGTGAATGGGTGACGCCCAGCTGGGACACGATGTGGTTCCCGCATGCCTTCATCGGCGTCATGGAGCAGCTCCAGCACGCGGTTAAGACGGGCGAGCCGCCGGCGCTCTCGATCGCCGACAACGTCAAGACCATGGCGCTGGTCGAAGCGGGCTACCGCTCGATCGACATGGGCCGGACGGTCAAGCTTTCCGAAATATCAACTGACTGAGTCACTTACAGGGAGGACTTCACACCATGATGCAGGCAGGTATCTTCACGGGTTATTTCCCGTATGGCCTCAAGGAAACCGCGCAGAAGATCCGTGCGCTCGATTTCAACACCGTGCAGCTCGACCTGCATTTCAAGGACATAGATCTGTCGGCCGGGCAGATCACCAGGGACAAGGCCAAGACCGTCCGCGATACGTTCCGCGACGAGAATCTGCCGATCTGCTGCGTGTCGGGCTACACCAACATCATCCATCCGGATATGGGCGAGCGCGAGAGGCGCGTCGGCTATTTGAAGGAGATCATCCGCAACGCACGCCATTTCGGCGCCCCTTACGTGATCTCGGAAACCGGTACCTACAACACCGAGTCCGACTGGGTGCATCATCCGAAGAACAAGACCGAGGAAGGTTTTGAGGAATGCCGCAAGGTCATCGCCGACCTTGCCCAGACCGCCTATGACCATGGCGCGGTCTTCCTCCTCGAAACCTATGTCAACAATGTCGTCGGCTCGGTCGAAGAGACGGTGAGGATGTTCGCGCAGGTCGACCACCCAGGCCTCGGCCTGTTGATGGACCCGACCAACTATTTCGAAACCCACAACATCGACAGGATGGACCAGATCCTGAACCAGGTGTTCGACACGCTGACCGACAAGATCAAGATAGCCCACGCCAAGGACGTCAAGCGCTCCGGCGGCGACAAGTCGGAAAAGCACGCAGACATCGGCGACGAGGACGCGCTGGAGAGCCACACTTTCCGCGGCGTCGGCGAGATCGAGCTGCCGGCGCCCGGCCTCGGTTCGCTGAATTATGACCTCTATCTCAAGCGGCTGGCCGAAAAGCACCCGAACATCCCGGTCATCATCGAGCATCTTTCGGAAGACGACGTGCCGCGCGCGAAGAAATTCCTCGACGGAAAATTCCGCGCCAACGGACTGTGATGGCGCGGCTCGGTTACGAAACAAGGGAGGAAGAGAAATGTTGAAACTCGCGTTGAAAATCGCGGCTGCGGCGACGGTTCTTGCCGGTGTGGCGCTGGGTACGCCGGCGCTGGCGCAGGACGCTCAGAAGACGTTTTACCTGTTGTCGCATGGCGGCCCGTCGGACGCCTTCTGGATCGACTGGAATGCCGGCGCGACCAAGGCCTGCGACCAGCTCAAGGTGACCTGCAAGATCTCGTTCAGCGGCGGCGACATGGCGGCGCAGAAGGAGGCCTTCAATTCGGCCCTTGCCGCTAAGCCGGACGGCATCGCCACCACCTCGGCGCAGCCCGGCCTGTGGACCGAGGAGGTCAAGGCAGCGAAGGCGGCCGGCATCCCGATCGTGTTCTTCAATACCGACGATCCGGCAACCGGCCGGCAAGCCTATGTCGGCGCCGATCTCAAGGAAGCCGGTGTCATCTGGGCGAAATATCTGGTCGACCACAAGATGGTGAAGCAGGGCGACAAGGTGTTCCTGCCGGTCGAAGTGCCGGGCGCCAGCTACCAGCAGCTCGAGACCGAAGGCATTGCCAGCGTCTTCGATCCGCTCGGCATCAAATATGACGTGGTCGATTGCGGCACCGATCCGGCCGGCATCATCGCCAAGATGACCGACTACATGGTCGCCAACAACCCGCCGGCAATCATCGCGCTCGGCGATTCCGTAGCGGCCAGCGTCAAGCGGGTGTTCGACGGCGCCGGCGTGCCGGCCGGCAAGATTCCGGTCGTCGGCTGGGGCAATTCGAAGGAAACGGCCGAGTCCGTCAAGGCCGGTTTCGTCAACGCGGCTGCCTGGCAGTTCCCGTCGGCGCAGGGCTTCATGCCGGTGGCGCTGCTCGGGTTGGCCGCCGCTGGCGAACCGATCGGCTACGACATCCACACGTTCAGCCTCTACGACGCCTCGAGCGTCGAACCGATCCTGAAACTCTACAACAAGTGATTGAAATTGACGCCCGCCGCGCAGGCGGCGTGCGTCACCCTGAGATATGGTCCAAGCTGTCATGACAATTGCCGCAGAAGAGGAAATGCCGCGTGCCAAACGCAGGTCGAGCCTGATGCGCTCGCCGCAGTTCTCGTCGCTCGTCATCCTGATCGTCCTGCTGGCGGTGTTTGCGATCGCCGACGCGAACTTCCTGTCGCCGCTCAACATCTCCAACATGATGGCGTTTCTGCCCGAGCTCGGCATCATCGCGCTCGGCATGACGCTGCTTCTGACGGCGGGCGAGTTCGACCTTTCAGTTGGCGCCGTGTTCGGGCTGGCGCCGGTCGTGGTCATGCTGCTGGTCCAGAACGGCGGGGTTGATATTGGCGTGGCGTTGCTGGCCGGCTTGCTGCTCTGCATAGCGATCGGTGCGATCAACGGGCTGATCGTCACCAAGATCGGCATCTCGTCTTTCCTGGTGACGCTGTCGATGCTGCTGGTGGTGCGTGGGGCAGCGCTTTACATCACCCAAGGGTTTCCGCTGAAATCCTGGGACCAGCCGGGCTTCTTCGTGATGCTGCTGGCCGGCAGCTTTAGTATCGGAACGTTCCGTTTCTATACCTCGCTGTGGTGGTTCATCGGCCTGTCGCTGCTGGCGATCTATGTGCTGCGCTACGCCAAGCTCGGCAACTGGATCAGCGCTATCGGCTCGAACCGTAACGCTGCTGTGGCGCGTGGCGTGCCGGCCGATGCGGTCAAGATCTGGCTGTTCATCCTGACCTCGGCGCTGGCCGGTCTCGCCGGCATGATCAGCGCCTTCCGCATCTCTGCCGCCTCGCCGGTGGCCGGCACCGGCTACGAGCTCGAAGTGATCGCCATGGTGGTGGTCGGCGGCACCGCGCTGACCGGTGGGCGAGGCACCATTTTAGGCACCATCGTCGGCGCGCTGATGCTGCGCAGCATCCGCAACGGCATCGTGCTGATCGGCGTGCCTGGGCTCGCTTACAACATCTTCGTCGGCGTCATCATACTTGCCATGCTCATCCTGCACGCTTTGCTGCAGAAGAACGCCGCCAGGAGCTGATCATGGAAGTGCTTCGGCTGCAGAACCTGCAAAAATCCTTCGGCAGCGTCCGCGCCCTGAAGAGCGCCTCCTTCACGCTCAACGAGGGCGAAGTGGTGGCCTTGCTCGGCGACAACGGCGCCGGCAAATCGACATTGATCAAGGCGATCTCCGGGGTCTTTCCCGTCGATCGCGGCGACATCTATGTGCGCGGCCAGAAGGTCTCCATCCGCTCGACGCGCGATGCGATGGATCTCGGCATCGAGACCATCCACCAGGATACCTCGCTGGCACCGGACCTCAGCATCGCGCGCAATCTTTTCCTCGGCCGCGAGCCGGTCAACCTCAAATGGCTGGGTGTGTTCGCGCCGCTCGATCTCGCCCAATTGCGCGATGCTGCCTCGGCTCTATTGAAGCGCGTCGGCATCTCGAAGAAACTCGACGCCGATGCGCTGGTCAGCACGCTGTCGGGCGGCGAGCGCCAGTCGATCGCGATTTCGCGCGCCATGCAGTTCGCCGCCAAGGTCATCATCCTCGACGAGCCGACCAACAATCTCGGCGTCGAGGAAACACACGGCGTGCTGCGCTTCGTCAAGGAGGTGCGCGACGCCGGTCACTCGGTACTTTTGATCACCCACAACATCCATCACGTCTTCCAGGTCGCCGATCGCATCATCGTCATGCGCCGCGGCGAGATCGTCGCCGAGCAGACGGTCGCCGATACCGATCTGCTGACCGTGGAAAGCATCATCACAGGCGCCGACATGTCGGCCCTGCTCAAGGAGACGAGAGCGAAGTGAAGGACGGGAGCAAAGTGAAGGAACTGGCCGTCACATGGTAGAGCTTTACGGCAAGACGCTGTCGCGCCGGCAGGTCTCGGAACGCTCGGGCATGCTGTCGCAATTCGCCGGCGTGCGGCTGATGACGCTTGGCGACGGCGTCGAGCGCGGCATCCGTATGCTCGAATTCCGCACCGGCTCCGGCCTGCGCTTCACCGCGCTCGTCGACCGGGCGCTCGATATCGCCGATTGTGACTTCAAGGGCCAGGCGATCGGCTGGCATTCGCCGAGCGGCTTTCGCCATCCCGGCCTGCACGAATATGAAGGCGAGGAAGGGCTGGCCTGGGCGCGGTCGTTTTCCGGCCTTCTGCTGACCTGCGGCCTCGACCATATATTGTTCATGAACGAGGTACCCGCCGACACCTACAACTACCCGCCGAAGAAGACGGTGCGCCATTCGCTGCATGGCCGCATCAGCACCATCCCGGCGCGGTTGACCGGCTACGGCGAGACCTGGGACGGCGACCGCTGCGTGTTGTGGGCCGAAGGCATCGTCCAGCAATCGACCGTCTTCGGCGAGGATCTGCACCTGCTGCGGCGGATCGAGGCCGATGTCGGCGGCAACGAGATCCGGCTTTCGGACCGTGTCGTCAATCACGGTTTCAACCGGACGCCGCATATGTATTTCTACCACATCAATATCAGTCATCCGGTGCTCGACGAAGGGTCGCGCTACCTGGCGCCGATCCGCGAAGTCGTCTGGGCAGGCCATGCCGGCGAGCGCTATGAAGCGCAGAAGGTCGGCTACCGCACGGTGCCGGCGCCGCAACCGGGATTCAAGGAACAGGTCTGGCAGCACGAACTCGGCGCCGACAACACCGGCGAAGTCCCTGTGGCGGTGGTCAACGACAAGCTCGGCCTCGGCTTCGAGGTGGTCACGCGCAAGGGCCAATTGCCTTGCGCCTATCAATGGCAGAATTTCCAGGCCGGGCAGTACGCGCTTGGGATCGAGCCGTCGACGCATCATGTGCTTGGCAATCTGGCGGCGCGCGAACGCGGCGAGATGATCTGGCTGGAGCATGGCGAAAGCCGCCCCTACGATGCAGTGTTCCGGGTCCTCGACGGCGCCGGCGAGATCGCCGCCGCCGAGAGCCGGATCGCGGCGATTGCCAGACAACCGCGAGAGGACTACCCGCGGCCGTCGGGCCATTTTCCTGTTCTTGGAGGCAGGTCGTGATAAGGGCGAGGACGATACGGGACACCAGTTGGGAGGCTGGCTCCGGCCGGAGCGGGGAGGGCTCGCGGCCGATCAGGAATTGGAGGTCACAATGGCTGGCACGGTAAAGCGCGATTACAGCCTGGTCGGCGAAAGCACGCGGATCGCGATCGAGACGGGACTGGCCTCGGCGGAGTGGTACCACACGGATGTCCCCCGCAAGGCGATCAAGGAGTTGATGCAGCGCTCAGACGCGCCGGCGATCCGTGACACGATCATCTGGATCGTCGCCATCCTCGGCTCCGCCGCCGGCGCCATCTATTTCTGGGGCACCTGGTGGTGCTTGCCGTTCTTCTTCGTCTACGGCGTGCTCTACGGCTCGTCCAGCGACTCGCGCTGGCACGAATGCGGCCATGGCACTGCCTTCCGCACGCGCTGGATGAGCGATGTCGTCTACCAGATCGCCAGCTTCATGCTGATGCGCAACCCGGTGACCTGGCGCTGGAGCCATGCCCGCCACCACACCGACACGATCATCGTCGGCCGCGACGCAGAGATCGCCGTGATGCGACCGCCGGACCTGTTGCGCGCCGCGCTGGCTTTCACCGGCATCCTCGATTTCCGCTATTCGCTTCCGGCACTGGTACGCCAGGCGTTCGGCAAGCTGACGCCCGACGAGAAAAGCTACGTTCCCGAGATGGAACAGCGCCAGGCCGTCATCGCGGCGCGCTGGCATATCGTCATCTACATCGCGACGATCGCGCTCGCCGTTTTCATGCGGTCGTGGATACCGGTGGTGCTCATCGGCGTGCCGCGCCTCTACGGCACCTGGCACATGGTGCTGACTGGCCTGCTGCAGCATATCGGCCTGGCCGACAATGTCGTCGACCACCGGCTCAACACCCGTACCGTGTACATGAACCCGATCAGCCGGTTCATCTACTGGAACATGAACTACCACGTCGAACACCACATGTTCCCGATGGTGCCGTATCACGCGCTGCCCAGGCTGCATGAACTGATCAAGCACGATCTGCCGGAGCCGAATCCGTCGATGTGGCATGCCTATCGCGAGGTCTGGCCGGTCCTGCTCAGGCAGCTCAAATACGAGGATTATTTCCTCAAGCGCGAACTGCCACCAACGGCGAGGCCCTATCGTGGCGAGTTCCACGAAGTGAACATGTCGGCGGCGGCTGAGTAGGCACCGCAGCAGCGCAACGCAGAAATTTCAGGAGAAGCAGAGATGGCCGATTGGGTCGAAGCGTGCGCCGTGGACGATGTCGAAGAGGAAGACGTCATCCGCTTCGACCATGGCGGCCGCACCTTCGCTATCTACCGTTCGCCGGACGACGAGTTTTTCGCCACCGACGGGTTTTGTACGCATGAGAAGGCGCATCTGGCCGATGGGCTTGTCATGGACGACATCATCGAATGCCCAAAGCACAATGGCCGCTTCAATTACAAGACCGGCCAGGCCAAAGGGGCTCCCGTATGTGTCAATCTGCAGACCTATCCGGTCAAGGTGGAAGCTGGCAAGGTGATGATCCAAATCGCCTGACCGGCGTTCTGTCACGTAGCAAAGGGGACCAAAATCCATGAGCCGCAAAAGACCCACGATCGCCGATCTACGCGCCATGAAGGGCAAGCGGCAACTGACCATGCTGCGCGTGCTGACGATGGACGAGGCCGAGGCCGCCGAACGCGCCAGCGTCGACATCGTCTCGGTGCCGCCGGAGCTGGTGCTCAATCCGCAGTACCGCGATGCGGCGCCCAGCCTGTTCACCATGCCGGGTGAGAATTTCTTCGAGATCGGCACCGCCGACGATTTCGTCCGCTGGGCGTTCCGGCTCTACAAGGCCAGCGCCGATGCGGTCTATTGCAGCGCCGGCTACGCCACCATCAAGCGGATGGCCGACGACGCAATTCCGGTGATCGGCCATGTCGGCCTTATCCCGTCACGCGCCACCTGGACCGGCGGCTTCAAGGCTGTCGGCAAGACCGCCGACACCGCCATGCAGGTGTTCGAGGCGGTGAAGCAACTGGAGGCCGCCGGCGCGATCGGCGCCGAGATCGAGGTGGTGCCGGTCGAGGTGGCCAAGGCGATTTCGGAACGGACGTCGCTGATCATGTTGTCGATGGGGGCAGGCACCGGCTGCGACGCGCAATATCTGTTCGCCGACGACATTCTTGGCCAGAACCGCGGGCACATGCCGCGCCATTCCAAGGTCTATCGCAATTTCGCCGCCGAATACGATCGCCTGCAGGCCGAACGCGTCGCTGCCTTTTCCGAATATGTCGCCGATGTGAACAGCCTGGCCTATCCCGAAGACAGGCACGTCGTGCACATGGACCCGGACCAGCTCAGCCTGTTCCTGGAGAAGATCGAAGCCGCATGAGATACGCCGGTTGCGGCGCGAAGCGCCATCGCGGATCGTAAAAGGCCGGTTCGGCGGCAGGACCAGGTCATCGCATATCCGGCTGCGACGCCACACGAAAGTTTGTTGGTCCATGTCTGGACGGCACCGGCCAAATGCTGTTGAAACCGGTGCGTCATCGGTTTGCCGGACAATTGTGCGGTCGCCGATGGAGCGGGTGAAAATTCCCTTCGGATAGTTCTGCGTATGACTGCCATTCCCGAAAACGAAGCCTTGCCCGAGACCGCGCCCGCGGCGCGGCAAGCCCGGCGGGCGGCGCTGATCGTCGCCGTCGCCTTCTTCATGCAGCTTCTGGATTCGACCATCATCTCGACCTCGCTGCCGCAGATGGGAGAATCCTTCGGCGTGCCGGCGGTGGCGATGAGCATCGGCATCACCGTTTATATGCTGACCATGGCGGTGTTCGTGCCGCTGTCCGGCTGGCTTGCCGACCGTTTTGGCGCGCGCAACATCTTCCTCGTGGCGATCGCCCTGTTCACGCTGGCCTCGCTCGCCTGCGGCATCTCGCAGAACCTGGCCGAGTTCGTTGCCGCACGTGCTGTGCAGGGCCTGGGCAGCGCGCTGATGACGCCGGTCGGCCGCATCCTGGTGCTGCGCAATGCGCCGAAATCCGAGCTTCTCAACGCCACGGCGCTGATCACCTGGCCGGCGCTGTTTGCGCCGGTGGTCGGGCCGGTGCTTGGCGGCTTCATCACCACCTATCTCTCCTGGCACTGGAATTTCTTCATCAACATTCCCCTTGGGGTTACCGGACTGGCGCTGGTCGCCCGCTTCATTCCCGGCGACCGCGAAGCCGGGGGCAAGCCGCTCGACTGGCCGGGCTTCTTTTTGACCTCGGTGGGGCTTGCCTGCCTGCTCTACGGCCTCGAGCGTATCGCGCATCCGGAAGACGGTGTGTTGCCGACCATGGCACTGCTCGGTACGGGCATTTTGGTCGGCTGGCTGGCGGTGCGGCATCTGGGACGCGCCAACCATCCGCTGCTCGATCTCACAGCTTTCAAGGTGCAGACCTTTGCCATCTCGACGCTGTCGGCCGGCACGATTTTCCGGATCGCCATCAACGCCACGCCGTTCCTGCTGCCGCTTTTGTTCCAGGTCGGCTTCGGCCTGAGTCCGGTCGATGCGGGCATGATGATCCTGGCCTATTTCCTCGGCAATCTCGGCATGAAGGCGGTGACGACGCCGACGCTGAGGCGCTTCGGCTTCCGTTCGGTGCTGATCGTCAACGGGGTGATCGCTTCCTTGTCGATCATGGCCTGCGCGGCGCTTTCGCCGCAGACGCCGCAAGCGTTGGTGGTGGCGCTGATGCTGATCGCCGGCCTTTCGCGCTCGATGCAGTTCACCGCGCTCAACACGCTGGCTTTCGCCGATGTGGCCTCACAGCAGCGCAGCTCGGCGGCGACGTTGTCCAGCATGCTGCAGCAGGTGGCGATGCTGTTCGGCGTAGCGGTCGCGGCGGCGTTGCTCAACCTGTCGCAGATAGCCAGGGGCGTGGCGGCGCTTGATCTCGTCGACTTCCGCCTTGCCTTCCTGGTGATCGGCGCAATCGGGCTCGTCGCCTCGTTTCGCTTTCTGGCGTTGCCGAAGGCCGCCGGCGCCGAGGTCTCGGGCCATGTTTTGCGGATTTGATGCAGGACCTGCGCGGCGAGCGCGGACATAAATTCTGCCTGCTCCGCTCGCCCTGAAGCGAACCTTCGCCAGCGGTTCGATCAGCGCGATCAATTGCAAAAGTGCTTGAGTTCCAGGCATTGCGCCAGCCTCGCCAATCGGTGCGTCCAACCGCAGAATTTCCTCGCAAGCCGGCCTGCAATGCACGGATTCATTTGACGAATTGGTCTTGAGCCGATTAGCTTTCGTTCCGATGGCCGCAGAGGGAGCAGGGCGTAGCCATCGCGGGTGAAAGCGGGCAATGAACGCGACCGGCTGGCTAAACTGGAGAAGCCTGAACCAGGAGGGCATTGTCTTTGCCATCGCGGTTGTGCTGTTCATTGCCGCCGCGATCGGACTGCCCGGGTTTATCAACTCGAACAATCTCGTTGCCATCGTACGCTCGGTCTCGGTGCTGGGCATATTGGCGCTCGGCATGGCGGTCGTCATAATAGGCAGAGGCATCGACCTGTCGGCGGTGGCGATCATGGCGATGTCGGTCGCCTGGTATCTGCAACTGCTGAATTCGGGAACATCCGACGGGCTGGCCTTCGCCTATGTGCTCGCCGGCGTTCTCGCAATCGGGCTGTTGAACGGAATCCTGGTCGCCTACGCCGAGGTTCCGGCGATCTTCGTGACGCTGGCGACTGCGTCCTTCGTCTTCGGCTATGTGCGTTCACAACTGATCACGCAGGACGCCGTGCCGGTGCCGCCCGGCCATTGGGTCGAGCTTCTGGGCGGGCTGCGCCTCCTCGACATTCCGGTCGAGGTGTTTGTCTTCGCCGGGCTAGCTTTCGCCTTCTTCCTGTTCCTGCGCTACACCAAATGGGGCCGCTACGTCTATTTCGCCGGCGACAACCCGGTCGCCGCGCGCAATATCGGCATTCCAGTGCGCCCGATGCTGGTGCTGCGCTACGTGCTGTCGGCCCTGGTCTCGCTGGTGGCCGGCTTGCTCACTGCGGCCAGCCTGCATTCGATCAACACCCGCATCGTCAATTCCACGCTGCTCTACGACATCGTGCTGGTGGCGGTGATCGGCGGCATCGGTCTGTCGGGCGGGCGGGGCGGGGTGCGCAACGTGCTGGTGGGTGCCGCGTTGATCGGCATCCTGCTCAACGCGATGACCATCATCGACATTCCGCTGCTCTATCAGAACCTGATCAAGGCCGCGATCCTGCTGGCGGCGATCATCGTCGATGGGTTCATCAATCCGCGCGACGAGCAGACCGCGCAGCAAGGCGACATCTAGACTGACGCGAACGGTTGGGGCCGGCCGCGAACGACAACGACCAAACCAGAGGATGTGACATGAAAATCATCAGGACGTTTATGGCCGCCGCGGCAGCGCTTGCCGTCTCCGCCTTCGTGGCGCCAAGCTTCGCCGCCGAAGATCCGGGTCCGGGCGCCTATTCGCAAGCGCTGAAGGGCAAGCGTGTGATGCTGGTGCCGATGGCGATGGGCTTCGACCTGGCACAGGGCTGGGCGCATTACCTGAAGACGGAGGTCGAGGCCTGGGGCGGCGTGTTCGAGACACGTGACCCGAACTGGGTGGTCGATGCCGGCGCGCAGGCGATCACCGACGCAATCTCGTCGGACACCAGGCCGGACGTGCTGATCATCCATTCGCCGGACCTCAACTCCTATGCCAAGCTGATGAAGAAGGCGCAGGCTGCCGGCACCTATGTCCTGCTGGTCGACAATCCGGCGAACTTCCCGGCCGATGCCTTTGTCGGCAGCGACTGGGATCGGCTCGGCCAGCTGGAAGCCGAAGCGGCGATCAAGGGTTGTGGGCCGAATTCTTCCAAGAAGATCGGGCTGGTGCAGGGCGACCAGGCCAACTCGTCGAGCCTCTACCAGTATGCCGGCATCATGAAGGTGCTGGACAAGAACCCCGACTTCAAGGTCGTGGCCAAGCCGGACTCCAACTGGGATGCGACGACCTCGCGCAACGTGACGACGACGATGCTGCAGCAGAACCCCGACATCTGCGCCATTATCGATTTCTGGGACGGCGACGCGACCGGCGCATCTGCTGCGATCCGCGATGCCAAGCTCGAGGGCAAGGTGTTCCTGGTCACCACCGGTGGCGGCGAGAAAACCGCCGACTGCGACAAGCTGCAGGACGGCACCTATGGCGCGGTGGTGATGACCGACCTTGCCCGCCAGTCGGGTGACATGAACGCCGTCATAAAGTTCCTGTTGCAGAGTGGCCAGCCAGCCAGCACCTCGCACACCTACATCTACACGCTGGAGAAGGCGACGACCAAGGCCGACCTCAAGCCGGACAGCTGCTGGGACTTGAAAGCACTGCAAGCCCAAGCTGCGGCCAAGTAAACCGCGGGTCCGTTGCAAGCATCGACGAGGTGGCCGGACCTGGTTCGGCCGCCTCTTTCTCTCTTGAGTGGCAGCAGCAACCGATGTCCTTTCGCGAACGCCTCCAGTCCTGGCGCTACAATCTCGTGCCCGACCATCTCGTCGGCGAGATACTGAGCAAACGCTGGACCGACAATGCCATTCCGTTCCTGGCGCTGGTGGCGACGCTCGGCGTGTTCGGTTCGATCATCCCCGGCTTCTTCAAGCCGATGTCGCTGCAGGAATCGACCCGCCAGCTCGGCGAGTTCTCGCTGGTCGTCACCGGCATGACGGTGGTCATGCTTGGCGGCGGCATCGACCTTTCGGTCGGCTCGATCTTCGCGCTGTCCTGCTTTTCCGCCGTGTTCGTCTTTTTCATCCTCGAACAATCGGTATGGCTGGCGCTGGCCGCCTCGATCGCCACCGGGCTGCTGTTCGGCGCGATCAATGGCTATCTGATCGGCTATTTCAGGCTGCGCGCTTTCCTGACGACACTGGTCACCTTCATCTTCGGGCGGGCGCTGTTCGACATATTGGTCACCACCTATGCCGCCGACGTCCAGCTTTCCGATGCCACATCGGATGTGCTGGACTTCATCGGCGACGATACCTTCTGGGGCCTCTCGGTTGCGGTGTGGGCGGCGATAATCCTGGCCGTCATTACCCATGTCGCGCTGACGCGCTCGCGGCCCGGCTGGCATGTGCAGGCGGTGGGCGGGTCGCGGCGATCGGCTCACAATGCCGGCATCCGCGTGCGCCGCACCGTCTTCATGACCTATGTGTTCTCCGGCTTCTGCGCCTCGCTCGGCGGCTTCCTCATCGCCTGCCGGCTGAGCGGGGCAGGGCCGGGCACAGGCCTCAACCTCGAGGTCATGGCACTGACAGCGGCGGTCGTCGGCGGCGTCAGCTTGGGCGGCGGCCGCGGCTCGGTGATCAAGGGGCTGATGGGCGCGATCATCGTGCTGACCATGACCAACGGGCTGATCCGGCTGGGCTATGGCACCGGCACCAACCAGATGGTGCTGGGTATCATGCTGGCCGTCGCCGTCACCATCGACATTCGCTGGCTGAAGAACCGCCACAAGGTTCTGGACGAGGTCTATGTCGCACCGGTTTATTTGAAGATGGGCGCAACGCAGTCGGCCGCACCGGGCTTGGGCACCCCTTACGAACTCGACAACCGGCTATCTGAGGCCAACCATATCGGGCTCGGCGAGCTGGAAGGGCCGGAAGACGTCATCCTCGACCGCGACGACCATCTCTATTGCGGCACGAGGCATGGCGAGATCGTCCGTTTCTTCGCGCCGGACTACAAACGCTCGGAGGTCTTTGCCCATATAGGCGGCTTTCCGCTCGGCCTGGCCTTTGACAAAACAGGCAATCTGATCAGCTGCGTCGGCGCCATGGGCCTCTATTCGGTCTCGCCGGACCGGGAGGTGAGGCGGCTCTCGGCGGAAACGTCGCGCTCCTGGACTTCGATCGTCGACGATGCGCGGCTACGCGATCCCAATGACTGTGACATCGCGCCGGACGGCCGCATCTACTTCACCGATTCCACCAAGCGCTATGACGCGCACGATTGGGCGCTGGACTCGATCGAGAACCGCGCCACCGGGCGGCTGCTCGTCTATGACCCAAAGGACGGTTCGACCAAGACATTGCTCGACGGCTACCGCTATACCAACGGCGTGTGCATGGCGCATGACGGCAAGTCGCTGTTCTTCGCCGAAAGCTGGGCCTGCCGCGTGCACCGCTACTGGCTGGAAGGGCCGAAATCAGGCACCGCCGAATGCGTCATCCGCGACATGCCGGGCTACCCCGACAACATCAACCGTGCCTCCGACGGCAACTACTGGATGGCCTGGCTCGGCATGCGCACGCCGAGCTTCGACCTGTCGCTGCGGCATCCCGACATGCGCAAGCGCATGACGCGGCGGCTGCCGCAGGACGAATGGCTGTTCCCCAACATCAACACCGGCGGTGTGGTGAAATTCAACGAGAAGGGCGGCATCGTCGAAGCGATGGGCGACCTGTCTGGCGCCGCGCATCCGATGGTGACTTCGATGCGCGAGCACAAGGGTTTTCTGTTCGTCGGCGGTATCCTCAACAACCGGATCGGCCGCTACCGGATTGCCGGCGCGGACCCGAACTGGACCAGCCCTGCTTCCTATTGGGGAGCGAAGCCATGATGCTGGATCCTATCCTCGACATCTTTCGCGGCAAGGCGGTGACCATCCCGCCGCTGGACGGTGCCTTCAGGCCGAATACGCTGCTGGACGATGCTCCGGCTTTTGCTGAACTGCCGGAGCCTGACAATCTGCTGATCGCTGGCGGCCGGCTGCTGGCCTCCAGCGGCAATGCCGTCTACGCGGTCACCGCCGGCGCCGTGCCAACGATGGTCGAGACATTTCCGGCCGCAGTCACCGCGCTCGCGCGCTCGCCCGCCGGCGAACTGACGGTCGGGCTCGAAAGCGGCAGGTTGTTGATTGCAGGCAAGGAGGCCGCCCTACCGGCCGGGATCCGCTGCATAACAGCACTCGCCTACGCAGAAGATGGCACGCTTTGGCTGGCCAATGGCTCGGCCGAACACGCGCCCTCGCAATGGGCCGCCGATCTGATGAAGAAGGGTGCGTCGGGTTCGCTGTGGAAGCGCGATCCGGCAGGCAGCGAATTCCGCAAGGTCGCCGGTGATATCGCCTTTCCCTATGGGCTGCATCCAACCGGCAAGGATGTGTTGGTCAGCGAGAGCTGGCGGCACCAACTTGTCCGCTTCGACGGCGCGACAGGCAGCCACTCGACGGTGCTGGCGCATCTGCCCGGCTATCCCTCGCGCCTGTCGACTGCCGCCGAAGGTGGCGCCTGGCTGACGTTGTTTGCGCCCCGCAACCGGCTGATCGAATTCGTGCTGCAGGAAACGCACTATCGGAACGACATGCTGGCGCAAGTGCCGCCGCAGCACTGGATCGCGCCGGCGCTCGCCTCCAACCGCAGCTTCCTCGAGCCGCTGCAATGTGGCGGCATCCGCACCATGGGCATCCACAAGCCATGGTCGCCGAGCCGCTCCTACGGGCTGGTGGTCAGGCTCGATCGGGAGATGCGGCCGCAGTATAGCCTGCACAGCCGCGCCAACGGCACGCGTCATGGCATTTGCAGCATGGCGGAGAAAGACAGTCGCCTGTTCATTGCCTCGAAAGGCGGCGATTGCCTGCTGGCCGTCGATCTGGCACCAAAAGGGCATCGCTGATGGAACCGATCGTCCGCCTGGAGAACGTGACCAAGACCTATCGCGGCGTGCCCGCGGTGAAGAATGTCAGCTTCGAGCTGCGCAAGGGCGAGATCCACGCGCTGCTCGGCGAGAATGGCGCGGGGAAATCGACGCTGACCAAGATCATCGCCGGCGTCGTCGATGCGACATCGGGAAAGATGTTCCACAAGGGGCAGGAGATCGCCTACGCCTCGCCGCACGCTGCCCTTGAAGCTGGCATCGCCATGGTGTTCCAGGAGACCAGCCTGGTGCCGTCGATGACGGTGGCGCAGAACCTCTATCTTGGCACCGAGAGCTTTCTCAACCGGCTGCGCGGCACCTACATTTCAGCGCAGCAGTTCCTGCAGTCGCTGAACTTTCCGGTCGACCCGAACGCCATGGTGGCGACGCTGGGGGCGGCCAAGCGGCAGATGGTCGAGATCGCCCGTGCCGTCCACCACAATGCCGAGATCATCATTTTCGACGAGCCGACGGCGACGCTGACGCCGGAGGAAAAGCGGCACTTCTTCGCACTGATCCGCCGGCTCAAGGCAAGGGGTGTGTCGATCGTCTTCATCAGTCATGCGCTCGAAGAGGCGCTCGATATCGCCGACCGCATCACCATCCTGCGCGACGGCGAACTGGTGATCACCGACGATACCGCCGCTTTCGATCGCGACAGGATCGTCGCCGCCATGGTCGGGCGCAGGCTGTCGGGGCAGCTCTACAGCCAGCGCGACGAGGCCAAGCTGCGCAAGCCCGGCAAGAAGGTACTGTCGGTGCAGGACATCTCGATGAGCAATGTCGTGCGCAACAATTCCTTCTCGATCTTCGAGGGCCAGATCACCGGCGTCTTCGGGCTGATCGGTTCGGGCCGCACCGAGACGTTCAAGATCGTCTCCGGCATCTACAAGCGCGACTTCCTGCGCGGCGGCACTATCGAGCTGGACGACCGGCCGGTGCGCTACCTCGTGCCCAGCGAGGCGGTGGCGGACGGCATCGTCTATGTCACCGAAGACCGCAAGAGCGAGGGGATTTTCGAGACGATGGACGTTGCCGAGAACCTGTTCGGCGGCTTCCTGGCGGCTGGACGGGAAAAGGGCTGGGTGATCAATGCGCAAGAGATGCGGGCGCTGTCGGCCGAATGGACGAAGACGCTGAACGTCAAGGCGATCAACGACAATGCCCGGGTGGTCGAACTTTCCGGCGGCAATCAGCAGAAGGTGGTGATTGGCAAGGGGCTGGTGCAGAAACCGCGCATCGTCATCTTCGACGAGCCGACGCGCGGCGTCGATGTCGGCGCGATCGCCGAAATCCACCAGATCATCAACCGGCTGGCCGACGATGGCCTGGCCGTCGTCGTCATCTCGTCCTATCTGCCGGAGATCATGAACCTGTCCGACCGCATCCTGGTCTGCCGGCAAGGCCGCATCGTCGAGGAGTTCTCGCCGGCCGAGGCGACGGAGGAGAAGATCATGTATGCGGCGGTTCACTAGGGCGATGCGTACTTCGACAATTGGCCGTGTCGCCAGTCCATTCGTCATCCTGGGGCGAAGCAAGGAGCGCAGCGACGCGGCGCAGACCCCAGGATCCATGCCGCGACCACAGAGCGCGGCCGCGGTGCGGAATTCTGCTCCGCTGCACCCTTCGGCTGAGGTCACGGCATGGATGCCAGGGTCTCCGCGACGTCGCTTCGCTCCTGCTCCGCCCAGGGATGACGATGTTGAGGGGCTGTGCATGTCCAAGGTTCTGGGCCGGCCCGCAAAAACTGAATCACCCGAGCAAGTTAGCCGCATTCGCTACCAAGCCGATTCAACGACCTCTCTCATCGATTCAAACAAAAGGAGCCTGCCCATGGCCACCACAAGACTGCTGACCGATGCCGAGGTCGAGGCGATTCCCGCCGTGAAGGCCGTGTTCGACGACATCCGCGCGACGCGCAAATCCGACTTCGTCAACAATTTCTGGCGCGGGCTGGCCAATGATCCGGTCTCGCTGAAGCGGGTGTGGGAGCAGCTCAAGGCGGTGATGGTCGCTGACAGCGCCATCGACCCGCTGACCAAGGAGATGATCTACATCGCCGTCTCCACAGCCAATGGCTGCTCCTATTGCGTCCACTCGCACACCGCGGCAGCGCGGGCCAAAGGCATGACCGACGCGCAGCATGGCGAGCTGGTGTCGATCATCGGACTGGCGGGGCAGACCAACCAGATGGTCACGGCGATGCAGATCCCGGTCGATCCGGAGTTCGAAGTAAGGTGAGGTGCGCCGCGCTACACCGGCCGATATACCTTCTCCGCCGTGTTCCAGAAGATATCGGCCTCCGCCGCCGCGCCGTGCTTGCCCACCGCTTCCCGGTGCGCCCTGATCAGCTCGACGTGGCTGGTCCACAGCTTCTCGATCGGGAAGTTCGAGCCGAACATCAAATGGTCGCTGCAGAGGATGTCGATGGCGGCGTCGACGATATAGCTGATCAGCGCCGGGTCGTTGCGGTGGACGAATGTGCCGAGGCCGGACAGCTTTGCATAGAGGTTTGGTGCCGCTGACAGCGTGCGCAGGCCGGTCTTCCACGCCTCGGTGGTCTCCGGTTCCATGTCGGTCAGCATGCCGGCATGGGTGAGAATGAAATTCGTCTCGGGGTTCTCGCCGACAAGCGTCAGCCCATCCTTCATCTGGGCGGGGAAAAGCTGCAGGTCGAAGGACAGGCCGTAATCCTTCAGCCGGGCGACATTGGCCCGCACCTTCGGATCGATGACCTGATCGGCCGAGGCGGCGAAGCGGAAGGCCGGCGTTTGGTGCCAGTGCAGCTGCATACGCACGCCGCGCAACAGCGGATATTTTTTCAGCCGGTCGATCTGGGGACGCACATCGTCCACCGTCATGTCGGCATAGCCGACGATGGCGTGCGGCCAACCGGTTTCTTCCGCGGTCTTCTGCAGGAAAGCGACCTCTTTTTCGAAATCTTCCTTGGCCCAGTTGGTCTGGACATAGACCGCCTTCTCGACGCCCGAGCCTTGCTGGTCGGCGAGGAATTCCTCGATCGGGTAATCGCGACGGATCGGCTCATACGGCCCGAAGATGCGCGGCACCATCGGTCCGACGAGCCAGGGCTGGTCCTTTTGGCGCCAGATGTGGAAATGCGCGTCGATCGCCTTCTGCATCACAAAACCCTTTTCCAGATTGCCGCGGCCGCCGGAGCTGGACGGGCGAGCGACAGGATGAACTCGCTGAGACCGGCGATTGAGGAGCCGTCGACCAGATCGTCGAGCACCGGCAGGATCGCGCGAAGTGCCGCCGTTGCCGGCCGAAAGCGTGGATCGCCGGCCAGCGGCGTCGCCAGCGAAAGCCGAAAGGCGCGGGCGCTCAGCCGGCGCATCGCCATTTCCAGCTCGGCATGGTCGCCGCGCTCCAGCGCGTCCGACAGGATGACGATCGCCGCCCCGCGTGCAAAGGCGGAGAAGCGCGGCACCGATAGAAACGCGAGCAGCGTCGGCCCCATGCGGGTTCCGCCGTCCCAGTCGTCGACCTGGGCAGCGGCGCGGGCCAGCGCCTGGTCGCGGTCGCGAATGCGCAGCGCCGAGGTGATACGGGTCAGCCGTGTGCCGAAGGTGAAGACCTCCGCCCGGTCGGCGCCTTGCACCGCCGCATGCGCCAGCTTGAGATAGTCCGATGTGTAGAGCTTCATCGAGCCGGACACGTCGATCAGGATGAGAAGCTTGCGCGGTACTGTCTGCCGCCGGCGCAGCAGCGGCGAGGGGATATCGCCGTCGGCACTGACGATTTCGCGCAGCGAGCGGCGCAGGTCGAGCTTGCCGCGCGCATGCGTGAGCACGGTGCGGAAGGAGCGGCGGGCGGGCAAAGCGGTGGCGAGCTTGCGGCGGAAGGCGGCAAGCCCGTCGCTATCGCGGCTGAATTCGCGGACGCTCAACTGTTCGCTGGCCGAAGACAGTTCGCCGCCTTGCTCCTGGCGGACCACTTCGCTCTCTTCATCATTAGTGCCGCCGTCATCCTTGATGCGGGTTTGCTCGTCGGCCTCGCCTTCGACCACGGCAGCAGTGCTGCCATAGAAATGGCTCTGAAAATGCGCCTCGAATTCGTCGCGGCGGTCGGGCGGCGGCGCCAGCGTAGCGAGGGCCGCTTCGCGGATGTCGCTCATCGAGCGCGGGCCGAGCAGCGTCACCGCCTGCATGAAACCGGACACCTGCTCGGGCGCCACCGCAAAGCCGTAGCGGCGCAGCAGCCGGCCGAAGCCGAGCAAGGGTGCTGCGGCGCGGGGCAAGCTCTCCTCTCCCCGTTCACGGGGAGAGGATGCCGGCAGGCAGGTGAGGGGCGGCGTCGACGTTCGCGGTTGACGCTGCCCCTCATCCGCCCCTTTGGGGCACCTTCTCCCCGTGAACGGGGAGAAGGGGTCATTGAAGTCGCGCGTCACGCCAGCGCCTCCTCGACAATCTTGCCGAGCTCGGGCGCGATGCAGGAAAGGTCCTCCTCGTCCTTGATCAGCACGCCGATGGCGCGGCGAAACGCTTCCGGCCACGGGCTGCCGCCCTTTTCGAGGATGGTCGCGGCATTGGCCCATTCGACTGCCTCGGCGATGCCTGGTGGCTTGGCCAGCGGACGCGCGCGGATGTCACGCACGGCGGCAGCCACGGCGCGCGCCGTGGCCTCGGCGACATCGCCGGCGCGCAGCATGATGATCTCGGCCTCGCGCCCGGCGTCGGGATAGCTGATCCAGTGGTAGACGCAGCGCCGCCGCAGCGCTTCGGCCAGTTCACGGGTGCGGTTCGAGGTCAGGATGACGATCGGCTGCGCCGTCGCGCGAATGGTGCCGCGCTCGGGAATGCTGATCTGGAAATCGGACAGGAATTCCAAGAGCAACGCTTCGAATTCATGGTCGGAACGGTCGATCTCGTCGACCAGCAGCACGCGTTTTTCCGGTGCCTTAAGCACCTGCAGCAGCGGCCGCGCGATCAGGAAACGGTCGTCATAGATGTCGACCTCGTGCTCGCCGGCATGGCGGATGGCGAGCAGCTGGCGCTGGTAGTTCCACTCATAGAGCGCATGTGCTGCGTCGATGCCCTCGTAGCATTGCAGCCGCACCAGATCGCGCCCGAGCAGTTCGGCTATCGCCTTCGCCGCTTCGGTCTTGCCGACGCCGGGCGCGCCTTCGAGCAGCAGCGGCTTGCCCAGCCGGATCGCCAGGAAGATGGCGGTGGCCAGGCTTTCATCGGCGAGATAGCGCGAGGCGGCGAGGCGCGACGCCACCGCCTCCGGCGAGGTCGCGACTGTCTCGGCACTTCTCTTGGGCATTTTCAGCACTCAGTTCGGGGCTTGTGCCTTCAGCGCCCGCAGGATGCGCTCCGGCGTGATCGGCAGCGTGTCGATGCGCACACCGACAGCGTCGAAGACGGCATTGGCGACCGCCGGAATCTGCGGGTTGGCGCACATTTCGCCCGGCCCCTTGGCGCCGTACGGCCCGTCCGCCGAGGGCCGTTCCAGCACAATGACCTCGGTTTGCGCGAGATCGCCAGGACCCGGCATCAGATATTGGTTGAAGTCGGTGCCGCCATGGTCGCGGTTCGGGTAATAGGGCTCGGTCGTTTCGTAGAGCGCATGGCTGATGCCCATCCACGAGCCGCCGACCAGTTGCTGTTCGACCATTTTCGGATTCAGCGCGCGGCCGATCTCAAAAACGTTCTTCACGGTCAGCACGGTGACTTCGCCGGTCTCATCATCGACCTCGACCTCCGCCACCGTGCAGGCATGGGCATAACAGGTCGACGGCTTCATCGCGCCGGTCTCTTTTTCGGGGTACGAGCGGGGGATGAGGAACATGCCGCGGCCGGAAATCGAGCGGCCGCGCTTGAAATGCGCTGACAGCGCGACATCGAAGATTGAGATCGATCTCTGCGGCGCGCCCTTGACCAGGATGTTACCCTGGCCGTCGGTCTCGAGGTCCGAGGCATTCACTTCCAGCTCCTCGGCCGCCACTTCCAGCATCACCTGGCGGGCTTCCCTGGCCGCCTGGATGACGGCGTTGCCGGCGCGGTGCGTGCCGCGCGAGGCGAAGGTGCCCATGCAGTGCGGGCCGGTGTCGGTGTCGGCGGTGTCGACGACGACGCGGTCGGTCGGCACGCCGATCGTCTCGGCGCAGATCTGCGCCATGATCTGCTTCATGCCCTGGCCGAGATCGACTGATGACAGCGTCACCATGAAATTGCCGGTCGGTGTCGAATGCACCAGCGCCTGCGTCGGGTCGCCGCCGAGGTTCATGCCGGTCGGATAATTGATTGCGGCGACGCCGCGTCCGCGCCTGATCGCCATCTCAAGCTCCCTTCGTGTAGGACGACATGGAGAGGTACTTTTCCGCCACCGGCCAGTTGGCGGCGCGCGAGGCTTCCTGCATGCACTCGATCAGCGCAGCGCCTTCGGTCGGCTGGCGATGCGCCTTCATATCGCCGTCGCGGTAGGCGTTGATGAAGCGGAACTCGAGCGGGTCCATGCCGATCAGCCGGGCGAGCTTGTCCATCTGCACCTCAAGCGCGAAATCGCCAATGGTCACGCCGAAGCCGCGCATGGCGGAGGAGGGCGTGCGGTTGGTGTAGACGCAGTAGGTGTCGATCCAGACATTCGGGATCGTGTAAGGGCCGGGATAGTGGCCGGCGCCCTTCTGTGCGCCATAGGGTGAGTGGCGCGAATAGGCGCCGGCATCGGTATAGCCGGTGACCTTGCGCGCGACGATGCGGCCGTCCTTCATGACGCCGTCCTTGATGACGACCTTTTCCGCTGCGCGCGGCGAGGAGATCTGCATCTCCTCCTCGCGGCTGTAGATGAAGGAGACCGGACGCCCGGTCAGCTTGGCGCCGAGGATGGCGATCGGCTCGACGATGACGTCGACCTTGCCGCCAAAACCGCCGCCGACAGTGCCGCCGACGAAATGCAGCTTGTTGCCTGGCACCTGCAGGATGATCGAGGCATTGTCGAGGGTGAAGAACATCGCCTGCGTGTTGGTGTAGCAGGTGAAGCGGTCGTTGCCCTCTGGCGCGACGATGCAGCCGGTCGTCTCGGTCGGCGCGTGTTCAATCGGCGAGGATTGGTAGGTCTGTTCGAGCACGTGGTCGGCCCCGGCGAAACCGGCCTCGATATCGCCGAAGCGCACCTTGCGGCATTCGCCGCTGTCATAGAGGTAATAATTCTGGCCGTGATATTCGTTCACTATCGGTGCACCGGGCTTCAGCGCTTCCTCCATGTCGAAGACGGCCGGCAGCACCTCGTAATCGACTTTGACCTTGGCCGCCGCTTCCTGCGCGGCACGTTCGGTCTCGGCTAGCACCGCAACCACGGCTTCGCCCTTCCAGCGCACCTTGCCGTCGGCAAGCACCGTCTCGTCTTCCGGCCCGATCTGGATCAGGATCAGGATGGTGTAGACATTGTGCGGCACATCCTTGGCGGTCAGGATTTTCACCACGCCCGGGTGCTTCTCGGCCGCTGATATGTCGATGCTGCGGATGCGGGCATGGTGGTGCGGGCTGCGCACCATCTTCAGGTGCAGCATGCCGGGAAAATTGCGGTCGGCGAAATAGGCGGTCTTGCCGGTGACATGACCGGGTGAATCGGAGCGCGGCCGGGGCTGGCCGATCTCGTGGAGATCGTCCTTGCGCTGGTCGGCGAAATAGCTCTTGCGGAGTTCCATCTCTTTTACTCCCCTCAAGCCGCGTGCTGCGAATTGGACCGTGCG
Source organism: Mesorhizobium sp. M0306 (assembly GCF_040321655.1). Lineage (NCBI taxonomy): Bacteria > Pseudomonadati > Pseudomonadota > Alphaproteobacteria > Hyphomicrobiales > Phyllobacteriaceae > Mesorhizobium > Mesorhizobium sp. M0306. Next base: position 162,360 of record NZ_JAMYRY010000006.1, on the reverse strand, counting down.
GCAGTCAGCACCGCCTGGATGATCGGCTCGTAGCCGGTGCAGCGGCAGATGTTGCCCGACAGCGCCTCGACCACCTCGTCACGGCTGGGGTTCGGCGTGTGGTCGAGCAGCACCTTGGCGGCCATGATCATACCCGGCGTGCAGAAACCGCATTGCGTGGCGAAAGCGTCGAGGAAAGCGCGTTGCAGCGGATGCAGCACGCCGCCTACCGAAAGCCCTGACGTTGTGGTGATAGTCGCACCGTTGCAGGCCTCTGCCAGCGTCAGGCAGGAGAGCCGGAGTTCGCCATCGATGACGACCGAGCAGGCGCCGCAGGTGCCTTGATGGCAGCCGCCCTTCGGCGAGGTGTCGCCGATCTTGTCGCGCAGCGCATGAAGCAGCGTCGTGCCGCTGTCGATGAATTCGGCCTTTTCGGCACCATTGAGCGTGAACTGAACCGGGACCATTGCCATCTTTTTACTCCTTGCGCCGCGGCCAGGCGGACATCCGCGCCATGGGCTTTCAGGCGAGCAGCAGCCGGCCGAGATGGACCGGCAGGACTTCGTTGCGATACCAGGCGCTGGCGATCGGATCGGTTGGCGGCGAAGTGCCGTCGCGGGCAACAGCCAGTGCCGGTGCGATGCCTTCGGCGGTGAGTTTGCGGCCAATCAAGGCCTTCTCCGCCGCCCTGGCACGGATCGGCCGGTCGGCCATGCAGCCGAGCGCGATCCGCGCGGACGACACGGTGCCGTCCGGTGCGTGTTCCAGCACCGTGGCGATACTCAGCACCGAGGCGCCCTTTGGCTTGACCCGCGACACTTTCAGGAAGCGAAAGCCGCCTTCCTTCGGAAGCGTGAAGCCGACCGCGGTGACGATTGCGCGATTGTTATCGCGCCTTGCCAGAAAGGTTTCGATCGGCAGCTCGCCGTCGCCGGTGCTGACGGTTGCGTCCAGAGCCAGCAGCGCAACGGTGAAATCGCCGTAAGGCGTCGGCGCGAAAAGATTGCCGCCGACGCTCGCCATATTGCGGATCGCCGGTCCCCCGACGGCGCGCGCGGCGCTGGCCAGCGGAGCGAGATCCGGGTGACGGGCGATCGCCGCCATGGTCACCGAAGCGCCAATGCCGACCGTGCCCCCGGAAATGCGGATGACCGACAGCGCCGGTTCGGTCGACCTGACGAAACCGGAGATCGACACGTCGCCTTCATTGACGGCGCGCACGACCAGCGTGCCGCCACCGAGATAGCGGGTGCCAGCGGCTTTCAGCGCCGCGCCGGCGTCCTTCACCGTCGGGAAAGTCTGCAGTGCAAGCGCCATGGAACGCTCCTGTTTGTCAGCTCAATTCAGCTCAACCTTGCCCGCGAAATGCGCCTTCAGGGCGTTGAAGCCGCCCTGGAAGACGTTTGCGCCCATGCCTTCGGCCAGCTTGTCGGCTTCTTCGGGAGGGGCGTCGAAACTGGCGGTCCATTCGGCATAGGTGCGGTCGCCGTCGGTCACCCGCCGCAACTGCAGCGTCGCCTTGTGGTTGGTGAGCGGCTGCGGCGTCTCCAGGATGGAGTAGCTGACGAGGAAATTCTCGTCGGAGAAATCGAGCAGCTTTTCGCGGAGGCGGGCGCCGCTGGCGAGCTGGAAATTGCGCACGCAGCCGATCGTGCCGGCATCCTTGCCGTCCTCGATGTGGCTTTCGACCATGCGCGGGTGCCAGCTCGGCAGGCCGTTGAAGTCGCGTATGCGCGCCCAGACCTTTTCGACCGGTGCGTCGATGACGCTGGAGATGGTGACTTTCGCCATATGATCGTTCCCTTGCAAATCAGCTGCTTGGGAAGGTAGGGCGGCAGGTTCGGCAGCGCTTATCAATGCGTCTTGAACGCCTATCGAATAGTCTGAAAAACGGGCGCTCAGCTGATCGCCCGCGCCGCCTCACGGTAAAGCGTCGGCGGGACGCCGACATGGTCGCGGAAGAAGCGCGAGAAATTGCCTTGCGTGGTGAAGCCGAGATTGCAGGCGACCGAGATCAGCGGCTCCTGCGACCACTGCAACTGCCGCACCGCTTCCTCCATGCGCAGCGTGTTCCAATAGACGTTGGGCGTCAGATTGGTCTGTTCCTTGAACAGCGCGAAGAAATGCGGCCGCGACAGGCCGACGCTGCGCGCCACGTCGTCGAAGCAGATGCGCTCGCAGACATTGGCTTTCATCAGCTGGATCGCCTTGCGGACGCGGAAATCGTGCATGGTGTTGACGCGGGCGCGCACCGTCTGCGGTGTGGACGCGTCGGCGGCGTCGAGCACGCTGTCGATGAAGCGCTCGATCTCGTAATTGGCGATGTCGTCGATGCTCACATTGTCGCTGAGATGGTCGAGGAGGTTGGCCGCTGCCTTGTGCAGCCAAGGCTCGAGCGTGATTGCCGGGCTCGAGAACAGCGGCGCGGAGGAAGGCAGCTCGCGGCGTTTTCGAGCCCAGTCCGGATCGATGTAAAAGGCGAGGAACAGGCCAGGCGTGCCATCGCGGGACAGAGCGTGGCTGTGCGGCTGGAAGGAATTGATGCCGGCGGCGGTGCCCGGTCCAAGCCGCACCGTCTCGCGGCCGATGGTCATCTCGCCGGCTGTGCCTTCCAGCCAGATGATGATATGCGCCTCGACATGGGCATGGGTGACGAAGTCGCTGGCGACGTTCAGGACAGAAACATGTCCGAACCGGCCCCAGTAGAGCCTGATCGCTTCCGTCATGGGTATATCCTCCCGCAGGCGACTGGCCTCCCTTCGCCTGCTGCGAGCGATTGTGCGGCTCAGTTCGGGCTTGCGTCAAGACGGGATGTGCACGCCCGGGCGCCGGCCATGCGCCGCACCGGCGGATTTTCAGACTCGGCGATAGGAGCGCGTCCCCTTCTCCCCCTGGGGGAGAAGGTGGATCGGCGCGTTAGCGCCGAGCCGCTTGAGGGGTGTTGGAAGAAATGAGGCGATGCCAAGCTGGAGCACCCCTCATCCGTCGCCTTCGGCGACACCTTATCCCACAAGGGGAGAAGGGGACGTTGGGGCTTGAACGTCAGTCGTTGCGCCTGAAATTGCGGATGCGGTCGAAGAGCACGGCCAGCAGGATGGCGCCGCCGATGAACACGCCTTGCCAGAAGGCATTGATGCCGAGCAGGCCGAGGCTGTTACGGATGACCTCGATCAGCGCCGCGCCGACGACCGCGCCGAAAGCGGTGCCCATGCCGCCGGCAAGGTTGGCGCCACCGATGACGGTGGCGGCGATCACCTGAAGTTCCATGCCGTTGCCGAGATTTGTTGTGACCGCGCCCAGCCAGCCGGTCTGGATGATGCCGGCAAGGCCAGCCGCCAGTGCCGAGATCATGTAGACGACGACCTTGATCTGGCGCACCGGAACGCCGGTCAGCGTTGCCGCATGCTCGTTGCCGCCGATGGCGAAGATGTGCCGGCCGAATTTCGTCCAGCGCAGCACAAAGCCCGTGATCAACGCCAGCACGATCATGTAGAGCACCGGATTGGCGATGCCGAACACCCAGGCGCCGCCGCCCAGCGCCAGCAGCTTGTCGTGGTCGGGCCCGAACTGGAAGACGACGGTGTTGTTGGAGGCGACCATGGCTAGGCTGCGCGCAATCGACAGCATGCCGAGCGTCACCACGAAGGGCGGAAAGCCGAGATAGGCGATCAGAACCCCGTTGAAGGCGCCGATGATCAGCGCCGTGGCGATTGCAGCGCCAATGCCGATCTCGATGCCGTAGCCGGCATGCATGGTCACGGCCAGCACCATCGAGCACAGGCAAAGCACCGAGCCGACCGACAGGTCGATACCGCCGGTGATGATGACGAAGGTCATGCCGAGCGCCACGATGGCGACGAAGGTGACGTTGCGGGTGATGTTGTAGAGGTTCTTGGTCGTGGCGAAGGAATCCGTGGCCACCGACAGGAACAGGCAGGCGAGGATGACCGCGATCACCACCCAGAAGGTCTGGCTGGCAAACACCTTGCTCAGCAAGGTGTGCTGCTTGTGCGCGATCGTCTGATCAAGGGTGACTGCCATTATCGACCTTTTTTACTCTGGTTGAGGCGTCAATCATACCTGTTCGATGGCGCCGGTGATGAGTCCGGTGACTTCTTCCGGCGAACTCGATGCGATCGTCTTGTCGGCGACCTTGCGGCCGCGCCGCATGACGATGACGCGGTCGGCAACGTCAAAGACGTCGGGCATGCGGTGGCTGATCAGCACGACGGCGATGCCCTGGTCGCGCAAATGGCGGATCAGGTTCAGCACCTCGGCGACCTGGCGCACCGAGATCGCTGCCGTCGGCTCGTCCATCAGCACGATCTTGGCCTGTGAAAGCATGGTACGGGCGATCGCCACCGCTTGCCGCTGGCCGCCCGACATTTGTTTGACCAGGTCGCGCGGGCGCGTTTCGGATTTCAGCTCGGCGAAGATCTGGCCGGCACGCTTGTACATGGCGGCATAGTCGAGGATGCGAAGCGGCCCGAGGCCGCGGCGCAATTCACGACCGAGATAGACGTTGGCGGCGGCCGTCAGATTGTTGCACAGCGCCAGGTCCTGATGGACGATTTCGATGCCGTGCTGGCGCGCCTCGACCGGCTTGTGCAGGATCAGCTCCTTGCCGTCCATCTGCATCGTGCCATGGCTCGGTGGGAAATTGCCGGCGATCATCTTGACCAGCGTCGACTTGCCGGCGCCGTTGTCGCCCATCAGGCCGACAACCTGTCCGGCCTCGATCGACAACGAAACGTCGTTGACCGCCTGGATGGCGCCAAAATGCTTCGAGATGTTGGTGAGTTCGAGAACCGCCACCAGCCTTCTTGCCTCCCCGTGCTTTGCGGCCTGCGGTTCTGCCGCGGCCTTTCGCTCTCCCCAGTTCCTCCCGGGAGCAGCGATTTCGCCCATTTACGCATAAGCCTTCTTGGCGTCAACCACGGCATCTTTCGAAAAATCAGTTTTGTAGGACAAATAGCATTGACGTCGGTGACAAGGCGATATTAGCTAAGTGTCGGAGGAGCTTGCGCCGATGTCCCGGGTTGCCGGAAGGAATCGGTGAGGGTTTGTCGGTCAGGGATTTGGTAGCCAGCGATATCTGTCGGCGCCGGTCTGAGACTGAAGATGAAAATGCTTATCGACCTGGCTTGGCGACACGAGCGCGACGTCCTCTGTCATCTTGCTCCGGGTCGATCTGTGTGTGGCGGGCACGCGGTGTCCGTTTGTTTCAAAAGGGAGGACTGACATGAGGAAATCACTATTGCTCGCTGCCGCCGCCGTCTTGGCGCTGGGTGCCGGGCCGGCTATGGCCAAGAAACAGCTCGTCATCGTCGTGAAGGGTCTCGACAATCCATTCTTCGAGGCGATCCACCAGGGTTGCGAGAAATGGAACAAGGAAAACGCCAGCTCGGAATATGAGTGCTTCTACACCGGACCGGCATCGACCTCGGACGAGGCCGGTGAAGCCCAGATCGTTCAGGACATGCTGAGCAAGCCCGACACGGTGGCGATGGCAATTTCGCCGTCCAACGCGCCGCTGATCGCGCAGACGATCAAAAGCGCCAATCCGTCGATCCCGATCATGACCCTCGACGCTGACCTCAGCAAGGAAGATGCGGCGCTGCGCAAGACCTATCTCGGCACCGACAATTACCTGATGGGTCACAAGATCGGCGAATACATCAAGAAGGCCAAGCCGAATGGCGGCAAGATCTGCACCATCGAAGGCAATCCGGCCGCCGACAACATCCTGCGCCGCGCGCAGGGTATGCGTGACGCGCTTTCGGGCAAGGACGGCCTCGCGGCGCTGGCGGGCGAAGGCGGCTGGACGGAAGTTGCCGGCTGCCCGGTGTTCACCAATGACGACGGCGCCAAGGGCGTGCAGGCGATGACCGACATCCTCGCCGCCAATCCCGATCTCGACGCCTTCGGCATCATGGGCGGCTGGCCGCTGTTCGGCGCTCCGCAGCCCTACCGCGACCTGTTCAAGCCGATGGCCGACAAGATCGCCAGCAACGCCTTTGTCATCGGCGCCGCCGACACCATCGGCGACGAGGTGGCGATTGCTCGTGACGGACTGGTGACCGCACTGGTTGGCCAGCGGCCGTTCGAGATGGGCTACAAGGCGCCCTCGGTGATGATCGACCTGGTCGACGGCAAGCCGGTCGCCGATCCGGTGTTCACCGGCCTCGACGAATGCACCAAGGACACGGTCGACACCTGCATCCAGAAGTAGGTTCGCAGTTTCGGGGCGCCCTTCGACGGGCGCCCCGTCACAGACCGTCCATACAAACGCACGAGGCGACGCTGCTTTGGAGCGTAGGCCGCTGCTTTGTCGTGCCCTGAATTCAGGCTTTCGACAAGAAGCTGCCGGGGAATACCAATGCCGGACGCGACATCAAAAAAGCGACCCGCCAAGTTGAAGGCCGAGGCTGCGCGGCCGGCCGGCGTTCGGCGTGCCGACGCCGCACACTTTCCCGGCTCGAGCGTGCATGCGTCGCTCGCCAACGAAATCGGGCTGAGGATCGTGCGCGGCGACTATCCGCCGGGAACCATCCTGCCCAACGAAGCCAAATGGTCCGAGACTTTCGACGTCAGCCGCTCGGCGGTACGCGAAGCCATCAAAATGCTGATGGCCAAGAGCCTGCTTGCGTCACGCCCGAAGATCGGCAGTTGGGTCGAGCCGAAGGAGCGCTGGAACCTGCTCGATCGCGATGTGCTGGCCTGGTATGCGACTTCGCCGGACCGCGAGGTGTTCCTGAGAACCGTGCAGGAGTTCCGCCACATCATCGAGCCGGAGGCCAGCGCCTTTGCCGCCATGCGGCGCACCGACGAGCAGATGGCCGAGATCAGCCAGGCCTGCCGCGAGATGGGCGAGGCAACCAACCTGCAGGAGCGGACGCGCGCCGACACGCGGTTTCATCTCGCCATCCTGCGCGCTTCCGGCAACGATCTGCTGGTGCCGCTCGGCGTGCTGATCGAATCGGCGCTCGATCACCTGTTTGTCTTCGTCACGCGCGAAACCAGCGACCAGCAGCATGCGCAGAGGCTGCATGAGGCAATCGAGAAAAACATCCGCCTGCAGCGGCCGGCCGCAGCCCGTGCCGCGGTGCACAGACTTCTTGCCAACACCGACGATGTCATCGGCCGGTCGCGGCGGTGATGATTGCACCAGGCTGTGGATTTTTACCGCCGCGCCGTATTTTGTTCTTGCTTTGTGCCGGCAGCTATGCTAGTAATTTGGGTATGGTGCTAATTGGCTCCAACGACCCGCCTCCCGAGGCGGGTTTTTCGTTTTTGGCTTCTTCCCGATCGGAAGTTGTGCGTGCTGCGGTGCACGGACTTCTCGCGAATACAGATGACGTTATCGGCCGGTCTCGGCGCTAATTTGATCGTTTCTCGGCCAATTGCGCGTAAGTCGGGTCAACCGGCAACGAAGGTCGATCATTCCTGTCAGTGGCAAATCGCAAATTTAGGAGATTAGCCGAAATCCTCCCTTCGTCATCCCTGGGCGGAGCAAGGAGCGAAGCGACGCGGCGCAGACCCTGGGATCCATGCCGTTACCTTGCGGCAGTGCTCCAGCGGACCAGAACCAAACGCTGCCACCCCTGTCCTACGAAAAAGCTCGAAGCACTCTGGGACTGGTCGCCTCGATCAATTCGGTCTCTCATTGGTGGAGCCAGCGCTTCAGCAGCTTCTGGCTCGCGGTCATGGTGGAACGGCAACGAGCGCAATGGCGGATGCAAGCGCCGCTCTGAGCCGCTGCATTCTTCGGCGGATGTCACGGCATGGATCCCAGGGTCTGCGCGACGTCGCTTCGCTTCTGCTCCGCCCTGGGATGACGAAGGTGTGGTAGCATGTGGCTAATCGCCAGCGTTGGAGATTGGCGGCTGTAGCTGGTCGGCAGCGAACGTCTACAGTTCCTTTCGGGCTCAATCGAAGAACCAAATCCTCTGTGCAAACGAACTAGCCTGCGGCAGTCGAATGTTGGTGTTTTGCGACAGACGTTAATCCCAACGTTCTCAGATCGTCTGCTTCTTGCTATCCCTGGTGGGCATGAGGTCAACGCCGTTGACCTTGCCGATATGCGTGGCCAGCATCGGCACATACTGGTCGGCTGGGCCGGTCGCGAAGGCGCCGGCGAAGGCGTTCTTGGTGGCGTTGCCGAGCGGGTTGGCGATGCCGGCAGCACCCGCCATCGATTCGAGATAGGTGAGGTCCTTGAAGGCGTTGGCGATGGTGAATTTGTGCGCGTCGCGGTCGCCTTCCAGCGTCCAGCGCATGAAGGTCTGGTAGAAGCCGCAATCCATGCGGCCGTTGCGGATGACGCTGTCGAAGCGCGGCGGCGAGATGCCGACCTTCTGCGCCAGCGCCAGCGCCTCGGAATAGATCGCGGCGTAGCCGAGCGAAATGAAGTTGTTGAGCAGCTTCATGCGATGGCCGTCACCGGTGTCGCCGATATGGACGATGCGCCCGGCCCAGGTGTCGAGCACCGGCTTCACCCGGGCAAAGACCGCATCGGGCGCGCCGACCATGGCGTCGAGCGTGCCTTCCCAGGCCTCCTTCGGCGTGCGGCTGAGCGGGGCATCGACATAGTCGACGCCGAGCCCCTTGAGCTCGGCGGCCAGCGCCACCGTCGAGACAGGATCCGAGGTCGAGCAGTCGACGACAACCGATCCCTGCTTCAGGCCTTCCCTGAGGCCGCCTGGGCCGCGGATGATGGCTTCAACCTCGCGCGAGCCGGTGACGCAGATGAAGACGACATCGGATGCCACTGCCACGTCGCGCGAGGTCGCCGCTTCCCTGGCGCCGCGGCCGAGCAGGTCTTCGGCCGGCGTGCGGTTCTTGCGGCCGAGAAACGTCAGCGGATAGCCCTTGTCGACGATGTTCTTCGCGATCCCATGGCCCATCAGGCCAAGCCCGATGAAGCCGATCTTTTCGCTCGCGGCGGTAGTGTTCATGTCGTTTCGTCCTATTTTGCAATGATGGATGACGGCGCTGCACCTTGCCGGCGAATTGTTGAAGCGGGTTTTTGCCGCATGCCGTGGCAGGCGATTGCAGAGTTCGATATTGTCTGACAATACACATGAATTCCAGGGAGAGCAAAATGACGAAGCGGATCATGTTCACCGGCGGCAGCGGCAAGGCCGGGCGCCACGTCGTACAGTATCTGGTCGAGCAGGGCTGCCAGGTACTCAACATCGACACCAAGCCGCTCGACAATCCCAAGGTGCGCACGCTGATCACCGACATCACCGACAGCGGGCAGGTGTTCAATGCGCTGTCGAGCTATATGGGCCTGCATGAATTCGACCCGTCGCTGCGCACGCAGCCGGTCGATGCCGTGGTGCATTTCGCAGCGATCCCGCGCATCATGATCACGCCCGACAATGAGGTGTTCCGCATCAACGCGCTCGGCACCTACAACGTCATCGAGGCGGCGGTAAAGCTCGGCATCCGCAAGGTGGTGATCGCCTCCAGCGAGACGACCTACGGCCTGGTCTTCGCCAACGAACCGCGCGATCCGACGCATTTCCCGCTCGACGAGGCGTACGACGTCGATCCGATGGACAGCTACGCGCTGTCCAAGGTCGTCAACGAGAAGACGTCCCGGGCCTTTGCGCTGCGCAGCGGCTTCGACATCTATGCCTTGCGCATCGGCAACGTCATCGAGCCGCATGAATATTCGCTGTTTCCGAAATGGTTCGCCGATCCGGGTTTCCGCAAGCGCATTGCCTGGAGCTATATCGACGCGCGCGACCTCGGCCAGATCACGCTGCGCGCCATCGAGAAGGACGGGCTCGGTTATCAGGTGTTCAACGCCGCCAATGACGACACCTCATCCGACCTGCCGACGGCCGAACTTTTGAAGCGGTTTTATCCCGACGTGCCGGTCAAGGGCGAACTTGGCGAATACGAGACGCTGCTCTCCAACCGCAAGGCGCGCGACATGCTCGGCTTCCGGCCGGAATACAGCTGGCGGAAATATGTCAAGACGAGCTGACGGGCGCACCTGACGCGGAGCCGGCACTGTGCCAGCCCGCAATGGCCCGTCATGAGGCTAGGCTCATGACCCGCTACGGCCGATGCGCCCACGCCCTACGTTCAGGCGTTCGCCGTCGGGTTCATCCATACGATTTCCCAAACGTAGCCATCTGGGTCTTCGATGTGGCGATTATACATGAAGCCAAGATCCTGTGCCGGGTTGGGATCGGCGCGACCGCCCGCCGCGACCGCGCTGGTCAGTGTTGCATCGACGGCGTCGCGGTTATCGACAGTGAGGGCGATCATTGCCTGGCTGTCGCGCCGTGCGTCGCCGATTGGGCGTGTAGTGAATTCACGGTAGTGGTCATGGATCAGCAGCATCACCCCGATCGTGTCCGAGAACATGAGCGAGGTGGATTTGTCGCCCGAAAACTGCGGGTTCACAGTGCCGCCTAGCGCCGCGTAGAACGCCGTCGACGCCGACAGGTCACGGACAGGCAGGTTCACGAAAATCATTTTGGGCATCGATTTCGCCTTCTCCAGGAATGCGCGCTGCGCTATTATCTTGCTGTAATGTTAGTAGATGCAATGTATCTTGATTGCAAGATACATTTTGCCAAGGGAATATTTGCCATGGATCGGGCCGAGGCCGCAGCTAAGGAATGGGCCCGCGAGCGCCCCGATCTTCCGTTGCTACCTGTTGAAACGGTAGGTCGTCTGCTTGATGCCGCCGCGCGGGTTATCCGCGATCACATGAACCCGTTGCTCAAAGAAGCAGGCCTGAACGTAGGTGAGTTCGATGTGCTCACGCCGCTCAGGCGCGCCGGTGAACCCTATATGCTCTCACCTACTCAGCTCTACGAATCGGCAATGATCTCCTCGGGCGGCATGACGAGCCGCCTGGACCGGCTGGAGCGCGCCGGGCTGGTTGAACGACGCCCCGATCCTAACGACCGGCGCGGCAAGCAAATTGCGCTGACGACTGGCGGCAAGCGCGCGATAGACGATTTGATCGGTCCGATGGTGGCGCTGGAAGAGCAATTAATCTCCGTGCTGACGCCGGCGGAGCAGGAAACTTTTAATGCTCTACTTAAGAAATTGCTCACCGGCCTCTAGGCCGTTGTTCCACGTCAGCAGTCATCTCCGCCTCTGAGTGTTCAAAAAGCTGGCCTCTTGCGACGGCGTTACGACTTTGCTGAAGGCAGCCTCCGTGGCGACGAGGTGGCGACGGTCCGGGCTTGCCAATGCTCCACGAACGCGGCAATTTCAGCCCAATTAGGCCGGTCATCGGGCGGATGTCGGTTCATTGTCGACGGGGTAACTGGTTGATGACGACACGCTTTGACGAGTGCAGAGGCGCGGGAAAAGCGGGGCGTGTTCCGCACCTCGCAACCCCTCCGTCGCGCCATCGTGATAGGATCCTGCAATGACCCGCGATCAGATGCTCGCCCACCTCCGCGTCGCCGACGCGGTCGCTCGGGAGGCGGCGGCGCATGGGCACCATCCGTTCGGGTGTGTGCTGGTCGGGCCGGACGATCACGTGCTGATGCGCCAGGGAAATCTCGATACGGTACGCCACGCCGAGACGGAACTCGCCCGGCGCGCCGCGGCTGCCTATGAGCCGGATTTCCTCTGGTCCTGCACGCTGGTCTCAACGGGCGAGCCCTGCGCGATGTGCACAGGAACGCTCTACTGGGCGAATATCGGCCGGCTGGTCTACGGCTTCGAGGAGACTAAGCTTCTGGCGCTGACCGGGGATCACGCGGAGAACCCGACGATGAGCCTCCCTTCGCGCATCGTACTCGGCTCGGGCCAGAAGAAGATCGAGGTCTTTGGCCCATTCCCCGAGATCGAGGACGAGCTGCTCGCGCCGCATCGCGATTTCTGGACGCACTGACGCTGCGGCTGAGGCAAGGGATGGCATCCGAAACGACCCCGAGCGCGAGCGATTCGCCTTAATAACCTGCGCTCTTGGGATTTTGCTGTTCGGAAGCTACGGAGCCTGCGCGCAAGATTCGCGACCCGATCCGTATTGGGGACAAGCCGATTTTCCGGGCGAGAAGGAGAGAGTCACCGAAGGCAGGCGAATGGGAGGGGCCATTGGCGACGTTGAACGCTACGTCATGGATCAAATGCTATTTCGCAAGGGCATTATCCCCTTGGGACAAGTTAGCCTTGAAGGGGTCTCAGTCCTTCGATAGCTTGTTGACGCTGCAACGGCAGCCTCGACACACACACACACACAAGGACAGACATAAGATGGAAGACGATACGAACGTTACGTACCGCGTTGGCTCAGTGAACGATCCGACCAACGTAGGGAAGTCAGCCATAAATCGTGAACTTGCCATGTTCGCAGCGGGCCATTTGAGGCGCGACGAGTGCTTGGTGCTGGAGAAAACCCAGTGGGAAGAAAAATACGATAAGATGCGTCCGGCCTGGACAGTCATCCTTGATGCTGAACATGAACCCGGTGAATGGGACTTAGGGTTTCGCGCGAGAGTAGCTTAGAACAAGCCAGAAACACGGGTTCGATCCCCGTACGCCCTACCGTGGGGCGGTCGTCTAGCGGTTAGGACACTGGCCTTCATCGAACGCCGCTCCCTTCGGGTCGAGCGGCGTTTCCGTCTTAGGCGAACATATCTGGGAGGGGGTGTACCGGTTTTGAGCGCGGAAGATCGCAAATGCGCTTGGTCTGAGAGTTCTTTGGTATCCCGACCACCCACTTTTCAAACTCAAGTAAGCTGACAGTCTTTTTGCCTTCCGATTCCGCCGTTGTGCCTTTGCCGTTGTCGAACGTGTGGAAGGCGATATCGGGGACGCCACCGGCCTCTCGCAGGTAAACTGCCGACATAAGTTGGATGGCGTCTGGCGTGGTTAGTACGCCATCTTTTCCGCCGGTGGGGCATGGGTAGCTGATATCGTGAACGATAGCGCTCCAGCGCATTATGTCGGGCGTTGGATCTATGCCGAAAAATGCACCTTCAAAGTCGGCTAGAAAGGCATCGAAATCGCCATATCCCGCACCGCCAAGAAAGCTTGGCCGCACCTCGACGATCGACAAGGTTGAATAATAGATGGCGGTTTTCCCGGCCTTCGCATCCTTAAGGTGCTGGCTGATATCAGGGAATAATTCAGCACTCCGGTCCCCCTTGAGGTACCGGATGAAAACACACGCGTCCCAAAAGTAGTGAGACGAAACCCCCTTCAACTATGCCAACCCCGCTCTTCTTTTGCATCCCCAAACGACCCTTCCCACCGCTGTATATCAGGGTTCGTTTTGATCGCACGCGGTAGTTCGTATAGTTCGATCTTATGGGGGAGCCCTGAATTACCGGTGTATGTAATAGCCCCCGTAACCCGCACTCTGTTATCGAAAAATGGCTTGAGTTCTTCAGACGAAAAACGCGAGCACTCGCATGCTATGTCTTTGCCGCCAATCGTTAGGCGTAGCGTTAGAGTAGGCGTGCCGGACCTTGCATCCTCAACGACAATGGTTCCGTCCAGCGACCCCACGGTGACGCCCTTAAACCAGGTTGGCTCTTCCGCCGCGATTCGAACGGCTTCGGCGGCTCTTTCGTAAAAGAGCTTATCCACCCGAACGATATCGAACCCATTAACAGTGATTTCTGCTACGTCGAAATTCTCTTCTGCGCCCTTTGCAAGAACGGCAATGTGCCTAGCGCATTCGAGATGCTGGCGAGCGTACTCATACCGCCCGGTCGCAACTGACTGAATGCAGCGACCAAAGGTATCGACGCTTGAGAAGTGGGGAATGTTCTTGTTGGCGCGCTGTTCCTCGATAGTTGCCGACGCGCTGGATGGCTTAAGGTCGGCTATGACAAAATCGTAGGTGGTTTCACCATTGGCTGACTTGTCGGCGGCTTCCATTGCCTTCACTAGGGACGCAAGCTTGCTCGCAAAGACGCTGGCGCGAACTTTGCGGTTAAGGTCGGCCGTGCCGACCACTCTTAGTTTGACCTGTCGGCTATCGACTTCGGCCACGATCCACCATCCATTGCGGCCCAATATATTCCATGGTAACCTTTCAACAAGGTTTATGCAAGTAAGTTCTTGATTCAGAAGGAAAAAATATAGGCCAACTTGTCACTCAAAGATGCCTTAAGAGACGGAAAGCTTGAGGATTTCATCCGCCAGCAAGAGGCGGCTGGCGTCGGGTCCAATCGAAGAGGCCGCCTTCCTAAAAGCGGCGCTCTTCGTGCGGCTCAATGCGCCAAGGGAGGCCGGATCCTGATCTCTGGGATCGTACGGGATATGATTCCGGCCAGTTCGAGGCGCGCCACTGCCGCCCCACGTTCGGCCTCAGTAAGGGTCTCCGCGGCCTCAGGAATGCGGTATTCGATGGCGTTGGCGGTCCAACTCTTATTTTCCTACCCAGCCTGAGCCGTGACGATGCCGTCGGCAAGTCGAAAGTATTTGATAAGCGCTGGAGAGATTGCCGCGAATGCGTTTCGTTGACCCGCCAAGCCGCCTACCAGTGCGGACATCTGTCGGGTCCTTGCCGAAAACCCTTGGTACAAATCGCGCAGCGACTTCGAATTTTCAACGAGAACATATTCTTGGCTGCCCGGGGCGAGTTTGGATTTCAAGGATGCGACTTGCGCGTCAGAGAGCGGCTTATCGGGAAAGTCGCCCAGCAGTTTGTCCATTTGGTCCGCAGCTTCAGCGAAATATTGAGCAGCGACGCCAAACTCTTCTGCCCCTCTGTTTTCACCTCCAGAAAGCTCGCGGGCGCGAAGACCCGCGACCAAATGTTCAATAGCTTCGAGCGCTTTGGCACTCGCCGCTCGGGAAGCAGCGCTCGTTTCGGCGTTTCCAAAAATGTTGCCGAATTCAGATGCGCTCGCTACGGAGCATAGGACTAGACCAGATAGGACGGCCGCTAGAAGGTTACTTCCCCTCACACCAATCCTCCCGCATGTTGATCTGCTGTTCGTTCAAACTCTTCTCGGCAATCATTTCTTTCCACGCGGCGTTGATGCCGGGCAGTGCGACGAAGCCACAGAAGTCGCGAACATAGGCCCGCCTGAACTCGTCGGTGATGCCGTCAGCCTGCGATTGCCGGTAAACGGACAGATAGAAGTTCAACATTTTCCAGATATCGAATTTGGCATTCGTTTGATCCTCCGGCTTCAAAGTCCCAGCTAAAAGATCCCGCACGTAGCCGCGGCCTTGCACAACATCTAGCAACTCCCGCCCGTCGTTTTGAATGGTGTAAGTATTGGATGCTTTGAGGGCTGCAGTAGTTTCTGAGAGTTGATACCACGTGACCCAAAATCCGACGCCTGCCACAAGCACCCCGGCGATCGCAGCAGCTGACGTTATCTGGTCAGTGTTTTTCTTGAGCCAAGTACAAGCCCCGCTCATGTGGCGCCCCCGCCTGATGCATTCCTCAGATAGCATCCATCATTAACATCTACCAGCCGAATAGATAGCAACATCCTAATTACATGCGCTACGGGAGGCCGATCGATGGCGATTAGGGCGTTGAGCCAGCCAGATGCTGCCGATGACGAAAACGACGCCGGCGATTTGAGGCAAGGTCAGGGTCTGGTCCAGGAGTACCCATCCAAGCAGCACGGCGGTCACCGGGCTGAGGAAAAGCAGCGACGACACCACCGCAGATTCCAGTCGCGCAATGCCCCGGAACCAGAGGACATAGGTCAGCGCCGCGCCGATCAGCCCGAGCCACGCCAGTCCAAGCAGGTTGGCGCCGGTCGGGATTGGGATGGAAGGCTCGAAAAGCAGGGCTACCGGAACGAGAAGCAGACCGCCGGCGGTCAGTTGCCATGCCGTGAAGGTAAGCAGCGACACTGGCGGTTGCCACTTGCGGGCCAATACGCTGCCGAAGGCCATGGAGGCCGCCCCGGCGAGGCCGGCGGCAACGCCGACTAAATCGAGCGTCGCGTTCGGGGTCAGCACCAGCAATGCAACACCGGCGATCCCGACAAGGGCAGCGACGATCGCTAACGGTCGGACGGCGCTGGCAAGCAGGGCAGCGGCAAGGAAAATCACCATCAACGGCTGGACCGACAGCACCGTCGCGGCGACCCCGCCCGGAAGCCGGTAGGCGGCGACAAACAACATGCTCAGGAAGATCGAGATGTTGAGGGCTCCGAGGACGAAACTGCGCAGCCACCAGATGCCCGTTGGCAGTTGCCGAACGATCGCCAGCAGCAGTAAGCCGGCGGGCAGGGCTCGCAGCATTGCAACCGTCATCGGGGAAAAGTTCGGCAGGAACTGCGTGGTGACAACATAGGTGCTGCCCCATATTGCCGGTGCAATGGCTGTAAGCAACAGATCGGAAGGGTGCGTTTTCATAAGATTTCCAGTACTTCGGCAAGAGGGCGGCGCGGCTTTTGCGGCCAGTTTCCGGGCGCGGCGCGGCCGACCGCGATGAGCATCACCGGCACTTCATTCAATCCAAGGCCAAACTCGCGGGCCACGCCTTCGGCATCGAAGCCTCCCATCGGACCAGCGACGAGCCCCCGCGCTTCGGCTGCAAAAATCAGCGTTGCAGCGCCAAGCGTTGCCGAGCGCACCGCTTCGTCGCGGGCTGCCCGAGGATCGGCATATTGGGTGCGGGCGCCTTCCTGCCAGCCCGAAGCCATATCCGCCGGCATGAAGCCGGCTTCGACGAAAGGAAGCAGCCTTGCATTGAGGGCAGCGTGGTCGGGCAGTACGCCGCAGACGATGAAGGTGACCGCTGCTTCCTGCACCTTGGCCTGGCCATGGGCCACGCTGCGCAACCGCGCCTTTGCTTCCGGCGTCCGCACGGCGATGAACCGCCAATTCTGAAGGTTGTAGGCGGTTGGCGCGCGTGTTGCGAGGCGTGCCAGTTCCTCGACCTCGGCATCCGTCAATGCGTGCGAGACATCGAACCGATTGGCCGACATGCGTCGCTCGATAAGGGAGATTGTGGGGTTGGTCATCATGTCATTCCGAAATTGAGTAAGCCGTTCGGGAAGCAGATAGAGAATTTACCAACGAGCGATAATATGCGACAATTGAAAGACATTGTTTACTGGAAGAGAATGGTGCGATGGATCGCCTGACGGCGTTGCAGGTTTTCCGCCATGTGGCGGAACTGAACAGCTTTGCCGAAGCCGGGCGGCGGCTCGGTCTCTCTCCTCCCGCGGTCAGCAAGAACATCGCAGAGCTGGAGGCGCATCTGGGCGTGCGGCTCATCAACCGGACGACGCGGCGCATGGCCCTGACCGAAGAAGGCAGGATCTATCTGGAGCGTGTCACGCAGGGGCTCGATGCGCTGGCCAGGGCCGACCAGGTTCTCGGCCCGATCAAGACGGCGCCGAGCGGCACGCTGCGGATCAGCGCGCCGATGACCGTCACGTTGACACGGCTTTCGGCTGCCATCCCCGCGTTTCTATCGCGCTATCCCGATTTGAAACTCGATCTGCATCTTGACGACAGGCGCGTCGATATCGTGCGGGAGGGATTTGACCTTGCCATTCGCGGCAGCGACAATCTCGAGGATTCCAGCCTGGTCGCAAGAAAGCTTGCGGTCATGCCGCACGTGCTTTGCGCAGCTCCGGCCTATTTCGAGAAGCATGGCCGGCCCAAAACGCCTGCCGACTTGAAGGCGGCCAATTGCATCCGGTTCAGCCTCTCGGGACATGCGGACATATGGGAGTTCCGCAAGGACGGCCGCGCCGAGCGCATCGCCATCGATATTCGGTGTCGTCGAGCCTTGCCGTGCGCGATGCGCTGCGCGCCGGCTTCGGCGTCAGCCTGATCCCCTATCCCTATGTCGAGAGCGACCTGAAAGCAGGCCAGCTGCAATCGGCTCTGGATGACTGGGACAAGGTCGAAACCACGCTCTACGCGGTCTATCCGGCACGGCAGCATCTCGCTCCGAAAATCCGCGTCTTCCTTGATTTCCTGATCGAGGAATTCAGTCGGAACAAAGAGAAGCCGTTCGTGCCGCTCCGGCGTGAGCGCTCGGCAAAGCGCGGTGCCGGCGAGGCGACGGATGCGGAAAGTCAGACGGAGATATTGCCGTCGATTTCATCTCCTTGACACGCCTCCAAATCCGGACTTTGTGGAGCCATGCGGGACGCGAAGCCGAATAAGGGAAAGACAGCGGCCGAGGCGTTCGCCGAACGCACGAGCGGTGTTCGCCGGGCCGATGCGGCACGCATGCCGGGGTCGAGCGTGCATGCGTCGCTGGCCAACGAAATCGGGCTGAGGATCGTGCGCGGCGACTATCCGCCGGGAACCATCCTGCCCAACGAGGCCAAATGGTCCGAGACTTTCGACGTCAGCCGCTCGGCGGTGCGCGAAGCCATCAAAATGCTGATGGCGAAGAGCCTTTTGTCGTCACGTCCCAAAATCGGCAGCTGGGTCGAGCCTAAGGAACGCTGGAACCTGCTCGATCGCGATGTGCTGGCCTGGTACGCGACCTCGCCGGACCGCGAGGTGTTCCTGAGAACCGTGCAGGAATTCCGCCACATCATCGAGCCGGAGGCCAGCGCCTTCGCCGCCATGCGGCGCACCGACGAGCAGATGGCCGAGATCAGCCAGGCCTGCCGCGAGATGGGCGAGGCGACCAACCTGCAGGAGCGCACGCGCGCCGACACGCGTTTTCATCTCGCCATCCTGCGGGCCTCGGGCAACGACCTGCTGGTGCCGCTCGGCGTGCTGATCGAATCGGCGTTCGATCATCTATTTGCTTATACCACGCGGGAACTCGACGATTTGCAGCATGCGCAGAGGCTGCATGAGGCGATCGAGAAGAGCATCCGCCTGCAGCGGCCGGACGCGGCACGCAATGCGGTGCGCAAGCTGCTGGCCAATACCGACAGCGTGATCAAGTCCAGGTAGCTGCCGTTCGGCCACAGGCACTCAGTCGAAAGGTGCGGTAGCGAGATGCCGCAGGGTCAGCCGGATCAGCAAGGCCTGGTCGCGGGCGGCGTGTTCGGGCGGGTTGACGACGGGGTCGCCATTGACGATCGCCGCCCAGAAGCCACGCATCTCCTCGACGAAGGCTTCTGCATAGCCGGCGCGCAAATCTTTCTTCGACAGCGTGTGACCGTCCGAGGTCGTCACCGTCAGCCGGGTCGGATGATGATTGAGCCAGGGCGAGGGGAATTCGAGCTCCAGGCTGGCATCGTCGAAAAACAGCGTGATCCGCTCCTTGTAGTCGGCGAGCTTGGGCACGGTGAGATGGGTCATGGTCCACAGCGCCTGTCCGTCCAAAAGCTTGACGGCGCCCTGGCCGCCGTCGCCATTGGCGAAGATCTGCGCGCCGACGACTTCGCCGTCCGGCACGCCGAGCGCATCGAGCAGGCCATGGACGGCATTGACGTCGTGAATCAAGGCCGAGCTGTAAGCGCCGGTAAATCCACGGAAAGCGAGGTCGGTCAAATGCACGCCGACGGCGTCTTCGACCTGGCGCTTCTGCTTGGCCGCGACGGCAGCGACCATGTCCTTCGGGATATCGGTGCCGCGCCTGTAGGGCTGATGGGCGATGAACGGCCAGGCGTCGGGATCGTTCACTTCCACCGAGACCGCGCGCAGCGTGCTTGATGTGCCTGGCAGCGAAGCGAGCGCCAGCCGGTAATTCGGGTCGAAGCGCTTCATGTAGCCGACTTGCATGACTTTCCTGGCGGCATCGCGCGCGGCGAGGATCTCCAGGATTTCCGCCGGCGAGTAGCAGAGCGGCTTTTCGCAAAAGACATGCAGGCCGCGCGCGAGCGCCGCCAGCACCTGTTCGTGGTGCAGCGGGTCCGGCGAGCCGATCACCACTGCGTCGAGGCGCTGGTCGAAGAGCTGGTCGATCGTTTCGAAATTGGCAACGCCGTGAGTGTCGGTGACGAACTGCCGCGAAATCCTCGAGGGATCTGCAACGCCAACCAGCCCGAACAATTCGCCGAGGCGCAGCAGGTTGGGGATATGCTCGACCTGCGAGATCATGCCGGCGCCGACGACCCCGACGCGTAACCTGCTCATGCCATCATTCCCCGCAATGTCCGATAGTCAGCTCAAGGCGCCGCAGGCGGCCGGTTGCCGATCTGGGCGAGCAGGCCGGCAATCTCCGCCTCGACCGCCTTCAGATCCTCGCCACCCGACATGATCGAGATGACCTCGTCGCGCGAAATCTCGGACTTGGCGTAGGTGCCGCGATTGCGGCCGCGGTTGAGCAGCGTGAAGGTGTCGCCGACCGGATAGGCATGGTGAATGTTGTGGCTGATGAAGATCACGGCCAGACCCCGCATGCGCGCTTCGATGATGAACTTCAGCACCATCGCCGCCTGGTGGACGCCGAGCGCGGAAGTCGGCTCGTCGAGGATCAGCACGCGCGCGCCAAAATGCACGGCGCGGGCGATCGCCACCGACTGGCGCTCGCCGCCCGACAGCGTGCCGACGGCCTGCGTCGGGTCGCGCACGTCGATGCCGATATCGGCCATCGCCTGCCTGGCGATGGTGTTGGCGCGCTCCTTGTCGATGCGCGAGAAGGGCAGGCTGCTTTTGGTAGGCTCGCGGCCGAGGAAGAAGTTACGGGTGATCGACATCAGCGAGATCATGCCGAGGTCCTGGAACACCGTTGCCACGCCGAGCTCCTGCGCGTCGCGCGGGCTGCGGAAAGTGACCGGCTTGCCGTCAACCAGGATTTCGCCCTTGCTCGGCCGGTAGACGCCGGACAGAACCTTGATCAGCGTCGACTTGCCGGCGCCGTTGTCGCCGAGCAGGCAATGGACCTCGCCCGGATAGACCTTGATGTCGATGTCCTGGAGCGCGCGCACCGAGCCGAAATTGACGCTGACGCCGCGCAATTCCATTGCTGGCGCAGTCATTTGCCACCTACGCGGCCGAGCGCCTTCAGCCTGATGTAGTTGTTGACCAGCACGGCCATCAGGATGACGATGCCGAGGAAGACTTTGAACCAGTCGGTGTCGATGCCGGTGTAGAAGATGCCCATCTGCACCAGCCCGAAGATCAGCGCCCCGAACAACACGCCATAGACGGTGCCGTAGCCGCCGGTGAGCAGCACACCGCCGATGACGGCGGCGATGATCGCCTCGAATTCCTTGAGCAGGCCGCGCGTGGTGTCGGCGGAGCCCGCCTCCATCACCTGGATCGTGGCAAGCAGGGTCGCCGCGCAGGCGGTGTAGATGAACAGGCTGATCTTGACGCGATCGACCGGCACGCCGACGTTGCGGGCTGCGATCAGGTCGCCGCCGGTGGCGAAGATCCAGTTGCCGTATTTCGTCTGGGTGAGCACGTAGCCGGCCAGCGCCGTCAGGCCGAGCCACCAGACGATCGACATCGGAATGCCGGCGACGAAGGGAATGCCGTCGCTGCGGGTGGCGATCCAGCCTTGCGCGCCCATCCAGCGGAACAGGCCGGTGAGCAGATGGCCGTTGAAAATGCCGGCCGTCGCCGGGTCCGGTGCGCCTTCGAGTATGTAGGGGATCTGCGTGCGGCCGGTGACGGCGCGGGTGATGCCGATCGACAGTCCGCGCAGGATATAGAGCGTGGCGAGGGTGACGATGAAGGAGGGCAGGCGCGTCTTCACCACGATCAGGCCGTTGAGATACCCGGTGAGGATGGCAACGGCGAAGGCACAGGCGATGCCGCCCCATAGCGGCAGGCCCCAGTATTTCACCGTCAGCCCGATGACGACGCCGGCGAAGCCGACCATGGAGCCGACCGAAAGATCGAACTCGCCGGCGATGATGAGAAGTGCCGCCGCGGTGGCGACGATGCCGAGCTCCGCCGACAGCGTCAGGAAGGTCATCGATCCCTGCAGCGAATAGAGGTTCGCCGCGCCCGGCAGCAGCGCAAAGATGATGATCGTCGCAAGCAGTCCGCCGGCAGCACCGGCTTCCGGCCGGCGCAGCCACTGGGTCAGCTTGCCGGTGCTGGCCAACCGTTCGTCGGCGCCGGCGGCCCGCTTCGACGTCATGCCGAAGCGGTCGGTCGCCTTCAGCTCGGCTGGAGGTGCTGCGTTGTCTTCCACGACCGCCATTAGGCTCCCCAATCGCTCAATTCGCAATCTTGGTCACGGACGGATCGGGAGAGCGCTTGGCGCATTCTCCCGTTCCGTCGGAACTTGCTAGCGAATGCCCTCTTTGGCGAGGGCCAGGATCGCCTTGGCTTTTTCTGGCGAGTCGATGAACAGCGGTCCGGTATAGGCGTTGTTCTGCGGCCAGAAGCCGTGCGTCGCCTGCTCGACCAGATAGATCACCGGCAGATAGCCCATGAGATATTGCTGGGCGTCCATGCCGAAGCCCATTTCGCCGGCGACGACAGAGTCGAGAACCTCCGGGCTGATGTCGAAGGTATAGAGCTTGAGCTTGCCGAACAGTTCCTTGTCGCGGAACATCGGGATCAACGGATTGGCGGCAGTGGCACCAAGCGCGAAGACCGCCTGTGTGTCGGGATGCGCCGATAGATAAGCTTCGGTGCGGCGCTGCACGTCAGCCGGATCCGGCGCCACGGCCAGAACCTCGGTGCCGCCGCCGGAGGGCTTCAGCCCGTCATTGAGGCCCTGGCAGCGCTGGTCGAGGCTGACATTGCCGACCTCGTGATTGATGCAAACGACCTTCAGCGTGCCTTCCTTGGCCAGCCGCTCGCCGGCCTTCTTGCCGGAATCATATTCGGAAACGGTGCCGACATAGAGCGTCGTGCCGAGCTCGGCGCCTTCCTTTTCGCCGGAATCCAGAACCACCATCGGAATATTGGCGGCAAGCCCGGATTTGACCGATTTGCCGAGTGCATTGGCGTCGGCGATGGAGACGGCGATGCCGTCCGGCTTGGTGGCGATGGCGGCGTCCAGAAGCCGGGCCTGCTCGACCACGTCGAAGACCTGCGGCGCGTAATATTCGACCTTGGCGCCGGTGAGGGCGGCCGCGTCATCGACGCCGCGCTTGACCACCGACCAATAGGGATCGGACGCCGACCCGTGCACCACGAAGGTGATGCGGACGTCCTTCGGATCCTTGAGGCCCGCGGCATACGCGATGCCTGTCATCAGGCCCGCCGAGACGAAGGCGCCCAATGCCACTTTCAGAAGAGTTTTCATCTTATTCTCCCATTTGTCGTTGCAGTTCCAATCCCTTGTCCAATCCCTTTGGCGCCGTTTTCCGGTCGCGACGATCGGCTCATGTCGCGGATCGGGTGGCCGCTTTGCGGGCCTTTGCCGACACCAATCGCTGTTCGCCCGCGTTGCTGCCGCGGGCCGTTGTTGATGCTCGCCCGGCCGAGAGTGTTGCGCGAAGCTCCTCGCGCAACGGCTTCATGCCGATGACTTCGATCGGCTGCGCGGCGAGCCAGTCGCGAAAGCCCTGGTCGCGGAACAGCTCGTACTCTTCGGTGCGGATATAGGCGGAGCGCGGCTCGATCAGCTCGAGTTCACCGGGCGCGTTGCAATGCAGGCAAAAGAAGGTCAGGCCCTCGCGCACACCCTCGATGAGCGCTTTGTAAGCGGGCTCGATCGGCCTGGAACGCGGCCGGCCCCAGGTCGTCTGGATCGCGGCGTCGAAAATGGCAAAGCCGCCGGCGCGGGCCAGCGCCACGCCGCGCTGGAACGCCTCCTCGGTGACGCCGACCAGATTGTCGTTGGGGGAATAGGCGGACAGGGTCTTGGTCAAGAGCACGGGCAGCTGATATTCGAGCCCGAGCTTGATGTAGATGTCGCAAAATTCCGGCGACAATGCCGCGCCCATATGCGCGTCGAGATGGGTGACGTCGATGCCGGCGCGAGAGGCGGTGTCGATCTGGGCGCGAAGCTCGGCCTCGACCGCCTGCGGCACCGCCTTGCGGCGCGTGGTCGCCACGTCGGGCCATAAGAAGCCGAACTCGTCGGTCAGGCCGGCCGCCCGCGACGGCGCGGTCAACGGCCGCCATTTGTAATGCTGCTTCTCGCTGTTCAGCGTCAGGTGGACGCCGAGGTCGAGGCCAGGGTTGGCGACGGCGCTTTCGGCCATTTCGAGGAACCAGGGGCACGGCACCATTACCGCGCCGGAACTGCAGACACCCAGTCCGCTCAATTCGAGGAAGGCGCTGTTGGCCCCGTGGCACATGCCGACATCGTCCTCGTGGACCACGATCCGCTTGCTGGAGCCGGCGGCGTTCACGTACGGCCGCCTTCCCGCCGGCATACCGGTTTCGGGGGTCTTCCAAAGTGTGTCCCGTATTTCATGGAACCAACCGTTTGCCCAACTGGCCGGAATGGAACGCCGAAACCTGCCTTTCCGACAGGGCCACTTTGGCGAATTCGGATGGGTACAATTTGCCTGCCGGCTGAGACACTTAGCTGCCGATTTCCCCAATCAGGGTTCAAAACCACTCATAGGAACCGTCTTCCGGGCGCAGATGGCTTGGTCGAATAGCGGCGGAGTGGTTCTTTCAAACTGTGCCGACAAGCCTACAGCTGTCCACACCATCAAGCGACCACATTATCAAGTGACCCAAACTACCAAGTAACTTGGAGGCCTGTCATGTACACCGCCGGCGAAGAGGAAATCGAAGCCATTGCCAGGGTGATCCGCTCGGGCGCGCTGTTTCGTTACGGCAAGGACAGCGAATGCGACCGCTTCGAGGCCCGCTATGCGCAGCATCTCGGCGTCGAGCATTTCGCGCTGGCCGCCAGCGGCACCTATGGGCTCGCCGCCGGCCTGATCGGCCTCGGCATCGGCCCGGGGGACGAAGTGCTGGTGCCCGCGCACACCTATATGGCGACCGCGACCGCGGTGCTTTCGGTCGGGGCCATTCCCGTCATCGTCGACATCGACGAGAGCCTGACAATCGATCCCATCGCTTTGCGCGAAGCCATCGGGCCGCGCACCAGGGCGGTCATCCCGGTGCATATGTGGGGCGCGGCCTGCAACATGAACGCGATCATGGACATTGCTGCCAAGCGCGGCTTGCTGGTGCTGGAGGATGTCTGCCAAGGCATCGGCGGCGGCTATGAAGGCCGCAAGCTCGGCTCGATCGGCCACGCCGGCGCCTATTCCTTCAACTATTTCAAGAACATGACCTCGGGCGAGGGCGGCGGCGTCGCCACGAGCGACCCGAAGGTGGCGGAGCGGGCGCGCTGCGCCATCGACCCTTGCCATTTCTACTGGCAGGGCAGAAGCGACAGCATCAAACCCTTCGCTGGCATCGGCGCGCGTGCTTCCGAACTGATGGGGGCGATGCTCAACGTCCAGCTCGACCGGCTGGACGGCATCATCGAGGCGATGCGCGCCGAGAAGAAGACGGTGCTGGCCGGTACCCGCCACCTCGGCAATCTCGGTCTGACGCCGTCGCCGATGAACAGCCCGGACGACGATTGTGCCGCACAGGTGATGTACCTGCTGCCGAGCGAGCAGGCGGCGCAGACTTTTTCGAAGACCATTCCGAGCGTCGTTGCCGGCAAGACCGGCCGTCACAATTTCACCCAGTGGGACCAGGTGCTGATGCACGAAGGGGCGCATCACCCGGCGCTCAATCCTTATGCGCTGCCCGAGAACCAGGGCCTGCGGCTGGATTATTCCGACGACCTCGGCAAGCGCTCGCTCGACATCCTCAACCGCACCGTGATGATCGCCATGAACCCGGCGCACAGCGATACCGACATTCAGGACATGATCCACAACATCGACGCGGCGGCGCGGGTGGCGCTGGAGAATGCCTCGCTCGATGATGTCGAATTGCGCCAGGCGGCACCGGTTGATCTGCAGAAATTCGACAGTGTGAACTAGACCAGTTCCGACGCGGTTTGCTACCCTGCGGCCGAGTTCCATGTTCGGTGGCCGGGCGAGGATTCCGACCGGCATAACCGGTCGTCAAAAAATCCGCAGGCCCGTGTCGGATAGGCCGGGCTCCGCTCGTCCTAGGGGGCATCGATCACCAACCACGGAGGATTAACGATATGCCCGGCACCGTACGGCTACACCGCGTTCTGACAACAAGCCCGGAGAAAGTCTACCGCGCGTTCCTCGAAGCGGATGCACTTGCGAAATGGCTTCCGCCGAATGGCTTCACCTGCACGGTTCATCACTTCGAGGCGAAAGTCGGCGGTACGTTCAAAATGTCCTTCCGCAACTTCACCACCGGCGACAGCCACTCGTTCGGCGGCGAATATGTCGAGCTCGTGCCCAATGAGCAACTGCGCTACACCGACCGGTTCGACGACCCCAACCTGCCCGGCGAGATCGAGGTGACCGTGACATTGAAGAAAGTATCGGTCGGCACCGAAGTGAATATCACGCAGGCCGGTATTCCAGACGTCATCCCAGTTGAGGCCTGCTATCTCGGCTGGCAGGAGTCGCTGCGAAATCTGGCGAAGCTCGTTGAACCCGAGATCAAGCAGTAGGGTAAAGCGCGCGCGTGGCTGATCCATGGGGGCGATCTCGTCGCACCGAGAGAGCGAAGCGGGCGCTGCCTTGGCTGCATCGGCGTCCCTAGCCGGGTTCCAAGGAATTCCCGGTCTTCCCAGGCAACATGCGCCGGCGCCGGAAAGCCCGGATGGCGAAGCTTGCCCTAGCTTCTATCCAACCTTAGGAACGCGGCGCGCAGCGCCAGCACTGCGCGCAGGATCTGGCGTTCGTCCATCGCCGCATAGCCGAGCAGCAGGCCGTGCTCGGGTTCTGTGGAATGGTAGTTGATCGAGATGCCCTGGACGTCGAGCCCCTCCTTGAGGGCGGCGGCGACCACGTCACTGTCCTTATAGGGCCTGAGGAAGCTCGCCAGCAGCTGCATGCCGGAATCGTTTTCCGTGACGGTCAGCCATTCGGCCAGATGCTCCTGGCACAGCTTGACGAAGTTCGCCTGCCGGCGCGCATAGAGCCGGCGCATGCGCTTGAGGTGCGTGGCGAAATAGCCCTGCGTGATGAAGTCGTTGACCGTTGCCTGCAGGATCAGCGGCGCGAACTGGCCGGTGATGCTCACCGCCCGGTCGAACGGCACCGACAGTTCGCGCGGCACGATCAGATAGCCGATGCGCAGCGCCGGGATCAGCGTCTTGCCGAAGCTGCCGATATAGACGACGCGGTCGGCGTGATCGAGCCCGCGCAGCGCCGGCACCGGCCGGCCGCGGAACCGGTATTCGCCGTCATAGTCATCCTCGACGATCCAGGCGCCGTTGCGGTCGGCAATGTCGAGCAGCTGCAGGCGCTCCTCGATGCGCATGATGGTGCCGAACGGCCATTGGCAGGATGGCGTCACATAGATCAGCCGCGCCGGCGGCAGCTCCGGATCGGCAAGATGCCAGCCGCGCCTGTCGACCTTCAACGGTGCTAATCTGGCGCCGCTGGCGAGAAAGGCGCTCTTGGCGCCGAGATAGCCGGGCTCTTCCATCCAGACATGGTCGCCTTCGTCCATCAGCACGCGCGAGACGAGATCGAGCGCTGCTTGTGCGCCGGTGACGATGATCACCTGGTCGGCGGTGCAGCTGATGCCGCGCGACAGGCCGATGGTCGAGGCAATGGCCTGACGCAGGCCGGGGTGGCCGGCAAAGGAGAGATAACCAAGCAGGCTCTCGTCGCGGCTGCGTGCATTGCGCACCAGAAGACTTGACCAGATGGTGAACGGAAAAGACGCCGTTTCGGGGACGCCGGGATGGAAATTGATGACGCCGGCATTGCGCGGCGGTTGCGGGCCGTTGACGATGGTCTGGCCACGCCGCGACAGCTTTTGCGGCGCTGCCAGTCCGGCGCGCAGGGATGCCAAAGGACGGTTCTGCTGGATCGGCGCCACCCAGGTGCCCGATCCGGCACGCGCCTCGATAAAACCTTCGGCGAGGAGTTGGTCATAGGCGGCGATGACCGTGTTGCGCCCGACCTTCAGATCTTCGGCCAGCGAGCGCGTCGACGGTAGCAGCGTGTTCTGCGGGATCTGGCCGTCAAGGATGAAGCGTCGCAAGGCGCCGTAGATCTGACGATGCATCGGTTCTTCCGAAGCGCGGTCGACCGACATGATGTCGAGGGAAAGGCGCATGTGGTCGGCCACAGCACTATCCCCCGACGAACCTGGCGGCGCGGGCGATCTTTTCCTCGTTGAGCCGGCAGACGGTATCTAGCACCAGTCGCCTGGTTTCGGGGCGGACCTCGCGGCTGTTCTTCAGTGCGCGATGCACGGTGGCGGCGCCAAGTTCCGCCTTCTCGGCGATCTCCCGGATGGTGCAAAGCCGTTCTATGCCAAGCGCAGCTTCGAAAGCCATGTCGCTCCTCCTCGGTTACATCAAGGCACGGCTTCCGGTCGGCCTCAAGCTTGAAAGTCGGGGTTTGAAATCCAGAGCCGGAATTCTGCGATCCGCGCCGCGCAGGGAGCGAGGCGGCGCGGATCGCCGGGCGCTTTCGCGTCGCTAACCCCATCGAGGCGCGCGCCCATTACGTCCCTCCGGCTCGCAATGCGGGCCGGTCAGTCTGCCTGCCGCGTCGCCACTTCGAAGCCGGCTTCGCGGGCGGTGGCGAGCAGCGAGAAATAGCCTTTGCTGGCATAGGTCAGCGGATGCGCCTTGGCCGGATCCTGCTCGGCTTCGACAACGATCCAACCTTCATAGCCGCGCGCGGCGAGAGGTTTCAGCAATGACAGGAAATCGACCGAGCCGTCGCCGGGCACGGTAAAAATGCCGTCCATTACCGCCGCCATGAAGCTCATGTCCTCGCGGCGTGCCCGTTCCAGCACCGCCGTGCGAACGTCCTTGCAATGGAAATGCACGATACGGTCGAGATGCCGTTGCAACAGCGATTGCGGGTCGCCGCCCGAAAACAGGCAGTGGCCGGTATCGAACAAAAGGCCGACGCTTCGGCCCGTCGCCGCCATCAGCCTGTCGACTTCATCGTCCGTCTCGACGATAGTGCCCATGTGGTGGTGGAAGGCCATGCCGACCCCGAATGCGGCCATGCGGTCGGCGAGGGCGGTCAGTTTCTCGCCATAGGCCCGCCAGTCGCTGTCGGCGAGGCGCGGACGCTCGGAGATCGGCGCAAAAATGCCGTCATGGCGACCGCGCGAGGTGTCGGCATAAACGACGATCCTAGCGCCAAGGTCGCGCAGCAGCTGCAGATGCGGGGTGATCGCCGCGAATTCCTCGTCGACCGTACGGTCGAGAATGCGGCCATCATACCAGCCGGAGACGAGTTCCAGGCCATAGGATGACAGGAGCGGCCCAAGCACTTCGGCCTGGCGCGGAAATTTGCCGCCGAGTTCGGTGCCGCGGTAGCCGGCCTGCGCGGTTTCCGCCAGACAGGTCTCCAAGGGCGTATCCCCGCCAAGCGCCGGAACGTCGTCATTGCTCCAGGTGATGGGATTGATGCCGATCTTGACCGTCATGGCGCCATACTTTTGCAGGCTTGGGAATACAAGCCGTGCCTGCAAACTGGCTGCAAAGAGGACCCGTCACTAGGTCCAGTTCAGCCGAATTTGGCAGAACCAATCAATGGTGACCGGTTCTAATCTTCCTTTGGGCGGCCAAAAAGGACGCGCAGTTCATCTTTGGCGTCCTCCAGCACTTTCTTTTGCGCCGCCGGTAGGTTCTTGCCGGCGCGGTTGATGTAGAAATTCAGCATCGACATGGCGGATTGAAACGGCCCTGCCTTGCGTCGATCGCTGTGCTCGGCCGATCGCTTCAACGAGGCGGCGATTTTCCTTGGATCGTGGGATTCGAAGATGTGTTCCTCGAGGTCCAGCGCGTCGCTATGCTCGGTGACGTCGGCGGACCATTTCCGTTGCGCGGTCATGGCAAACTCCTTCCACTAGGTCGTTGCCGGGAAAACGCCTTATGGCGCACCGCTGTTCCACTTCGGCCCGAATCCCTGGAGCCACGGATTTGCCTGTCGTGGCGCTGCTCGGCTATGCGAATGCGCCGATAGTGGTCAGAACCGCCGATTCAAGAACTGCGGACAGGAAACGCTTTTGACCCCGATCGTCTCAAGCCAGGCAGGAAGTTCCGGCATCGACAGTGCCTATGCCTGGATACGGCTGGGCATCTCGATGCTGCTGGCAACGATCGGCGGGGTCGGCATGTGGGCGGTGGTCGTGGTGCTGCCCGCCGTGCAGGCAGAATTCGGCGTTGATCGCGCCGCTGCCTCGATGCCCTACACCGCGACCATGGTCGGCTTTGCCGCCGGCAATGTGCTGTTCGGCCGCGCCATTGACCGCATGGGGTATTGGATCCCGGCGCTGATTGCCGCGATTACACTTGGCGCCGGCTTCCTGCTGGCGTCGCTGACCAGTTCGATCCTGCAGTTCACCCTCGTCCAAGGCCTGTTGATCGGCGTTGGCTCGTCGGCGATCTTCGGGCCGCTGATCGCCGACATCTCGCACTGGTTCAACCGGCGCCGCGGCGTCGCGGTGACGGCTGCCGCGTCCGGCAACTATCTCGCCGGAGCGATTTGGCCGACGGCGATGCCCTATGTCATGCAGACCGAAGGCTGGCGCTTCACCTATGCCGCGATCGGCGTCGTCTGCCTGGTCACCATGGTGCCCTTGATCCTGCTGCTCCGGCGCGGCGCACCGCTCCAGGCGGCTCCGGGATCGCCGGGCAGCCGCGTGGTCCAGCCGATCTCACTGTCGCCGGCGGCCTTGCAGGCGCTGCTCATCGTCGCCGGGCTCGGCTGCTGCGTGGCGATGTCGATGCCGCAAGTCCATATCGTCGCCTACTGCATGGATCTCGGCTACGGTGTGGCACATGGCGCCGATATGCTGTCGATCATGCTGGCGGCGGGCGTCGTCAGCCGGCTAGGCTCGGGCTTCCTTGCCGATCGCATCGGTGGCGTGAAAACCCTGCTGATCGGCTCGGTGCTGCAATGCCTGTCGCTGTTGTTCTATATCCCGTTCGACGGGCTTGCCTCGCTCTATGTCGTCTCGCTGGTCTTCGGCCTGTCGCAAGGCGGCATCGTCCCCTGTTATGCGATCATCGTGCGCGAATATATGCCAGCCAAGGAGGCTGGCCAGCGCGTCGGCATCGTCATGATGGCGACCATCTTCGGCATGGCGATCGGTGGCTGGATGTCGGGCTGGATCTACGATTTGACCGGTTCCTATGCCGCCGCGTTCCTCAACGGCATCGCCTGGAACCTGCTGAACATTTCGGCCATGGTGCTGCTGCTGTGGAAGGCCCGGAGCAGCGCTGCCGTGACGGCCTGAGGCACGGCGGTACGGGTACAGTCTCTCCCGGCCGTCGCTTGACAATAGCCGAAGGCTGCGCGACGCCAGACAAGGTGTGGCAACGGGCCAGGTTGGCATGGCAGCAGTGGCAAAAACGCTGAACATCGTTTCACGGTCGCGTCTGGGCGGTTGCCCGGTGTCGGGACCAGTACGGTGATCAAGCCGCGCTCGCGCCGCGGCGGCGGCCGCCCGACCATCGCCGATGTCGCGCGCAAGGCCGGCGTCGGCGCCATTACCGTCTCGCGCGCCTTGCGCGAGCCGGGGCGTGTCTCGGAAGATCTGCGCCGCCAGATCGAGTCCGCCGTGAATGAGCTCGGCTATGTGCCCGACCCGAATGCGCGGGCGCTGGCTTCGGCGCGCGCCGAGGTCTTTGGCGTCCTGGTGCCGTCGCTTACCAACAACGTCTTTGCCGAAGTGGTGCGCGGCATCTACGACAGCCTGTCGAACGGCCCCTTCCGCATCCAGCTCGGAAACACCCACTATTCCGGCCTCGAGGAAGAGCGGCTGCTGCAGGTGTTTGGGCCGCAACGCCCGGCGGCGCTGATCGTGGCCGGCATCGACCAGACGCCGGCGTCGCGAAAACTGCTGGAAGCGGCAGGCTGTCCGGTGGTGCAGGTGATGGAGACCGGGCCCGATCCGGTCGACATGATGGTCGGGTTCTCACATTTCCAGGGCGGCAAGGCGGCTGCGGAACATCTGATCGAGGCAGGCTATCGCCGGATCGGCTTCATCGGCGCGCGCATGGATCCGCGTTCGCAGCGGCGGCTTGCCGGCTATCGCGCGGCGATGGAGGCGGCCGGCCTGTTCGACGCGCGGCTCACCACCACGACGCCGGTGCCCTCCAGCGTCACCCTCGGCCGCGAATTGTTCCGCGACGCGCTGGCCAAGTTGCCGAGCCTCGACGCGGTGTTCTGCAACAATGACGATATCGCCCTCGGCGTGCTGTTCGAATGCCATCGCGCTTCGATCGCCGTGCCGAAGACGATCGGCATCGTCGGCTTCAATGATCTGGACATGATGGAGGTGGCCTTTCCGTCGGTCACCAGCGTTCGGACCTACCGTTACGAGATCGGCCGGCGGGCGGTCGCCATGGCGCTTGCGGCTATCGAGGGCAACAGGCCGGAGCAGCGGGTCGTCGACCTTGGCTTCGAACTCAAGCGACGTGAAAGCACGGCGCGCTGAAGCGTGCTTCAACGCAATGGTGCTTTACACAACGTCATGGTAGCGCTACCACTTACCGCCGGGCGGTACTTCGCCCCGAAGATGGGAAGCTGTTTATTATACATAAGCGACAGCTCACGCTTGTTTATTATGTATAATATGATAGTTTTTGCGGGACTAGCCGGGCAACAAAGGAGGGGATCGGGTCGGCGTTCGGCCACCTGAACGCGCAACGGGTACGGCGGGAGGTGCCGGGCCGGTAATGCGCAAATTCATCGGCGTAAGAACAAACAAAACTGCAACTGGGAGGAATATCGATGATCAAGTCACTCGTTGGCGGTATCGTTGCCGCCACTGCTTTTGTCATGCTGAGCTCGTCGGCGATCGCCGATCCTGAAATCGTCAAGGGGCCATCGGCCGAGCCTGAGTGCTTCGCGCCCTGGTCGGCCGATACGCAGTTCTTCAAGTTCCCCAAGAAAGACGGCCCGTACCGCATCGCTCTGGCCAACGGCTACATCGCCAATACGTGGCGCATCCAGATGGTGCAGACGGCGAAGGCCTATGCAGCGCAGCCGGATGTCGCGGCCAAGCTCAAGGAATTCAAGGTGGTCTCGACCGGGGAGGACGTGCCGGCGCAGATTTCGGCAATCAACAATTTCATCGATTCCGGCTATGACGCGATTGTCGTCAACGCCCAGAACCCGACCGCATTCGGCCCTGTCATCAAGCGGGCCAAGGAAGCCGGCGTGGTGCTGGTCGCCTTCGACAACATCCTCGACACCAAGGATGCCATCAACGTCAATGTCGACCAGAAAGGCCTTGGCGAATTGTGGGGCAACTGGCTGGTCAAGCACGTGCCGAACGGCGGCAAGGTGCTGGAAGTGCGCGGCGTAGCCGGCACGTCCGTCGACACCGACCGCCACAACGGGATCCACGAGGTTCTCGACGCTTCCGGCAAGAAATGGGATGTCACCGAGGTCGTCGGCAAATGGGATGACGGCGTTGCGCAAAAGGCTACGGCCGATGCCATTGCCACCAACGGTCCCTTCGACGGCATTACCGGACAGGGCGGCGATACCGGCATCGTGCAGGCGATGATCGATGCCAAGCATCCGTTCGTGCCGTTCGGCGGCGAGACGGAGAATGGCTTCCGCAAATTCTGCGCCAAATTCGCCGCTGACGGCCTGAAATGCTCGTCGGCCGGCACCGGCCCGGCTCAGGTGGCGGTTGCCATCAAGACGGCGATTGCAGCGCTTGAAGGCCAGGTCGTGCCGCAAGCGGTCAAGCTGCCGCTGGCGATCGTCGAGGATCCGAACTTCAAGGCAGGCCAGGATTTCTTCCCCGACCAATCCGACAATTTCTTCGTCGGCAATTCCTTCCCGACCTGCGGGATCAATTTCACGGCGCAGGAAATCATGGGCCAGAGCAAGGAAAACCAGTAAACTCCGATAGCCCGACGCCGCGGGAAATTCCGCGGCGTCGGCGCTCGACATCCTGATTGCCAAGCGCCTGGGGAGGGCCGATGGACGGTGCGGTTCCGCTCTTCCGCATGGAAGGCATATCCAAGCGCTATGGCGGCGTGCGGGCGCTGGAGAAGGCCGAGCTGTCGGTCACTCCAGGCAGCATCCACGCCATTCTCGGCGAGAACGGCGCCGGCAAATCGACGCTGATCAAGGTCATGGCGGGGGTCGTCGCGTCCGACGAGGGCCGCATGATGCTGGACGGAAACGAAGTGAGCTTCGCTTCGCCGGCCGCTGCCAACCAGGCCGGCATCGTCTGCATCTTCCAGGAGCTGTCGCTGGTCCCGGAACTCAGCGTTGCCGACAACATCGTCATTTCCGATCCGCCGAAACGCTTCGGCATGATCGACCGCAAGGCGCAGCGCCGCATCGCCGAAGAAGCCCTTGCTCGCG
Organism: Mesorhizobium sp. M0306; assembly: GCF_040321655.1. Taxonomy (NCBI): domain Bacteria; kingdom Pseudomonadati; phylum Pseudomonadota; class Alphaproteobacteria; order Hyphomicrobiales; family Phyllobacteriaceae; genus Mesorhizobium; species Mesorhizobium sp. M0306. The sequence continues at coordinate 128,191 of NZ_JAMYRY010000006.1, read as the reverse complement.
CCGGCGCCTCCGATATCCATCCGCTGGCGCTGGTCAAGGATCTTCCTCTTTCGAGAAGGCAGATGGTCGAGATCGCCAAGGCACTGGCGCGCAAGCCACGCATCCTGATCCTCGACGAGGCGACCTCGGCGCTGACCGCGGCTGACGTCGCCAGGGTTTTCGCCGTGTTGAAGCGGCTGCGTTCGGAAGGGCTGGCGCTCCTCTACATTTCGCACCGCATGAACGAGATCGCCGAACTGGCCGACCAGTGCACGGTGTTCCGCAATGGCCGCAATGTCGCCAGCTATGCGGCCGGCACCAAGAGCGACAACGAGGTCGTCGAACTGATGATCGGGCGCGAATACAGCCACATCTTTCCGCCCAAGCCCGCGCGGGCGGCTGCTGCAGCCACGCCGGTTCTGGAGGCGCGCAGCCTGTCATGGACGGATCGGCTGCACGATGTCTCGCTGTCGGTCGGGGCGGGCGAGGTGGTCGGCCTCGGCGGTCTCGACGGCCAGGGCCAGCGCGAATTGCTGCTCGCCTTCTTCGGTGTGCTGCGCGGCCTGTCAGGGCAGATCCTGATCGACGGCAGGCCGGTGGCGATCGCCAGCCCTGCCGCGGCGCGTGACGACCGGATCGGCATGGCGTTGATCCCGGAGGATCGTAAGACGGAAGGGTTGATGCTGCCGATGACGGTGCGCGAAAACCTCTCCTTCGCCGCCCTCGACCGGCTGTCCAGGGCCGGCATCATCGATCGCGCCGCCGAGCAGCGGCTGATCGACGACATGGTTGGTCTCCTGGCCATCAAGACCGCCGGGCTCGACATTCCGGTCGGCGCGCTGTCCGGCGGCAACCAGCAGAAAGTCGTCATCGCCAAATGGCTGATGCGGCAGCCGCGCATCATCCTGCTCAACGATCCGACGCGCGGCATCGATGTCGGCACCAAGCAGGAGCTTTACCAGTTGATGCGCAAGCTTGCCGACCAGGGTGCGGCGATCCTGTTCTATTCGACCGACTATGACGAGCTGATCGGCTGCTGCGACCGCGTGCTGGTGCTCTATGACGGCGCGATCAAGCGTGAACTGGTCGGCGCCGAAATCACCGAGCGGGCGCTGATCGCCAGCGCGCTCAACATTCACGAAGAGATGCCAAGGCAAGGAGCGGACGCGTGAAGGATTGGCGCTACTGGCTTGCCGAACAGCGCGGAACGCTGCTGGCGTTCGGCATCTTCATCGTCATGTTCGTCATTTATACCTCAAATCATCCGGCGGGTTTCACCGCCAATGTCGTGCAGACCGCCTCGAACAAGGGCGTGTTGCTCGCCTTCGTCGCCATGGCGCAGACGCTGGTGGTCATCACCGCCGGCATCGATCTCTCGGTCGGGATGATCTTCACGCTGACCAACTGCCTGGCGTCGTGGCTGGTCGTCGGCACCGGCATCGAGACCGCCTTCGGCGTCATCGCCGTGCTCGGCACCGGGCTGCTGTGCGGGGCAATCAACGGCGCCATCGTTATCTATGGACGCCTGCAGCCGATCGTCGCCACCATCGCCACCGGCGCGGTCTATTTCGGCATCGCGCTGCTGCTGCGGCCGTTTCCGGGCGGCTCGGTCAATGAAGGGCTCGCCGACGCGCTGACCGGGCGCCTGTTTGGTATTGTGCCGGCGAGCCTGGTGACGCTGCTGGCGGTCGTGCTCGTGGTCTGGGTGCCGTTCAGCCGATCGGTGCTCGGCCGCGCCGCCTATGCAGCCGGGTCCTCGGAGATGGCGGCCTACATGTCCGGCGTGCCGATCCGGCGTGGAAAGTTCGCCGCCTATGCGCTTGCCGGGCTGCTTGCCGCGATCGGCGGGCTGTTCCTGACGTTCTTCACCTATACCGGCGATGCGGCCTATGCCAGCGGCAACGCCTATACGCTGTTTTCGATCGCCGCGGTCGTGCTCGGCGGCGTGTCGCTGTTCGGCGGCAAGGGCAGCGCCATCGGCGCGATCTTCGGCGCGCTTGCCTTCCGCACCATCGGCGACCTGCTGTTCGTCTTCGATTTCGATCCGCTCTGGCAGCCCCTGTTCCAGGGCGTCATCCTGCTGATCGCGGTCAGCCTCGGCGCCTTCGCCCTGTTTCGGGTCCGCAACCGGCTGGAGTGGTTCCTGTGAGCGAAACGACTGTGAGCGGCCTCGCCGGCCGCATGCCGAAATTCCTCCGCCGCGCCGATCCGGCGGTGCTGACGGCGTTCGCCTGTATCGTGCTGCTGCTGTTCCTCGGCAGCCTCTATTCGCGCAGCTTCCTGTCGCCTGAATACCTGCTGCAGCAGCTCAAGGTGGCATCGTTTCTCGGCGTCATCGCCACCGGCATGATGCTGGTCATCCTGCTCGGCCAGATCGACCTGTCGGTGCCGTGGTCGGTGGCGGCCGGCGCCATGATGGCCTGCGCCGCGGCCGCATACGGTCCCGTCGGCGTGGCGCTTGCCATTCCGTTCGGCATCTTCTGCGGTGTTTTGATCGGCATCGTCAACGGCATCGGCGTAGCCTATCTGCGCATTCCCTCGATGATCATCACGCTTGCCACCAACGCCGTCGCGCAGGGGCTGATGGTGGTCTACACGGGCGGTTTCTCGCCGCAGGATTCGGCGACCGGTGCGATGCGCTATCTGGCGACCGGCTTTGCCGTTCCTGGCGTGCCGAACGCAGTCCTCATCTGGGCGCTGATCGGCGCCGCAATGGTGTTCGTGCTGACCCGCACCGGCTTCGGCCGCACCGTTTACGGCATCGGCAATCGCGAGCGTGCCGCCTATCTTTCCGGCATCGATACAAGGCGCGTGGTGATGATCGCCTTTGCGGTTTCGGGCGGGCTCTCGGCATTCGGCGGCGTGCTGTTGGCCGGCTATGCCTCCAAGGCGGCACAATCGATGGGCGATGCCTATCTGCTACCGTCGATCGCCGCCGTGGTGCTCGGCGGCACCTCGATCCTCGGCGGGCGCGGCTCCTATCTCGGCACCGTCGCCGGGGTAATCCTGATCACGCTTTTGCAATCCATTCTTTCCGTCATGCAGATGCCGGAGGCGGGGCGGCAGATCATCTACGGCGTCGTTATCGTCGCCATGCTGCTGCTCTATGGCCGCGCGCCGGCAAGCCGCTGACCTGCATGACCGGGAAAGACGTGGCATATAAGCCGGCGAGCACTGTTCGAACGATGCCTGCCATCGTGGTGATGGGCGTTGCCGGCTGCGGCAAGTCGGTCATCGGCGAAGCGCTTGCAGCAGCATTAGGCGCCCTCTTTATCGAAGGCGACAGGCTGCATCCGCCCGAAAACGTCGCGCGCATGGCGAGCGGGCAGCCACTTACCGACGCGCTGCGCGAGGGCTGGCTCGACGCGATCGGCCAGCGCATGGCAGCATCGGTCGCAAGCGGGCAAGGTGTGGTCGCCGCCTGCTCGGCGCTGAAGCGCAGCTATCGCGATCGCCTGCGCGGCTTTTGCCCGGATATCGTTTTCGTCTATTTGGAGATCGACCCGGCAACGGCTAAACAGCGCGTCGGCAATCGCAAGGGTCATTTCATGCCGGCAAGCCTGGTCGACAGCCAGTTCGCCACGCTCGAGGCGCCAGCGGCGGACGAGGCGGCGATAACCTTGGATGGCACGCGTCCGATCGCCGACACTGTCGCGACGGCCTTGAGCCTGCTCGCGCGCTAAAGCGGTTCATCGTTTCATCGAAACGCCGAACCGCTCTATCTGTTGTTTTTGCGCAATTCCCTAGGGAAAGCGCTACGCGCTTTTTCCCGGGAAAACCGTTTCTCACTTTTCCTGGAATTGCTCTAGATCTGCGACGTCAGCTCGACCGGGAAATCGTCATTGTCGGCGTCGCGCATGGCCGCGAGGCTGCGGTTGTCGAGCACCTCGGCGATTGCCTGACGGACCTCCAGCATCATGTGCCGGACCTGGCAGGTCGCCTCGTCGCAATCCTCACAGCGCTGGTATTGCGTGCGGCTGGCGCAAGGGATCGGCGCCAGCGGCCCATCGAGGACGCGCACGACATGGCCGATCTTGATCTCGGAGGCCGGCCGGGCGAGGCGATAGCCGCCTTCCTTGCCCTTGCGGCTCTGGACGAAGCCGGCGTTGCGCAACTCGCCCAGGATGGCATCCAGAAATTTCTTGGGGATGTTGTTGGCGACCGCAATGTCGTTGACGAATGCGAGCTGGCCGACCGGCAGGCCTGACAGATGCACGAGGGCCTTGAGGCCGTATTTGCCTTTTTTGGTAAGCATGCCCGAGTCAACCCATAAAGCCCCAACCACCCGCATCTGGCGGCTGTTTGTGTGCAAATAATGACGGTTTGGCCGTACGATGCCGTTCGTGCAGACAGGCCGCCCGACGACATATTGCGCGCAAACGCGTTGATTCTTCGTAACGTTTTGGCGGGCGGGCCGGTCGGAACGGGCGGAAGCTGCAATTTCGGCGGGCAAATGAAGAAAGCCGGCAAACGCCGGCTTTCAATCAGTTCGCGAGGTTGGCGACGTCAGCGACTGCCGTAAGTCTGGTCGAGCAGGCCGCCCGCTGCAAAATGCTCGGCCTGGACCTTGGCCCAGCCGCCGAAGACGTCCTCCACCGTCAGCAGGCGGACATCGGGAAACTCAGCCTTGTATTTGGCGGCGACCGCCGGGTCGCGGGCCCGCAGGCCGTTGCGGGCGGCGATGTCCTGGCCCTCCGGCGTATAGAGGAAGTCGAGATAGGTCTTGGCGAGATCGCGTGTGCCATGCTCGTCGGCGACCGTGTCGACGATCGCCACCGGAAATTCCGCCAACAGACTGACCGAAGGCGTCACCTGCTCGAATTTGTCGTCGCCATATTCCTTGCGGACGCCGCGCGTTTCCGACTCGAAGGTGATCAGCACGTCGCCGATCTCGCGCTGCACGAAAGTGGTGGTCGCAGCGCGTCCGCCGCTGTCGAAGACCGGCACGTTGTTAAACAGCTTTGTCACAAACTCCTTCACCTTGGCATCGTCGCCCTTGAAGGCTTCCTTGGCGTAGGCGGTGGCCGCGAGGTAGGTGTAGCGCGCATTGCCCGATGTTTTCGGATTGGGGAAGATCACCTGGACGTCGTCGCGCACGAGATCGTTCCAATCCTTGATGTGCTTCGGATTGCCGGCGCGCACCAGGAAGGACGGCAGCGAATAGAAGGGCGAGGCGTTGTCCGGAAAGTCCTTCTGCCAGTCGGCGGAGATGAGGCCCTTCTTGACCAGGAAGTCGATGTCGATGACCTGGTTGAACGTGACCACGTCGGCGCCGAGGCCTTCGGCAATGGCGCGTGCCTGCGCAGACGTCCCGGCATGCGACTGATCGATGGTGACGCCAGGGTGGCCGGCGACGAACGCCTTGTTGACCTGTGCAAACAGTTCGCGGCCGACATCGTAAGAAGCGTTCAGCAATTTGTCGGCCGACCAGGCTTGGGAGGATGCGAGGAACAGGCCGGCCAACGTGGCGACGCCAAGCAAAAATCGCTTCATAAAAACAGGGCTCCTTGAAACACCGTACATCGAATGGAATGCCGAAGAATAGTCGGGCAGTGCTCGACGCGACGAGGCATGCCGGTCGGATCTATGGCCTGGCTGCGAGAAAAGTATTGCTGAAATGGCCCATTACTGGAATTTTCTTCCAAGCGGCCGCATTTCGACGCGTTCTGCCGCCCCCGGTCGTTTCCACACTTCTCTGGTCAGGCTGCGAAATAGATACACATTGTGTATGCGAATGTGCTACAGGTAGGAGAGAGGAGCCCTCATGACAAAGACTACACCAGAGACCCATGCCAAGCCTGTCAATCTCCGCATCCGAGAGGATGTGCGTGTTCTGATTGATCGCGCCGCGAAAATGCGCGGGAAAACCCGTTCCGAGTTTATGATCGATGCCGCCTACCGCGCGGCCGAAGACACGCTGCTCGACCAAGCGCTGATCAAGGTCGATCCCGAGAGTTACCAGCATTACCTCGGCATTCTTGATGCGCCACCGAGTGGTGAAGGTTTTGCACGCCTGATGAATGCGCCCAAGCCCTGGCAGGACTGATGCTTTCGGCGCCCACGCCCCTTGCCGACAGCCACGATCTCGAACTTTTCCAATGCGGGACCGAGAACCTGGATCAATGGCTTCGTCGCAGGGCGCGGATCAACCAGATCAGCGGCGCCTCGCGTGCGTATGTCGTGACGGAAGGCGTGCGCGTTGTCGGCTACTACTGTCTCTCCTCGGGTGGGCTTGATCTTGCGGAAGCTCCAGGCGCCATTCGCCGCAATATGCCAGACCCTGTTCCGATGGTCGTACTCGGGCGTCTCGCCGTGGACGCAAGCTGGCAAGGGAAGGGACTAGGCGCAGCGCTGTTGCAAGACGCCGTTCTGCGCACCGGTCACGCCGCGACGATCCTCGGGATTCGCGGCATTTTTGTTCATGCCATATCGGCTGAAGCGAAAGCTTTCTATGAGCACTACGGCTTTTCGGCTTCCCCGAAGAATCCGATGACCCTGGTGCTTTCGCTAAAGGCGCGTTGAAGGCAATGTCGCTCTGCATGAAAGCGCGACCGCAGTACGGATCCACAATTGCCTTGTAGCTAAGCAGCCGGAAAAAGCTTCCAGCGCCGCGGCCGAAAAGCCACTCGACTTTTCTGCGCCGCCGGATGGTCGACGGGCAATTCGATCTCGACCCGCTGTCGTTCGCCGCCGATTTCGAGCTCGACCCGCCTGGTGCCGGCGACGCGGCGGCTGGCGGCGACCGTGCCGGCGATGCAGCCGTTGCATTCTTCCACAAGATCGACGTCGTGTGGGCGGAAGAACAGCGTCGCTTCGCCTTGCGGTGCGTGTGGCGCGGAAAGCCCGATCGGCCGGTCGGCGATCCAGACCTGGCCGTCCTCGACCTTGACCGGAAGCGAGCTCGATTCGCCGATGAAGCCGTAGACGAAGGGCGAGTTCGGCGTGTCGTAGATTTCGTCGGCGGTGCCGACCTGCTCGATGCGGCCCTGGCTCATCACCACGACGCGGTCGGCAAGCTCCAGCGCCTCTTCCTGGTCATGGGTGACGAAGACCGTGGTATGGCCGGTGGCGTCGTGGATGTCACGCAGCCAGCGGCGCAGCTCGCGGCGCACCTGCGCGTCGAGCGCGCCGAACGGCTCGTCGAGCAAAAGCACGGCTGGCTCGATCGCCATGGCGCGGGCTAGCGCCACGCGCTGGCGCTGGCCGCCCGAAAGTTGCGCCGGATAGCGTTTTTCCAGACCGGAAAGCTGAACGAGGTTGAGGAGTTCCGAGGCGCGGCGGCGGATTTCCTTCGCCGACGGGCGTGACGGCCCGTGCCGGACCTTGAGTCCGAAGCCGATATTGTCGGCGACCGTCATATGGCGAAACAGCGCGTAGTGCTGGAAGACGAAGCCGACATTGCGCTCCTGGATCGACTTTTGCGAAGCATCCTCTTCGCCGAAGAAGATCTTTCCGCGGGTCGGCCGCTCCAACCCGGCAATCAGCCTGAGCAGCGTCGTCTTGCCGGAACCGGATGGCCCCAGCAACGCGATCAACTCACCGGACCTGATGTCAAGCGAAACGTCGTGGAGGGCTGGAAACCGCTCAAACTCCTTGCGCACGTTGGCAACGCGAACTTCCATGCAAATCCCTCTGTCAGTGTCCGCGCGTCGCGGCGATCTCGGCGCCGTAGCGCATCTCGAGAAGTGTTTTCAAGACCAGCGTGACGAGCGCCAGGCCGGCAAGCAGCGAAGCGACGGCAAAGGCGGCGGCGGCATTGTACTCGTTATAAAGGATTTCGACATGCAGTGGCATGGTGTTCGTCAGCCCGCGTATGTGGCCCGACACCACCGAGACCGCGCCGAACTCGCCCATCGCGCGGGCATTGCACAACAGCACGCCGTAGAGCAATCCCCATTTGACGTTGGGCAACGTCACGTACCAGAACGCCTGCCAGCCATTGGCCCCGAGCGACAGGGCTGCCTCCTCGTCGCCATTGCCCTGTTCCTGCATCAGCGGGATCAATTCGCGGGCGACGAAGGGGAAGGTGACGAAGATCGTGGCCAGCACGATGCCCGGCACGGCAAACAGGATGACAATGCCATGCGCCTTGAGCCAGGCGCCGAGCAGGCCTTGCGCCCCGAACAGAAGCACATAGACCAGGCCGGAAATGACCGGCGAGACCGAAAACGGCAGGTCGATCAGTGTGGTCAGAAACGCCTTGCCCTTGAACTCGAACTTGGCGATCGCCCAGGCGGCGGAAATACCGAAGACGATGTTGAGCGGCACCGAGATCGCCGCGACCAGAAGCGTCAGGCGGATCGCCGAGCGCGTGTCCGGTTCGCCCAGCGCCTGTGTGTAAGCCTCGATACCTTTGGCGAAAGCTTCCTTGAAGACGATGATCAGCGGCAGGAGCAGGAAAATGCCGAGGAAGGCAAAGGTCACGATCATCAGCACGGTTCTCGCCGTGGGGCTTTCAGTCACCGCCGGCGACTGGCTCTCGTGGTGCGGCGCGTAGGATTTGATCTCCGGGTCAGCCATAGCGCTTGCGGCTCCAGGTCTGCACCAGGTTGATGACCAGCAGCATGACGAAGGACAGCGCCAGCATGATCGCCGCGATCGCGGTCGCCGCCGCGTAATTATATTCCTCCAGCCGGATGACGATCAGAAGTGGTGCGATCTCGGATTTGAAGGGCAGGTTGCCGGCGATAAAGATGACGGAACCGTACTCGCCGACACCGCGCGCGAAGGCCAGCGCGAAACCGGTGACGATGGCAGGCGCCAGTCCGGGTAGCAGAACGCGGCTGATGATCTGGAAGCGATTGGCGCCGAGCGTGGCGGCCACTTCCTCTACCTCCTTGTCGATCTCCTCCATGATCGGCTGCACGGTGCGTACGACGAAGGGCAGGCCGATGAAGACCAGCGCGATGACGATGCCGAGCGGCGTGTAGGCGACCTTGATGCCGAGTGGCGTCAGCAGGCTTCCGATCCAGCCGTTCGGTGCGTAAAGCGTTGTCAGCGCGATGCCGGCGACCGCCGTCGGCAGCGCGAAGGGCAGGTCGACCATGGCATCGACGATGCGGCGGCCGGGAAAGCTGTAGCGCACCAGCACCCAGGCCACGATCGTGCCGAAGACGACGTTGACGGCGGCGGCAATGAAGGCGGTGCCGAAGCTTATTTCAAGCGCGTTGATGGTGCGGCGATCGGTGACGATCGCCCAGAAGTCGGTCCAGCCGAGCGCCGCCGAGCGCCAGATCAGCCCGGACAGGGGAATGAGGATGATGAGGGTGAGGTAGGCAAGCGAGAAGCCGAGCGTCAATCCGAAACCCGGAATGACGCTCGGCTGCCTGAATCGCCACCCCGCCTTGGCGGGTGCTGTGGTCATGTCGTCCTGATCTAAATGCTACTGGGCCGGCTTGTAGATCTGGTCGAATATACCACCATCGCCGAAATGATAAGGCTGTGCCTTCTTCCAGCCGCCAAAAAGCGGGTCGTCGATGGTGATCAGCTTGATCTCAGGCAGCTTGGCCAGGTCCTCCGCCGGTACCAGGTCGGGCTTCGAAGGGCGATAATGGTTCTTGGCGATGATCGTCTGGCCTTCCTTGGAATAGAGATAGCTCAGATAGGCTTCGGCAACTTTCCGCGTGCCTTTGGCGTCGACATTGGCGTCGACCACGGCGACCGGCGGCTCGGCCAGGATCGAGGTCGGCGGGTAGACGATATCGAAATTGTCGGCGCCGAACTCGTCGAGCGCCAGATAGGCCTCGTTTTCCCAGGCGAGCAGCACGTCGCCCAGCCCTTTTTGCGCGAATGTCACGGTGGCGCCGCGCGCACCCGTGTCGAGAACCGGGACATGCGCGTAGAGATTGCCGACGAATTCCTTGGTCTTGGCCTCGTCGCCGCCATCCTTGGCGCTGGCGTAGGCCCAGGCGGCGAGATAGTTCCAGCGCGCGCCACCGGAGGTCTTGGGATTCGGCGTGATCACCTGGACGTCGTCCTTGACCAGATCGCCCCAGTCATGGATGCCCTTGGGGTTTCCCTTGCGGACGAGGAAGATGATGGTCGAGGTGTAGGGCGCCGAATTGTTTTCGAATTTCGTCCGCCAGTCGGGATTGATCCTCTTCGCTTTCGAGACAATGGCGTTGATATCGCCTTCGAGCGCCAGCGTCACCACGTCGGCATCGAGCCCGTCGATCACGGCGCGCGCCTGCGCGCCGGATCCGCCATGCGACTGCTGGACGGTGACCGTCTCGCCTGTCTCGGCCTTCCAGTGGGCAATGAAGGCCTCGTCGAATTGCTTGTAGAGCTCTCGCGTCGGATCATAGGACACGTTGAGAATGGTGGTGTCGGCAAACGCGAAACCGAGCGTGCCGAACTGGACAGACGTGGCGACCAGTGCGCCGAGCAGTTTCCTGAAATGAGGTTTGGTCATTTCCGCCTCCGTTGAACTCGCGCCAAATCTACCGAATTGATAGAATTTAGATGCATTCAATGTTGCCTTTTTTGGCCTATTGAAGCAATTTTTCGCCTACTTTCGGCGATGCGAGAAACTATTTTCCCCGCATGGACCATGATCGCGCTCCCGACGCGATTATCTAGAGACGGCTAGCTCTTCGGCAATGGCTGCGTCGCGTCCGAAGGTTTCGGCCGGCTATTCGGCGGTAACGGGAAAGTTGAAGCGCTCTCTTGGAAACGGCTCGTTTTCCAGCGTGAAGTGCCACCATTCGCGGGCGTAATTCTTGAAGCCGCCGGCGCGCATCGCCTCGACAAGTTTTTTGCGGTTTGCCGCCGCTTCACTGGCGAGCGGCCTATGAGCCGTTTCGCTCGCCGGATCGAAACAGTCGAAACCGGTGCCGAAGTCGAGCGTGTCGGCATTCGTCGCGCCGCAGGCCGGTTTCGGAGCGCTCTTGCGGTCGGCTCGCGCGATCGCGACATCAACCGTCGATCCGCGCGAATGGGTGGACAGTTCGCCGATATAACCCTTGGTGATGAGATCCTTGCGCTTGACCTTTGGGTACCATTGCGGGTCCGGTGGTCCGCCCGTTTTTGTCCATTCACCCATGTCGGAGACAGCCCGCGCAGGGCGATAGCAGTCGAACACGACCAACGTCAGCCCTTCGGCAGCAATCGCTTTCTGCACTCCCGAAAGCGCTTGCGCCGCTTGCCTGGTGAGGACACATGCCGGCGCATCGTAGCCGCTTACCTTGCGATGCAGGAAATTTTCGAGGCCGGCATAGCGGATATCCTGCCGGATACTGGGATCGATGTCGGCCAGCCGAACAAAGCCGGCGGGGAGGGTGTCAGCAGAGGCCGAGGAAATACCGGCGGCCGAAAGCAAGACGTAAAACCCAATCCCCTGAATCACCTGCCAGAATCTATTCAAGGGAAACTTTCACTCGACGAAAACCTTCACACTGGCCGCGCGTCCCGCCGCGTCGATCACGGTCAGGGTCGAATAGCCGGCGCCGTCCGGCTGCCAGGTCGCGGTGCGCCGCCTGTCAATGCCGACCAGCGGCTTGCCGTTGGCCAGCCAGCGGAATGGTGCGCGGCCGCCCTGCAGCTTGAGCACCAGCGGCGAGGCATCGGCCGAGGAAGTGCCGAGATCGACGCGGGCGCCGTCGGGCGGAAAGATGATGGTTGGCGCAGGTTCGGTCGGCATCGCCTGCACCAGCCCATCGGTGCCGGCGCCGAAGCGCGTCAGCGTCACCGGTAGCTCCTCGCGCTTTGGCCGCCGGACACCGGCCGGCTGGCTTGGCAGCGGCACTGCGGCCAAACCGGAACGGACAAAGCCTTCGAACAGGATGGGCGCGGCCGAGACGTAGCCGGACAGGCCAGGCACCGCGCCGGCATCCGGGCGGCCGACCCAGACGCCGAGCACGTAGCGGCCGTCGAAGCCGACCGACCAGGCGTCGCGATAGCCGTAGGAGGTGCCGGTCTTGTAGGCGATGCCGCGTTGGGCGGCACCCTGGGGCGGCTTGACGCCTGACAGGATGTCGGTGATCTGCCAATTCGCCTGCCCGTCGAGGATGGTGGTGGTCGAGCGTTCGGCGTTCGCCGGCTCGGTGCCGTCATGCAGCGTGTGTGCCTTGCCGCCATTGGCAAGGCCGGCATACAGTTGAACCAGGTCGCGCAGGGTCACCCCGACGCCGCCGAGGCCGATCGCCAGGCCGGGCGCTTCGTTGATGGGCAAGATAGGGGTCACATCGGCCTGGCGAAAGCGCGCCATCAGCCGGGCCGGGCCAACCGCGTCGAGCACGCGGATCGCCGGGACGTTGAGCGACAATTGCAGCGCCTGCCTGATGCTGACATCGCCCTGATAGCCCATGTCGAAGTTTTTCGGCCGATACCCGGAGAAATCGGCGGGGCTGTCCTCGATCAGCGTCTCCTGCGCCACCAGGCCTTGTTCGAAGGCGAGGCCGTAGATGAACGGCTTCAGCGTCGAGCCAGGCGAGCGAACGACCTTGGTCATGTCGATCCAGCCCGAACGGCTGGCATCGAAGAAATCGGCAGAGCCGACCTCACCAAGGATATCGCCGGTACGGGCATCGGCCAGTACCATGGCCACCGAGAGGCGAGGGCCGAGCCTGGCGGCGGCGTCCTTGGCCACCTGCTCCAGCCCTTCCTGGACACTCTTGCGGATCGTCAGTTGCAGCTTCTGGCCGGGGATGGCCTTGGACAGCATTGCATAGGCCGCATGGGCGGCGAGTGCCGGCAAGGTGCGCCGCAGCCCCGACACATCGTCGAGCGCCGCTCGCGCGGCCTCGCGTTCGCCGAGCAGGCCTGCCGAGACCATGCGGGTCAGCACGCGGTCGCGGGCCGCATGGGCGACGTCGAGGTTGCGGTCAGGGCGCCGCTTTTCCGGCAATTGCGGCAAAGCGACGAGCAGGGCCGCCTCCGAGACCGTCAGCCGTTTCGGCTCCTTGCCGAAATAGGCAAGCGAAGCGGCGCGCACACCTTCGAGATTGCCGCCATAGGGCGCCAGCGTCAGATAGCGTTCGAGGATCTCGCGCTTGGAAAGCCGCCGTTCGATCTGGACGGCGCGCAGCATCTGCTTGATCTTCGAGCCGAGGCTGCGGCTGTCGCGCGGTTCGATCAGCCGGGCGAGCTGCATCGATAGCGTCGAACCGCCGGAGACGATATGGCCGCTGGTCGCGAACTGGCCGGCGGCACGCGCCAGTGCCAGCACGTCGACGCCTTGATGATCCCAGAAGCGCTTGTCCTCATAAGTGACCAGCATGTCGACGAACTGCTTGTCGACCTGGTCCAGGCTGGTAGCGAGCCGCCAATAGCCATCCGGCGTAGCGAAGGCGCGCAGCAGCTGGCCGTCTCGGTCATGCACCTCGGTCGAGACCGTCAGCGCAGCTGGCAGCGGCGGCGGAAAAGCGCGGTCGAGCTGCCAGAGGGCGGCGGCGGTGATTGCAGCGAGACCGGCGAAGGAAATGCCCGTGATGGCCGCTCGGCGCAGGAATTTTCTGGAGAGCATGGCGCCGCCCCTCATCCGCCTGCCGGCACCTTCTCCCCGTGAAGGACGGGGAGAAGGGGCTTGTCCGCAACGCTGGCGACCCCCTCTCCCCGTCCTTCACGGGGAGAGGGTAAGGGTGAGGGGCGGCGCTGCATCACGTCGTTAGCTACAACCAACCAGTTTGCGTCCCTCTCCATCGTTACGGCGCCTTGACCTCCATCATGCCGGTGGCGGTGCGGGCCGAATATTGCGGCCGGTACATGTCCTCGATCGTTGCTGCCGGGTGGGCGTAGGTGCCCGGCGTCACTGCGCGCACGACGTAGGCGAGCGTGATATTGCGGTCGCCGTCGCCGTCGTTCGGATTGAACGCCGCGACGAAACGGTCGTCGCGGAATTCGAGATGGGCGGCATCGGTCTGCGCCAGCCAGGAGAAGTTCGTCAATTGGGCGCTGGAGACCAGGCCCGGATTGTCGATCTCGAAGCCGGCCGGCAACAGGTCGGTGATCAGCAGCCGCGAAGGCCAAGTGTTCTGCTCGTAAACCTTGAGCACGACGACATAGCGTTCGTTCTGCTTGACCTCCGTCACGTTGGCCCCTGTGCCGTCGAGCTTGTAGTAGGTACGGCTGATGGTAAAGCCGTTGCCGCCGGCCGGCAGAGGCTGGATCGGCGAGGCCACAGTGGTGACGACCGCCTGCAGCGGATTTCTGCCGGTATTAACGATGGTCAGCGGACTGTCGGCCAGGTCGCTGCCGGCGATCTGGTCCGAATAACCGCCGGCGTGCGGTGCGCCGTTGACGGTCAGCGCGATCGAATCATTGCCGGCCTTCAGCGCGCGGGCCGCCAGCAGCATCCAGGACTCGTCCTGCGTGCTGGTCCACCTGGCGTCGGCGCGTTCCCTGGTCACCAGTTGGATCAGCGCCGGCACAATGGTCGGCACCGGCTTGCTTTCCGCGGCAAGCGCCAGGATCGCCGCGCCGTCACGCAGTGGCGAGCCATAGTCGGACCGGTAATAGTCATATTCGGGCGTCGACTTGGCCAGTTGCAGCGCGGCCTGGAAGGTTGCCTCCGAGCGCTGCGTGTCACCGTAGAGCGCGAGAGACGCCGCCAATTGGGCGACGGCCATCGGGCTGGTAAAGGCTTCGAGCTGGGTGTCGGCATAATAACGCAGATCGCCGACCGAAGCCTTCTTGTTGCGGGCAAGCACATAGAGCGCATAGGCGATCTCGCTGCCGCGATCCTGGACGTCCTGATCGTAGCCGATCGCGTTCTGCAGATTACTCAGCGCCTGGTTCATTGCCAGGGCCGGTACGTCGTACTTCTGCTCGCGCGCCCGGGTCAGGAAATCGGTGACATAGGCGTCGAGCCACAGATCGCCGGAACCCGGACCCCATAGGCCGAAGCTGCCGGCCGAGGCCTGGTAGCTCAGCACCTTGTAGATGGCGTCCTGGACGCGGCCATGCAGATCGGGGTCGCTGGCCATGCCGATACCGGAAGCCATCTCGTTGACGTAGAGAAGCGGCATGGCGCGGCTGGTGGTCTGTTCGGCGCAACCATAAGGATAGCGGTCGAGCGTCATCAGCAGTGACGGCACATCGAAGGCAGCCGCCTGCGAAACGCCGACGCTGACCGAAGCGCCATCGAGCAGGCTTGCCGCCAGCAGTTCCTTGTCGACGCGCAGCGCGCCGCCATTGCCCTTGAGGTCGACGACCATGCGGGTGGTCACCGGCAGTTGCGCCGGGCGCACCGGCACATAGAGCGTCTGCTCGACGGCGGTGCCGTCGGCATGCGCAAGCTTGACGGTGATTGAGGCGTTGCCCGCGGTCTGCGCAATCAACGGCACGGTCAGTGTCTGCCGCTTGCCTTTGGCCAGCGTCAGCTTTTCAGGCAAGGCGGCACTGCCGGTAGACAGGTCGCCCGTCGTGTCGATGGTCAGCTTGTAGTCGCCAACGGGGCCGTCGGTGTCGGCGACGTCGAGCCGCATGACGGCGGAATCGCCGGGCGCCAGGAAGCGCGGCAGGCCGGCGGTGATCACCACCGGATCGCGCACGATGACATCGGACTGGGCATGGCCGACCGCCTCCTTGGTCCAGGCGACGGCCATGACGCGCACGGTGCCGTTGAACTGCGGAATGTCGAAGTCGATCCGCGCCTTGCCGTCGGCATCGAGCTGAACCGGGCCGGAGAAGAAGGCGACCAGCTTTTCGGTCGGCGGACTGCCTTGGGACTGCATGTTGGCGCCGTCGCCGCCGGTGCGCAGCTTGCCGGTCGTGCCCAGCGAGCCGTCGATCAGCCGGCCATAGATGTCGCGAACCTCAAGACCGAGCATGCGCTGCCCGAAGAACCAGTTCTCCGGATCCGGTACCTTGTAGTTGGTCAGGTTGAGGATGCCGACGTCGACGGCCGCGACCATGACATAGGCGTTGGTGCCGGGCTGCACGCCGGCGACGGCGACCGGGATCGACAGCTGCTGGCGCGGCATGGTCTTGTCCGGCGGCGCCAAGGTGACGGCAAGCTTACGCGAGCCGGGATCGAGCTTCAGCCATTTGACGCCGATGGCGCGGGCCGGCATGCGTGTCTCTTGCGCATCGCCCGGCCTGAACAGCGTTGCCGTGACGTAGGCGCCGGCGCCCCAGTCGTCGCCGACCGGGATGTCGACGGTGCTGCCGCCTGCCGGCACGCTGGCGGTTACGGTCTTCAGGAGCTTGTCGGCGCCGATGGTGACGAGCAGCTCGCCGGCAAAGTGCGGCGACACTTTGAGCTTGGCCACTTCACCCGCCGCATAGGTATCCTTGTCGAGGGCGATCTCGAGCCCGTCGGGCGTTTCGGTGGTGGTGGAACTGACATACCAGCCGGCGTCGAACTCGTAGCTGGTGGCCGGGCCTTCCGGATCGGCTGTCTCGATCTCGAGCCGGTAGCGGCCCCAGTCGACCGGCAGCGACATGGTAGCCTCGCCATCGGCGCTCAGGTCGACCTGGCCGTTGGCCACCGCCTTGGTGAAGGTGACCGGCTCATAGTTCCAGGAGTTGCTCGAGCGGTACCACTGGTAGCTGCGCTCGACCTTGACCAGCGACCACTGCGCGCCCTTCAGCGCCTCACGCTTGCCGTCTGGGTCGACGGCGATCAGGCTGAACTTGGCCGTGCCGCCCTGCGGCACCTCGTCGTCGTCGAAATCCGGGCGGATGCCGATCATGTGGCCCTGCGGGCGGATGCCGATGTTCAGCGAGCGCTCGATCGCACGGCCGCCGGTTTCGCGCATCCTGACCGTGACCTTTGCATCGACCAGCTTGGTGGTCGACGGCAATTGATCGACGGAAACCGGGAAGGTCGCCTTGCCGTCCTCGCCGACCACCGGCAGGCCGGTGAAGGGCGTCACCGTCGGTTCTGCCGACTGTTCGTCAGCCAGACCGAAGGAATAGCCCTTGAAGCGGTCCCAGTCGCGGCCGGTCGACAGCGTCAATTCGCCTTCGAGCGCCAGGCCCGCGGCCGGCGCGCCATAGAGAAAGCGGCCGTCGACGGTAATGTTGGCGGTCTCGCCCTGGGCGATCTCCTGCTTGTCGGAGGACAGGTCGAACTCGATGCGATCCGGGACGAAGTCCTCGACCAGAAACATCTGGCTGGCGACCGCCGCCTGCTTGGGATCGGTATGGATCGCCACCGTCCAGGTGCCGCGCATGGCGTTGGGTTCCAGCGGCAGGTCGACCGCGTGACCGCCGGCCGATGCGCCGTCGCTGACGATGCGGCGGTCCTCGACGCCGTCGGGCCGCGAGAAGATGAAGGTCAGCGGCAGGTTCTCGACCGCCTTGGCGGCACTGTCGCGGGCAAGAGCCGCGACATGGACATCTTCGCCGGCGCGGTAGATGCCGCGCTCGGTCCAGGCATAGACGTCGAGCGCGCCAGGCGCCGGCCGTCCGGCGACGCCACGGTCGGACAGGTCGAAGCCGGCGCGGCCCATATCGAGGAAGACGAAATCGTCGCCGCCCTGTTTGGCCATCAGCACGGCCGGCGCCATGCCGCTGTCGCCGCGCGTCAGGCCGGGATTGAACACCGCCCGCCCTTCCGCGTCGGTGGTCGCGGTGCCGAGGATTTCATTGTTCCTGGCCAGCAGCGTCAGCTCAGCGCCGGCGATCGGCTTGGCAGTTGCGAGCGAACGGGCAAAGACGTTCAGCCCATCCTGTCCGGTATAGGTCGACAGGCCGATATCGGAGACGACAAACCATTGCGTGGCGTGCGAATCATAGTCGTCGCTGTGGTCGTCGACGGCTTGCGCGGTCAGCACATAGACGCCGGGCTTGCGCTTCGGCAACGCCTCGTCGATGGGGAAGGAGGTGGTGACTTCCTTGTTGAGATCGTTGGCGATGTCGATCTGGCCTTGCCAGACCGGCTCGCCCATCTGTTCGGAGATGTTCGAAATGTCGTAGCCGTCAAGCTGGCGCAGGAACTGATATCCCGACAGAAGCTGGGCCAGCGAGCGGTCGCCGATGCGGAAGAGCTTCATTTCGGCGGCATTCATGTTGACGGTGACGACCGGTATGCCGCGGCGTGCGCCGGCGGGCAGCACGAAGCTGTCGCCCGTGAAGCGGGCCGAAGGCGCGCGGTCCTGCACGTAGATCGACAGAACCACCGGTGCCGCGGTGACCTCGCCAATGGCGGCCGGCAGGCCGGCGCGGAAGGTCACGTCATAATGTTGGCCGTGCTCGAGCCCTTCGACGCAGATCTGCTTGTCCTTGGCTTCGACGCCCTTGGGAGCGGCGTTGTCGACGGTGACGAACTGGGAATAATCGACGCCGGTCTTGACCAGCTCCTCGGAGAACTGCGCGCAGATGCGTGGCGCGCTGGTGTCGGCATCGACGGTATGATCGATGACGCGGAAGCCCTTGCGGGCCTTGAGATCCTGATAGGCGGCCCTGACTGCCGGCGAATTGACCAAAGCGAGGCTCGCCTCGTAGGCCTGCAGGGCCGGCCTGTAGAGATCGCGGCGATCAAGGCCGTCCCCGAGCAGCGCCAGCACGTCGGCGCGCGTCTTGGTGGTACGCAGCAATTTGTAGGCGTTGAAGGCGGCGGAAGTGGCGTTCGCCGGCAGCGTCGACGGCTCCGAACTGTTGGCGGTCGGATGGACGGCAAGCGTTTCGCGCGCCAGCTCGAGCCAGAGCTGGCCATCATCAGGTAACACCGAAACCGCCGCCTCGTATTTGTGCATGGCCGAGCGATGATCGCCCGTCAGCGCCGACTGTTCGGCGGCCGCCCTCAGCGCCGTCAGCCCCTCGGTCGGCTTGGTGTAGGTCGGGCCAGTGAGCTTGTTGCGGTATTGCTGGGCCTGGTCGGCCATCCAGTTGGGGAAGAAGGCGAGCTCGGGTGGCGCGCCGATGTCGGGATCGCCATCGATGTTGACGACCTTGCCGGCGACGGCGCCGCCGAAGGGTTTCAATGAATTGTAATCGGATTTAAGGAAGCACCATTTGGCCTTGAGGTTGTAGGTGAAGGCGCGGCAGGCCGGGTCGCCGAGGCAGGTGGTCTTGCACTGGTCGAGGCTGACATTCTGGTCGGATCTGAGATCGAAACCAAAATAGTCGGAATTGTCCGATGTCACCACCCGCCGGGCTTCGGCCGCTTGCGCGACCCCGCTCCAGGCGAAAAACAGAAGGAAAAGAATCGATAGACCACGAGCCGCGCGCATTGCCATAAACCCCTCCAGACAAGTGCTTACGTCCAGAAATGTTCAAGCTTCAATCGCGCTTGTCAACATCAGGACGCGGCAGGATCCGCCTGCCAACGGTTTGCTTTCCGGCCGGTGACCGGTAGTAGCTCCATAGGACAGGGGATCACGCTTTCTTGCGGCGACGCAGAAGGTGTGAGTTCCAAGCCCTGTCTATTTCAGCAATTGGATTGTGGCCCCTTTACGAGTGCTTCAGAACTTCATTCCAATTTTAGGTTTGCGAACTAGGCTAGGAGCGTAATGCCGGCGTATGAAAGGCAGATGTCGGGAGGAACCGCGCCACGGCGCGCGCTTTCGCGCGCCCTGCTTTTCGCATTGTTGTGCTCGACGGCACTTGTTGCCGAAACCGGAAGCGCTGCCGCCTTCGAGATTTTCGGCATCAAACTGTGGGGATCCAAAGACGAAGATGCCGACATCGTCGACCCGCTGCGCTATGCGGTGACGATCGAGGCGCCGGACGCCGACAAGGATCTCGCCGAGAAGCTCGAAAACGCCTCGGCGCTGAAAGCCGACGAGGAACACCCGGTATCAGGTTCGCTGGGTCTTTTGGCCAAGGCGCGCAGCGACCGTGAGCAACTTGTCGCCGCGCTCTACGCGGACGCGCGCTACGAGGGTGTCGTCACCATCACTATTCAGGGCAAGCCGCTCGACGATCTGCCACCCGATGCCGAGTTTTCCGGCCCGCAGCCGATTCCGGTGGTGATAAGCATAGCAGCCGGGCCGAAATTCACGCTTGGCAACATCAGACTGAAAGGCGATGCAGCGGGGCTGGCAAGTGCCGATTTCGGTCTGATCGCCGGCGGTGACGCCAGTTCGGGCGCCGTGCTCAAAGCCGAGGCGGCGATCGTGCGGGCACTCAAGCAAGAAGGCAGGCCGCTGGCCAAGGTGACGGGCCGCGAGATCGTCGCCGAGCACGCCGGTTCGACGCTCGACGTGACGCTCACCGTCGCGGCCGGGCCGGTCGCCGGCTATGGCGACACCACTGTCGAGGGTACCGAAAAGGTCGACCGCGACTTCACCGAATATATGACCGGCCTGAAGCGCGGCCGCCAATATTCGCCCGATGAGATCGACGATGCACGCGACCGGCTGCTCGGGCTCGAGGTCTTCAACAGCGTGACGGTGAAGGAAGCCGACGCCCTCGACGCCGAGGGCAACGTCCCGATCGGTGTCCAGGTCAGCGAACGCAAGCCGCGCTATTTCGGCATTGGCGGCAGCTTCTCAAATACCGAAGGGCTGGGCCTCGAAGGCTATTGGGGGCACCGCAATCTGTTTGGCCGCGCCGAAAAGCTGCGCATCGACGGCAAGATCAGCGGCATCGGCAGCAACGACTTGACCCAGCTCAATTACAATGCCGGCGTCATGTTCGAAAAGCCGGGCGTGGTCGGGCCGGCGTCGAAATTCATTGCCAGCGTCAATACCGTGCTGGAGCACCCCGACGCCTACGACCATTTCTCGGTCAAGGGCAGCACCGGCCTATCCTACGAACTCGACAAGAAGCAGACGGTTTCCGCGCAAGTCGCGCTTGATTATTCGAGGATCCACGACGCTTTCGGCAAGCACACCTATCTGATCGCCAGCATTCCACTGCAATATGTCTACGACAATCGCGACAACAAGCTCAATCCGACCCGGGGCTTCAGGGTGCTGGCCTATGCCGAGCCGAGCTACGACATTTTGAGCGGGGCTGCCTTTGTCAAGCTGAAGGGCGAGGGGTCGGCCTACCAGTCGCTCGATTCGGCCTCGAAACTCGTTTTCGCCGAACGTGTCGCCATCGGCTCGATCATCGGCGCCGGTCTTCAAGATGTTCCGGCCGACCGCCGCTTCTACTCCGGCGGCGGTGGCTCGGTGCGCGGCTATGCCTATCAAGGCATCGGCCCGAAGGACAGCAACGGCGAGCCGATCGGCGGGCTTTCCTTCTTCGAGACCTCGGTCGAGATGCGCATCGCGGTCACCGACAAGATCGGCGTCGTGCCGTTCGTCGATGCCGGCACGGTGTCGACCAGGCAGGTCCCCGATTTTTCGGACATGAAGGTCGGCGCGGGTGTAGGCTTGCGCTATCTGACGGCGTTCGGGCCGCTGCGCATCGACGCGGCAGTGCCGCTCAACCGCGGCCCCGACGATCCTCATTTCGGCATTTATGCCGGCATCGGCCAGGCATTCTGATGGCAATATTCAGGCGCATCCTCCGTATCCTTTTCTACACGCTGCTCATCATCGTGGCAGCGGCGGTGGGGGCGCTCGTCGTGCTGACCAAAACCGAGGGCGGCCGCGAAAACCTTGCCGGCATCATCTCGACTATGGCCTCGACCGGTGATCGCAAGGTCACTGTCGTCGGCATCGACGGCATCTGGTCGGGCGCGCTCAGGGTCGATCATGTCGTTCTGGAGGATCGCGAAGGCGCCTGGATGGTGGCGCGCAAGGTGGCTGTCGACTGGTCGCCGCTGGCACTTCTGTCGAAGAGCTTCAGCGCCGATCGCATTGGCGCCGAGCGTATCGAGTTGGCAAGGCTGCCGGTGGCCAGCACACAGCCGAGCCAAAGCGGAGCGACGACGCTGCCGGTTTCCATCGACGTCAAGCAACTCGACCTTCCCGAAATCGCGCTCGGGCAGGCTCTTGCCGGCAGCGGGGTCGCCGAACTTACAGCCAAGGGAGCGCTCAAGGCGGATGCCTCGCCATTGGCGATCGAGACCAACCTCAACATCGTTCGCCACGACGGCAAGCAAGGCACGGTCGACGCCAAAGCCCATTTCGCGCCGGCCGACAACAAGCTCGACCTCGACCTTAAAGCATCCGAGCCGGCCGGCGGCATCATCGCCAACCTGCTCAACCTGCCGGGCGCGCCGCCGGTCAACATTGTCGTTTCCGGCACCGGACCGCTCGCCAACTGGAATGGCATCGGGACCTTCGTTGTCGACGGCCGGATCGTCACCCAGCTTACCGGTCGCCATCAGCTCACCGACAAGGGTCATTATGTCGAGGCCAATGGCGATGGCGAATTCGAGCGCTTCCTGCCCGAAACTCTGAAACCGCTGTTTGCCGGCAAGACCAGCTTCGACCTCGCCGGCACAGCGACCGCGGCCGGCGGCGTCGATGTCGAGCGCGCCAATATCGACAGCGGCGCCATGCACGCTACCGCCGCCGGCATTGTCGATCCGAACGGCGCCAGCGATCTTTCTGTGAAACTCGCGGCGAAAGGGCCGCCGATCGTGCTCAGCCTCGGCAGCGAGGCACAGCCGATAACCGTGGCGATCAAGGATGCCACGGCCCGCGCTTTCGGCGATGGCAAGGCGCCGATGGTGGACATCGGCGCGTCGCTGGTCTCGGTGGTGGCGGGCGGCACGCGGGTGGACGACCTGATCGGGCAAGTGCATTCCGATGGTTTCGACATCCAGAACCGTAGCGGGCCCGTCACCATCAAGCTGACGGCGGCCGGCCTGAACACCGACGTCGCGACTTTGGCGCCGCTGGTAACGGGCAGGGTCAGCGCCGGTCTCGCCGGCTCGGTCAGCAAGGAACAGATTGTCGTCGACGAAGGCACGCTACGCAGCGACGCGCTCAATGCGTCCGTAACGGCCACAGTGGCGCTTGCCGATCTGTCGATGACGCTCAAGATGAATGCCGACGCGGCTTCGACGGCGCTACCGCCGCAGATCAGCTCGGTTCTCGGCCAGCGGGTGCAGTTTTCCGCAACCGCGACACGCGACCCGGACGGTGCGTTCGCCGCGAACGCATTGCAACTCACCTCAGGCACGCTTAGCGCCAGCGGCACCGCCAGTGCGCAAGGCACCGATATCCGGGCCGATATCAAGGGCACGCTGGGCGACGTGTCGGTGCTGTCGCCGCTGGTCGGCGCCAAGGTCGGCGGCGCCGTCGGTTTCGCGCTGACCGCAAGCGGCGCGCGCAGCGCACCGGATTTCTCGGTTTCGGCCAACAGCGACAGCCTGACGGCGTCCGGCCATGCGGTGAAGCAGATCAAGCTGAGCGCGAGCGGCAAAGCCGATATCGCCAGTCCCGCCGCCGATGTCTCGCTGACCGGCTCGGTCGACGACCAGCCGCTGGACCTCAAGGCATCGCTGGTCACCACCGACGGCAAGCGCTCCATCAATGGACTTGCCGTCTCACTGGCCGACAACAAGGTCTCCGGCGACCTCGGGCTCGACGACAACCTGTTGCCGCTCGGAACGTTGACCCTCGATGCCGCCGATATTGCTCCGCTGGCCACACTCGCAGACCAGTCGGTAGCCGGCGACGTGCGCGGCACCATCCGCTTTGCGAACGACAACGGAGCGCCGACGGTCGCGATCGATGCGACGAGCACCGCGATCTCGCGCGGCGAACTGGCGGCGAAGACAATCGCCGTCAACGCGCTGGTCGCCAATTATCTCAAAGCCCCGGCAATCTCCGGCAAGATCAAGGCCGACACGATCACCTCCGGAACTACGGTGATGAGCGGCATCGATGTCGACCTGAAGCGCGATGGCGACTGGACCGGCTTTAGCGGCGGCGCCACGGTCGCCGGAATTCCGGCCAGCGCATCCGGGCGGGTCAGGGTTGCGAACGGCACCACCAGCATCGAGGTTGCCTCGGGCGAGGCGACCATCCGCGGCATCAAGGCAGCTATCGCGCAGCCATCGGCGCTGACAATCGCCAATGGCAGGGTGAGCATAGAGAAACTGGCGCTCGGTGTCGGCGGTGGTTCGATTGCCGTGTCGGGTACGGCTGGCCAGACACTCGATCTCGCTGCCACCTTGTCGGCGGTGCCGGCAGCGCTTGCCAATGATTTTTCACCGGGTCTCGATGCCGTGGGCGCGCTCAGCGGCACCGCACAGGTCACGGGATCGTCGGCTGCCCCCGACATCCGCTTCAACGCCCGGCTCAGCGGCGCCGAAACCAGCCAGACCCGGCAGGCTGGGCTCGGGCCGCTCGATCTCGATGCGGCAGGCCGTTTCTCGTCGGTCAGCGGCCTGGCCATCGAGCAGGCGACGCTTGCCGGCGAGAAAATCTCCGGCAAGGCAGCCGGCACCATCAATCCGAACGGCGCCAGCGATTTCTCGCTCGATCTCACCTCGACCGGCCCGAACCTGCCGCTGTCGCTCGGCAGCAAGGCGAGCCCGATCAAGCTTGAGCTGCAGGCGATATCGCTAACGGCGGCCGGGCAGGGCACCCAGCCGAAGCTCGACATCTCCGCGACGCTGCCATCGGCCGCCACCAATCTAGCTAAGATCGAGGGCATCACGCTTGCGCTGCACTCCGATCGCTTCGACGTGAAAGCCCGGAGCGGGCCGATCTCCGGCTCGGTGATCGCCGAAACAATCGGCCTCGATAATCCGACCGTCGCGCCGCTGATCGCCGGCAAGGTCACTGCCAAACTGGCCGGCAGCCTTGCCGCCGACGCTGTCATCATCGATAGCGGCACCGTGATCAGCGACGCGTTGAACAGCGGCTTCAACGGGCGGGTCTCGCTGGCCGACGGTGACATCGACCTCAATATCAGGGCGGATGCCGCGTCGGGGGCGCTGCCGGTGGCGGTGCGTGGCGTGCTCGCCGAGCGAACGCAATTCAGTGCCGCGCTGAAGCGGGACGCCAACGGCAATGTCACCGCCAACGCCGTCAGGCTGTCGTCCGGTTCGCTGACGGCAGACGGGCAGGCGAGCCTTGCCGACAACAAGCTCAACGCCGACGTCAAAGGCGCGCTAGGCGACGTCTCGCTGCTATCCAAGGACGCCAAAGGCGCCATTTCTTTCGCGCTGAATGCGCAAGGCGCCAGCACCGCGCCGGATCTGTCGCTGACTGTCAACAGCGACAGGCTTTCGGTCGCGGCGCGCGAGATCACTGGCTTGAAGCTCACTGCCACCGGCAAGGCTGATGCCGCCAACCCGGCTGCGAATGTGCAACTCATCGGAAATGTCGGGGGCCAACCGCTGCAGGGCAGTGCCGTGCTGGCGACATCGGACGGCAAACGCGCCATCAACGGGCTTTTGCTGTCGCTCGGCAAGAACCGTATCTCCGGCGACCTGGCGCTCGACGATGCCTTCGTACCGGCCGGCACCGTGGCGCTCGACCTGCCCGATATCGGTCCGCTTGCGGCCCTGGCACTGGAAAAGGCCAATGGCGATGTGCGCGGCACGATCGCCTTCTCCAAGGCGGGCACCGTGCCGCAAGTCGCCGTCAAGGCGACGACCGGCTCGATCTCGCGCGGCGATGTCTCGGCCAAGGCCGTGACGATCGATGCGCTGATCGCCAACTATCTGGCGGCACCGGTGATCTCGGGCAAAATCCGTGCCGACAACGTGACCTCCGGCGGCACGGTTATTCGGGGCGTCGACGTCGATCTCAAGCGCGACGGCGAATGGACCGGCTTCTCCGGTGGCGCCTCCGTCAAGGATATTCCCCTGAAGGCCGCCGGCCGGGTCAAGGCGGTCAAGGGCACGACGACGGTCGAACTTGCCTCCGGGGAGGCGACCATCCGCGGCATCAAGGCGGCCATCGCCCAGGCCTCGACCATCAACATCGCCAATGGAGTGACCAGCCTCGACAGGCTGGTGCTCAATCTCGGCGGCGGCACGGCGACGGTCATGGGCAAGGCTGGGCAAGCGCTCGACCTCAACGCGACGCTGGCGCGCGTACCGATCTCGATAGCCAACAGTTTTTCGCCGGGCCTCGATGCCGCCGGTTCCATCTCGGGCACTGTGAAGGTGACGGGCGCGCCGGCCAATCCGGCCGTTGCCTTCAAGATCGAGGCCGCAGGCGTTCAGACCTCGCAGACCCGTGGTGCAGGTTTCGGCGGCATGGGTGTTTCATCCTCAGGTACATATTCGGGTAACAGACTGACGTTCGACGCCAACATGAGCGATGCCGCTGGCCTCGGCCTCAAGGGCGGCGGCACGATGACGACATCAGGCGCGCCCACCCTTGATCTCAACTTTTCCGGCAAGGTGCCGTTCGCCTTCCTCACCAGGACCCTCGCCGCACAAGGCCTGTCTCTGAGCGGCACAGCCGACGTCGATGTGCAGGTGCGCGGCCCGGCGACGTCGCCGGTGATCTCAGGCACGGTTCGCACGTCAGGCGCCCGACTGCTCGACGCGCGCTCGGGGCTTGCGATCAACGACATCACTGCCGATGTCGCCATCGGTGGCGGCGTGGCAAGGATCAATCGCCTGACCGGCACGCTGTCGACGCGCGGCAGCCTTTCGGCAAGCGGCACCGTCGGCATCGATCCGGCTAAGGGTTTTCCGGCCGATCTGTCGGTCAAGCTCGTTGACGGCCGCTATACCGACGGCAAGGTGGTCACCGCCAATCTTGGCGGCGACCTGACCGTCAAGGGACCGCTCACCTCCGCGCCGGTGATTTCCGGTACCGTCAACCTGGCCAAGACCGTCATCACTGTACCCGAAAAGCTGCCCGGTTCGCTGGCCGAGCTCAACGTCAAGCACAAGAATGCGCCTGCCGCCGTGCGTGCGCAGGACAAGGCGTTGCGCCCTGCCGCTGCAAGCAGCGGTGGCGGCGGCAGCGGCCTCAACCTCGACGTCACGGTCAATGCGCCGAGCCAGATCTTCATCCAGGGCAGGGGCCTCGACGCCGAGCTCGGCGGTTCGCTGCGGCTGACCGGCCCGGCATCGTCACCCCAGGCGGTCGGCACCTTCACGTTGCGGCGCGGACGGCTGACGATCCTTGCCAAGCGGCTGACCTTCACGGAAGGCACGGTCGGCTTTTCCGGCTCTCTGGTGCCCTACCTCAACCTCACGGCGCAATCGAAGACGACCAGCGCCACCGTGACCATCGTGGTGTCGGGCGAGGCGACCAACCCGAAATTCACCTTCTCCTCGGTACCGGCGCTGCCGGAGGACGAGGTGCTGGCGCAGCTGATCTTCGGCCGTTCGATGTCGAACCTGTCGCCGCTGCAGATCGCGCAGCTTGCCGAGGCTGCCGGACAATTGGCCGGCGTTGGCGGCTCGACCTCCCTGCTGCAGAACCTGCGCAGCGCGATCGGCGTCGACGATCTCGACGTAATCACCGACGAACAGGGCGGCACCGCCGTCTCGGCGGGCAAGTATCTCAACGACCGCACCTATGTGACGATCCAGAAGGGCGACAGGCCAGGCTCGGGCAAGGCAACCGTCGATCTCGACGTGGGGCGCGGCGTCAAGCTGCGTGGCGAGGCAACCGACGCCGGCGAAGCCAAAGGCGGTGTTTTCTACGAACGGGAATATTGAAACCAGCCGTTCGCGCAGAACGGTTGCTTGTCCGAAGAACGCGCGACGCAGCCGCGAATGTCCCAGTTTAATCGCCCGTTGAGATTTCGGACGAAATCCCTGGCGCAGTAGCAAATTTGCGCCAAGACTGTCGTTATCGCGCGAACCGCCCTGCTTTCAAAGTTGCACATTCCTTGGCATCTTCCCAATCCGTGCCGTCTTTGACATCATGGCGCGAATGCGGAATGTTAAAAGGCAGAAAGCCAACAATGGGAGTTATTCATGACGATCTATAAGAGTAACGGCGACCGCGTTCCCGATCACATCCTGGCCATGGCCGAAGACGCCAAGGCAGGCAAGATGGATCGTCGCGAATTTCTGGCTCTCGCCAGCGTCTTCGGCGCGTCGACGGCGATGGCCTATGGCATGCTTGGCCTTGCAGACCCGACGCCGGCCAAGGCGGAAGAGGTCCAGGGCAAGAAAGGCGGCGTATTGAAGGTCGCGCAATGGATCAAGGATCCGAAGGATCCGCGCAAGTCCGACTGGTCGGAAATCGCCAATGCCGAGCGTCAGGCGCTCGAGCCGCTGGTCAAATATACCACCGAATACACATTCCGCCCCTATCTGCTGGAGAGCTGGGACGTGAATGACGACGCTACCGAATACACGCTGCATGTGCGCAAAGGCGTCACCTGGAACAACGGCGATCCGTTCACCGCAGACGACGTCATCTTCAACCTCAAGCGTTGGGCCGACAAGAAGGCCGAAGGCAATTCCATGCCCGGTCGCCTCGGTTCGCTGGTCAAGGACGACAAGCTGGATGAGAGCGCGGTGACCAAGGTCGATGACCACACGATCAAGCTGACGCTCAGCAAGCCGGATATCGCCCTCATTCCGAACGTGTGCGACTATCCCGGCCTTATCGTCCACAAGACCTTCGACGAGAAGGGCGGCGATTTCAAAGCCTGCCCGATCGGAACCGGCCCGTTCGAGTTGGTCTCCTACGATGTCGGCCAGAAAGTGGTCTACAAGCGTCGTGAGGACAACAAGTGGTGGGATGGCGAGGTGTTCCTGGACGGCATCGAGTTCATCGACTACGGCACCGATCCGGCGGCGATGGTCAGCGCTTTCGAAGCTGGCGAAGTGCACACCAATTTCGAAACCTCGGCCGACTATGTGTCGATCCTCGACGGCATGGACTTGGCGAAGTCCGAGGTCGTCACCGCCTCGACGATCGTCTGCCGCACCAATGTGACCAACAAGCCTTACGGCGACCAGAAGGTTCGCAACGCCCTGCAGCTCGCAGTCGACAACGCTGTCGTCCTCCAGCTCGGCTACGGTAATGCCGGCACGGTTGCCGAAAACCACCATGTCGCCCCGATCCATCCGGAATACTACGAGTTGCCGAAGGTTGCTCGTGACCCGGCCAAGGCAAAGGCGCTGATGGCGGAAGCCGGCCAAGCCGATTTCGAGCACGAGCTGATCACGGTCGACGAGGACTGGCACAAGAACACAGGCGATGCGATCGCCGCGCAGATGCGCGACGCCGGCATCAAGGTGAAGCGTACGGTGCTGCCGGGTTCGACCTTCTGGAACGACTGGACGAAGTATCCGCTGTCGATGACCAACTGGAACATGCGGCCGCTCGGCGTCCAGGTTCTGGCGATCGGCTATCGTACAGGTGAAGCCTGGAACGAGACGGCCTGGTCGAACCCGGAGTGGGATGCCAAGCTCAACGCTGCGCTCGCGGTTGCCGACGCAGCCAAGCGCAAGGAAATGATGAAGGATATCGAGCAGATCCTGCAGGATTCCGGCATTATCATCCAGCCTTATTGGCGCAAGCTCTACAGCCATTCGGTCAAGGCGGTGCAGAACTACAAGATGCACCCGACCTTCGAGCGCGACTACGGCAAGGTCTGGCTCGACCAGGCCTGACCGGACGATCCGGAAAGGGGCGTCTCGCCCCTTTCCGTCGCTCTTTGCATGGTCCTTGGACCGGAAGTCGGCGCAGCAAAAAGTTGCGGACTCTTCGGTCGGGGTCTGCAATAAAAAGGGTGTTGCATCTGGGACTGGTCTGAAGGCTTGTTCTGCCGCTGGCGGCAGGGCACGGCTTGCAAACCGGTTCCAACCCCCAACCCGACCGGCAGGGGACCGCCATGCTTTCTTTCGTTATCAGGCGTCTCGGCACCATGGCATTGACGATGCTGTGTCTGACGATGATCGTCTTCTTCCTGGTCAATCTCGGGCCCAATCTGAAAAAGCTGGCGATCAGCCAGACCGAAATGCACACCTCGGCCGAGCAGCTTGAAGCTTGGCTGGTCAACCATGGCTATCGGCAGAATTTCTTTATCCGCTACGGCCAATGGCTGGGCGTCATGCCCAAGCAGCCGGTGACCGACCCGGCGACCGGCAAGCCCGCACAGCGTTTCTCCTTCTGCAACGATCCGGTCGTGCCGACATTCTCCGGCATCCTGCAGGGCGATTTCGGCTGCTCGACCAAGTTCAAGACGACGGTCGCCTCAAAGCTCTTTCCGGCGCTCAGCGCGACCGGCATACTGATGCTCTGCGTGCTTGCGGTTATGGTGCCCGTCTCGCTCCTGATCGGCATTCTTGCCGGCATGCGCGAGGGCTCCCGCACCGACCGCACGTTGTCGGTGGCTTCGATCGCCTCGACGGCGACGCCCGAATATGTTTCGGGCGTCATCTTCACCGTCATCTTCGCCTCCTGGCTCGGCGTGCTGAACGGTTCGGCGGCCTCGGCCAGCCAGGGCATCACCTTCTACAATTTCACCTTGCCGGTGATGACGCTGGCGATCTACGGCATCGGCTACATCGCCCGCATGACCCGCGCCTCGATGGTGGAGGTGATGACACAGCAATATATCCGAACCGCCCGGCTGAAGGGCCTCTCCTTCGGCAGCGTGGTGATAAAGCACGCTCTGCGCAACGCGCTGATCGCACCGTTCACCGTCATCATGCTGCAGTTTCCCTGGCTGCTCACCGGCGTCGTCATCGTCGAGGTGATGTTCCGCTACCAGGGGTTCGGCTACACGCTGGTCGAGGCCGCCGGCAACAACGACATCGATCTTCTGCTCGGCTGCTCGCTGGTCTCGGTGTTTATCGTCCTGATCACACAGCTCATCTCCGATGTCGGCTACGCGTTCCTCAATCCGCGCATCAGAGTTCAATAGGAGACCAGCGGATGCAGGTCGAATATCTCAGCGCCTTCAACGTCGTACTCGGCGTGCTTACCCGCTTCTGGCCGGTCTGGATCGCTCTCGCCCTGGTGATGGGGGCGAGCTTCGGCTACAAGAAGAAGCTTGGCCTTTACGGCCAGCTTTTCGACAGCGGCGTCGGCATCGTCGGCGTCGGCATCTGCCTGTTCTGGCTGTTCACGGCGATCTTCGCATCGACGGTCGCGCCCTTCGATCCGCTCGCCCAGGTGCCGATCATGAAGGACGCGCTGCCTGGCGCAATCGATCCGCAATCGGGGCTCGCCTATCTCTTCGGCGGCGACAAGCTCGCCCGTGACGTGTTCTCCCGAATGGTCTATGGCAGCCAGATCGTGCTGATCATCGCGCCGGCGGCCACCGGTTTTGCACTGATGGTCGGCATTACGCTCGGCCTTCCGGCCGGCTATTATGGCGGCAAGATCGATACGGTGCTGTCCTTCCTCGCAAACCTTGTGCTGGCCTTCCCGGTGATCCTGCTGTTCTACCTGCTGGTGACGCCGGGCATCATGGACACGCCGATCCCCTACGCGATGGCAGGGCTGTTCTTCCTGTTTCCGATCATCTTCTTCAGTGTGCTGTTCTGGACGCGCTACAAGAACCGCCCCGACCGCCTCTATATCCTGCTTGGCCTGACGTTGGTCGTTGGCGGCTGGATCTATGCCGGCCTTGTCTTCGATGCCGATCCGTTCAAGATCATCCACATCGATCCCAACCAGCTCAACATCTTCGTGGCGGTGGTGTTCGCCTCCAGCCCGGGCGTGTTCCGCATCGTGCGCGGTCTGGTCATGGATATCAAAACGCGCGACTATGTTGCGGCGGCGCAGACGCGCGGTGAATCGCCCTGGTACATCATGCTGTGGGAGATATTGCCCAACGCGCGCGGGCCGCTGATCGTCGACGCCTGCCTGCGCATCGGCTACACTACGATCCTGCTCGGCACGCTCGGCTATTTCGGGCTGGGGCTGGCGCCGGAAAGCCCGGACTGGGGCACGGCGATCAAGGATGCCAGCCGGCTGCTGCGCTCGTTCATCCACCCGGCGCTGCCGCCGACGATCGCATTGATGTCGTTCGTGCTCGGCCTCAACCTCCTGGCGGATTCGTTGCGCGAACAGTCGATGAAAGATTGATACCGGGAAAGATCGATGCCGGGTTCGGCCCGACATGCCTGAAGAACAAGGATTGGAGCGACCCATGAATGAGGCAGTTCGAAATCCCGCCAAGCCGACCAATGGGCCGACCAATGGGCCGATCATCGAGATCGAGAACCTGTCGATCTCCTTCTTCACCCGCAAGGGCGAGATCCCGGCCGTCATGGATTTTTCCTGCACGGTCATGCCCGGCGAGGCGATGGGCATCGTTGGCGAATCCGGCTGCGGCAAGTCGACCGTGTCGCTCGGCATCATGCGTGACCTCTCCAACATCGGAAAGATCGTCGGCGGAAAGATCAAGTTCCAGGGCAAGGACATGGGAGAACTGTCCGACGAGGAACTGCGCGCCATCCGCGGCAACAAGATCGCCATGATCTACCAGGAGCCAATGGCCAGTCTGAACCCGGCGATGAAGGTCGGCCAGCAGCTGATGGAAGTGCCGCTGATCCACGACAAGGTGTCGAAGGACGAAGCTTATAAACGCGCTTTGGAAATGGTGCGCGCGGTGAAGTTGCCGGATCCCGAGCGCATGATGCGTTCCTACCCGCACCAGCTTTCCGGCGGCCAGCAGCAGCGCATCGTCATTGCCATGGCGCTGCTGTCGAAACCGGCGCTGCTTCTGCTCGACGAGCCGACGACGGCTCTGGACGTGACAGTTGAGGCCGGTATCGTCGACCTGGTCAAGGGGCTGGGCGAGAAGTTCGGCACCTCGATGATCTTCGTGTCGCACAATCTGGGCCTGATCCTGGAGACCTGCGACCGCATCACGGTGATGTATTCGGGCGAAGCGGTGGAGACGGGCAAGATCAAGGACGTCTTCGACCGGATGCGCCATCCCTACACGCAAGGCCTGTTCCGCTCGATCCCGTTGCCGGGCGCCGACAAGAATTCGCGGCCGCTGATATCCATCCCGGGTCAGTTGCCGCTACCGCACGAGCGGCCGAAGGGCTGCAATTTCGGCCCGCGCTGCCACCATTTCGTCGAGGGCGTCTGCAACGCCGCCGAAATTCCGATGATCGCGGTCGACGGCCATGACGGGCATTTCTCGCGCTGCGTGCGCTTCAACGAAATCGACTGGGAGGCGCTGCCGCCCGGCGCCAAGAAGGTCAACGAGCGGGTGGTGCCCGGTGCGCCGGTGCTCCAGATCGAAGACCTCCGGAAGTACTACAAGGTCGGCGGCAGCGAAGTGTTCGGCTCGAGCGAGGGCCGCGTCGTCAAGGCCAACGAGACGATCTCGTTCATGGCGCGCGAATCCGAGACCGTCGCTATCGTCGGCGAATCCGGGTGCGGAAAATCGACCCTGGCCAAGGTGCTGCTCGGCCTCGAAACGGCAAGCTCTGGCCGCGTGAAGCTCGGCAATAAGGAGATCCAGTCGACCGGGATCGAGAAGCGTTCCGTCGACACGGTATCGTCGATCCAGATGGTGTTTCAAAATCCGTTCGACACACTCAATCCCAGCCATTCGGTCGGTTCGCAGATCATCCGTACGCTGGAAAAGTTCAATGTCGGCAACACGGTGGCCGACCGCCGCAAGCGGATGCTGGAGTTGCTCGACCTGGTGAAGCTGCCAAGGGCGTTCGAGACGCGCAAGCCGCGCCAGCTTTCAGGTGGCCAGAAACAGCGCATCGGCGTGGCGCGTGCCTTTGCCGGCGACGCCAAGGTGGTGGTGGCCGACGAGCCGGTCTCGGCGCTGGATGTGTCGGTCCAGGCGGCGGTGACCGAGCTCTTGATGGACATCCAGCGCAAGAACAAGACGACGATGCTGTTCATCAGCCACGATCTGTCGGTGGTGCGCTACATCGCCGACCGCGTCGTCGTCATGTATCTCGGCTATATCGTCGAGCAAGGCACGACCGACCAGATATTTTCGCCGCCCTATCACCCCTACACCGAGGCGCTGCTGTCGGCGATTCCGATTGCCGATACCAGCGTGGTGAAAAGGCACATCGTGCTCGAAGGCGACATTCCGTCGGCGATGAACCCGCCCTCTGGCTGCCCGTTCCAGACGCGCTGCGGCTACAAGAAACTGGTGCCGGACAATCTTTGCGAAACCAAGGTGCCGCCAGTCAAAAATCTCGGCGACGGCCATATGAGCCTGTGCTGGCTGTCCGACGACGTGCTGGCGAAAATGGAGCCGGTGATCAAATTCGACAAGGAGCACGCCGCGAATGAGGGCGTGCCCGAGGATGCAAACCACGGTGTTGGCCCAGGCTTTGCCGGAGATCCGCCCAAGCGCCCGCATGGAAAGACTGGCAGCGTTGAAGCCGATGCCGAGGGTCAGGCAGCGGAGAATGCCGAAGCGGTCGCCAAAGCCCGAAGTCACGAGGTTCGCGACGAGGTTTCAGAGACCGGCGGCACCTCAAGCTCTGCAGGCAGCCCGGTGGCACCAATCATGCCGCCGATTGTCGGCGACGGCCGCCAGGCCGAGGACGCCTCGCGCAAGCCGCGCAAACCCAAGGGCGGCTGAGAGCCGTTAATACGCTAGGGCGCGCATTGCCGTAGCTGCGCGGCGTAGTCCTGCGCCATCTGCTCGGTGGCGTGCGCATAGCGTTGCACGTCGGCGTCGCCGCGATTGCCGCGCTTATAAGCGTTCCAGCCGAGATAGTAGGCGAGATACAGATTGTAGGTGTCGTTGCGGGCGACGCCGAGCGTGTCGGCGGTCTTGGAATGATACCAGCCGACGAAATCGACGGCATCGGCAAACCTGGTGCGGCGCGCCGCCCAGCTGCCGGTCTCGTTCTGGTATTGCGCCCAGGTCCCGTCGAGCGCCTGCGAGAAGCCGGTGGCGCTGGAGATATGTTTCCAGGGAATGAAACCCAGCAGCTTGGTGCGCGGCGGCCTGGCATTGCTCTTGAAGCCGGATTCCTTGCGCACCGTCGCCATCAGCACGGGAACCGGCACACCGTATTTCTGCTCGGCGCGTTGTGCCGCCGCCTGCCAACTGTCGAACCAGCCATCGTTCTGGTCGAAAACGGCGCAGACATCGTTGATGTGGTTCGGCGGCGTCGCGCAGGCCGAAAGCGTCAGCGGCACGGCAATCGCTACAATTTTACTAAAACTCGATCTACGCATTGGAAGAGCATTAGGCCGAAAACATAAAAGGAATCTTGCGGCGTTTCTTAACGGCTCGTCAGTCGCTTTGGCAGGCGCTGAGGAAGTATGAACATTCCGACGTTTGTTGTCGCTTTTACCGACGTGAAATTCCCGCAATGGCGCCTTGGCTAAAATCACGCCCGCAGGTGGCGGATTCTTGACAGCTCGATCTTCGTGCCGGCGCTTTGATGCGCCGCATGAGCGAACCAAGACGCAAGCGCGGCGCCGAGCGAACCAGCAACAGGGGACCGACCGCCATCCCGCAACTGCCGCTCAGGCGGGTGACAAACCCGTATCCGCCGATGGCGATGCTCTCGGCCGACCAGATCGAGGCGATCCACCAGGCGTCGATGCATATTTTGGAGAATTTCGGCATCGAGGTGATGAGCCCGCGGGCGCTGTCGCTGTTCGAGAAGGCCGGGGCCAAGGTCGATCATGCCACGATGAACGTCCGCATCGATCGTGGCATGATCGAGGAAGCGCTGAAGACGACACAGTCCAGCTACACGCTGACGCCGCGCAATCCCGCCCATGCCGTCCACCTCGGCGGCAATACCATCAACTTCACGCTCGTCGCCGGGCCGCCGAATGTGCACGACATGGAGCGCGGCCGCCGTGCCGGCAATTTGCGCGATTATTGCGATCTCGTCCGGCTGGCGCAGCACTTCAACTGCATCCACATGCTCGGCAACCAGGTCTGCGCGCCGATGGAACTGCCGGCGAATTCCCGTCACCTCGACACCTATTTCGCCAATCTGACACTGACCGACAAAAGCTTTCACGTCTCGGCCATCGGCCGCGGCAGGGCGCTCGACGGCATCGAAATGATGGCAATCGCGCGCGGACTGACGCTTGACGAGATGCGCGACGATCCCGGCGTCACCACGATCATTTCGGTCAACTCGCCGCGCCGCTTCGACGAGATGATGGCCGAGGGGCTGATGACGATGGCCGAATTCGGCCAGTCCGTCGCGGTGACGCCGTTCACGCTGATGGGGGCGATGAGCCCGGTGACGCTTGCCGGCGCGCTCGCCCAGCAGAATGCCGAGGCGCTGTTCGGCGTGGTGCTGACGCAGCTCGTCCGCCCCGGCGCGCCGGTGATGTATGGCGCCTTCACCTCCAATGTCGATATGAAATCGGGAGCGCCGGCTTTTGGCACGCCTGAAAACACCAAGGCGAATATAGCGTCCGGACAGTTGGCGCGGCGCTACAAGCTGCCTTACCGCACGACACCGGGCTCGGCTTCCAATGCCGCCGACGCGCAAGGCGCCTATGAGACGCTGATGGCGCTGTGGGGCGCGGTGCTCGGCCACGGCAATCTCGTCTACCATGCCGCCGGCTGGCAGGAGGGCGGACTGACAGCGTCGTTCGAAAAGTTCATCATCGACGTCGAGATGATCCAGCACATGATGGAGTTTTTGCGCCCGATCGAAGTCAACGAGGCCGAGCTTGCCGTCGAGGCTCTGGGTGCGGTTCCGACCGGCGGCCACTTCTTCGGCGAGCCGCACACATTGGAGCGCTACGCCACGGCCTTCTACCAGCCGATGCTGTCCAACTGGCAGAATTTCGAGGCCTGGCAGGAGGCCGGCGGGCTCGATGCCACGGCGCGGGCGACGAGGCTGTGGAAGAAGGCGCTGGAGGACTATGTCGAGCCGGTGATGGAAATCTCCAGGCGCGAGGCGCTTGAGGCGTACGTGGCCAAGCGCAAGGAAGCGATCGGGCAAAGCGAGCCTTAAGCGCTGCTCTTCTTGTTCAGATTCATTCTCTTCTCCTACAGAATCATGAAACCAAACCAACTCTTTGAAATGACGAGAATCCCATGAAATCGCATGCAAAGGTCGTGGTCATCGGCGGTGGCGTCGTCGGGTGCTCCGTGCTGTTCCATCTGGCCCGTCACGGCTGGACCGACATCGTGCTTCTGGAGCGCGACGAGCTGACCTCCGGTTCGACCTGGCACGCGGCCGGCGGCATGCACACGATCAATGGCGACCCCAATGTCGCCAAGCTGCAGAAATACACAATCTCGCTCTACAAGGAGATCGAGGAACTGTCCGGCCAGGCGACCGGCGTGCATCTGACTGGCGGCGTCTTGCTGGCGGCGACCGAGGCGCGGCTCGACTGGCTGCGCGGCGTCGTCGCCAAGGGCCGCTATCTCGGCATCGAGCTCGAGGAGATATCGCCTGATGAGGCGGCCGAGCTGATGCCGCTGCTCGACCCCAAGCAGTTCGTCGGCGCCGTTCGCAACAAGGAGGACGGTCATCTCGACCCGTCCGGCGTTACCCACGCCTACGCCAAGGCGGCGAGGAAGCTTGGTGCCGAGGTCGAGCGTTTCACCAAGGTCGAGGATATTGTGCGGCGCGCCGACGGCCTGTGGCGTGTCATTACCAACAAGGGTGAGGTGGTGGCCGAGCATGTCGTCAACGCCGGCGGCCTGTGGGCGCGCGAGGTCGGCCGCATGGTCGGGCTGGAGCTGCCGGTGCTGGCGATGGAGCACATGTACCTGATCACCGAGGACATGCCGGAAGTCGCTGCCTGGAACCAAAAGACCGGCACAGAGATCATCCATGCCGTCGATTTCGACGGCGAGCTCTATCTGCGCCAAGAGCGCGGCGGCATGCTGATGGGCACCTACGAAAAGGCCAACAAGCCGTGGTCCGAGTTCCAGACGCCATGGAATTTCGGCCACGAGCTGCTCGAACCCGACATCGACCGCATCGCACCGTCGCTGGAGGTCGGCTTCCGGCATTTCCCGGCCTTCCAGAACACCGGCATCAAGCAGATCATCAACGGGCCCTTCACCTTCGCGCCGGACGGCAATCCGCTGATCGGGCCGGTGCGCGGCCTGCCGGGGTTCTGGGTGGCCTGTGGTGTCATGGCGGGGTTCTCGCAGGGCGGCGGCGTCGGGCTGGCGCTGTCGAACTGGATGATCGAAGGCGATCCCGGCGCCGATATCTGGGCGATGGATGTGTCGCGCTACGGCGACTGGGCGACGATGGCCTATACCAACGCCAAGGTGCGCGAAAACTATTCGCGGCGGTTTTCGATCCGCTTCCCGAACGAGGAGCTGTCGGCTGGACGGCCGCTCAAGACGACGCCGGTCTACGATTTGTTGTCGGCCAAGGGCGCGCAATGGGGGGTCGCCTATGGGCTGGAGGTGCCGCTGTGGTACGCGCCCGAAGGCGTCAAGGACGAATTCTCCTGGCGCCGGTCGAACGATTTTGAGCATGTCGCGAAAGAAGTGGAGACGGTTCGGCAAGGCATTGGCCTGTCGGAAATCTCGTCATTCGCCAAATACAGGGTAACCGGCGAGGGCGCTGCAGCCTGGCTCGACCGCTTGCTTGCCTGCAACCTGCCAAGGCCCGGCCGCATGACGCTGGCGCCGATGCTGAAGGAAGACGGCAGGCTGATTGGCGATTTCACGCTGGCCAATCTCGGCGGTCCAAATTCTGAAAATAACGATTGGTTCCTGGCCGGCTCCGGCGTCGCCGAGCAGTACCACATGCGCTGGTTCGAAGCGCATCTGCCGAAGGACGGCTCTGTCAGCATCGAGGCGCTCGGGGCAAAGCTCACCGGCTTGTCGATCGCCGGGCCGAGCGCGCGCGACGTGCTGGCAAAGGTCACACGGTCGGACGTGTCGAATGCGGCCTTTCCGTTCATGGCCATCAGCAGGATGGACATCGGCATGGCGCCATGCCTGGTCGGGCGCGTCAGCTACACCGGCGATCTCGGCTACGAAATCTGGGTCGCTCCGGAATATCAGCGTGCGGCATTGCAAGCCTTGATGGCCGCGGGGGAGGAATTCGGCATCGGCCTGTTCGGCTCGCGCGCGCTCAATGCGCTGCGGCTTGAGAAGAATTACGGCTCATGGGCGCGCGAATACCGGCCGATCTACGGGCCGTTGGAAGCCGGGCTCGACCGCTTCGTCGCCTACGGCAAGCAGGCCGATTTCATCGGCAAGCAGGCGGCGCTGGCCGAGCGCAAGCAAGGCGGCAGACTGCGGCTGCGGGCCTTTGTCGTCGATACTGTCGATGCCGACGTCATCGGCGACGAGCCAATCTGGCATGGCGGTGCCGTGCGCGGTTGGGTCACGTCGGGCGGCTACGCACATCATTCCAAGAAATCTGTCGCCATGGGCTATGTACCGAAGGAGATCGCCGATGAGGCCGACGGTTTCGAGATCGAGGTCCTGGGCAAACGTCATGCAGCGCGCATGCAATCGGCGCCGCTATTCGACGCCAATTTCGAGCGGATGCGCGGGTGAAGACGCGCCGACGCCTCAGCTGTTGCGCCGGTTGTCGAGGGCCAGGGCACCCGGACCGGCAAACACCAGATAGAGGAAAATGAAGCAGAACGAGATCGCCGAAGCGCCGCCATTGTTGATGGGGAAGAAGTCGCGCGGCATGTGCGCCATGAAATAGGCGATCGCCATCTCGCCAGCCAGGAGGAAGGCGACCGGCCGGGCGAAGAGCCCAAGCGCCAAGAGAATGCCGCCCACGAATTCGAGGAGGCCAGCGGTCAGCGTCAGCCCGGTCAATGTACCGGCATGGTCGCCGGCGGGAAAATTGAACAGCTTTTGCGTACCATGTTCGATGAATTGCAGTGCCGTCATGATGCGCAATGCGGCCAGAGCCTGCGGCTGATATCTGGCAAGGCCGTCGAAAAGCTTCATCTAAGACTCCATTTTACCCCCGAACCGGCCATAGATTATCGCCCGGCAGGGGACCATTCACTTCGCATGGCCCCGCCATCAACAATCAGTGATGGAAATGTTCCTCGTCCTTTCAATATTTTTCTCTCCAGGGTTGTATTTAAACCGCTATAGTTGTACTGAGATCCAGACACTCCAAACCATGTGGGTTCCGTTTGCCATGAGAAAAGTCGTCGTCAGCCTATTCGCCATCCTTGCAGGCACCAGCGTCGCCATGGCCGACGACGCCGGCTGTGCTGCTTTCAAATGGCCGGTGACGCGCGAGGAGGCCCTGTTTGCGGCGGCGCCCGCCGCGCAGTCCGGCGCTGACCTTTCGGTCGGCGAGGCTGCAGATGTGGCGTTGGCGCCGGTCGGCACGATCAGCTTCACCGTTCCGCCGGAACGCGCGCCGGCAGCCGGTACATTCGGCGCGACGGCGAGCGTGGCCGTGCCCCCGGAGGGAGAGCTCCAGATCAGCCTGTCTGATGAGGCCTGGATCGATGTCGTTCAGGACGGTAAAGCGGTGAAGTCGGCGGCTTTCAGTGGCATAAAAACCTGTCCGGGGATCCGCAAGAGCGTGCGCTTCAAGCTAGCCGCCGGCCCGGCGACCATCCAGCTCAGCGGCGCCAAGAAGCCCGATCTCAAAGTTTCCGTGCTGACGCCGGAATAGTTCTCAAAGAGCGTAAGGTTGGAGGGACAGCGCCCCTCTCTGTCCTGCCGGACATCTCCCCCCTCGAGGGGGGAGATCGGTTTTTGCTGCCGGTTTCGCCAATCGCGACGCGACGTTGCTACCGCACCGGTGCCATTAGCGCGAAATGGGCGCCTTGCGGGTCCGTGCACTGCACGATCCAGCTGCCGCCGGGGACCTCCATCGGACCCATCAGGATCTTGCCGCCATTGTCGGTGACACGCTTGGCTGCCGCGTCGATGCCGGGCACGTTGAAATAGAACTGCCAGACCGGGACCGGGATCTGCTCGGGCTTGTTCATCATACCGCCAACGGGCTCGCCGCCGAAGGCAAAGAGCTGGTAGACGCCCATCGGACCCATATCCATGGCGTCGCCCTTCTCCCAGCCGAACTGGCTGGAATAGAAATCGGACGCCGCCTTCCAGTCTGACGTATAGAGCTCATGCCAGCCGATGTTGCCGGGTGTCGCCAACGGTAGCGGCGGCTGGTCGGGGCCGCTGGGCTGCAGGAAGTTGAACATCGCGCCTTGCGGATCGGCAACGACGGCAAAGCGGCCGACGCCAGGAATGTCGTCGGGCTCGCGGTGAACCGCGCCACCAGCCTTCTTGAGGGAGGCCGTTGCGGCATCGACATCCCTGGTGAGGATATAACCGATCCAGGCCGGCGGCATGCCCATCTTGCGCGCGTCCTCGGGCAGCGTCATCAGCCCGCCGACGCCGCGCTCGCCGACATTCATCACGATATAGGGCGGCATGCCCGGGGCCCCTTCGAATGGCTGCCCCCGCCAGCCCACCACGGAGGTGTAAAACGCCTCGGCGGCGTCGAGATCGGTGGTCATCAGCTCGTACCAGAAGAAGGGCATCGGGGACTGTGGCATTGTCGTGCTCCTTGCGGTTTGTACATCGATCATGCGCGATCTATTCTAAGACGATCTTCACGACGAAAATCCGACAGCCAACCAAAAAAGATGACGGCAAATTGGAAATGTTACCGGGTTGCGCGCCCTGCGGTTTTCGATTTTGCTTGCAGTCAACGAGGGGTTGTTGATCCATGCGCCGGATGTCGCTCACTTCCGAACTTGTCGCACTGTGCCATCGGGAAGAGACCGATCTCGGCCCCGACCGCAGCTGGACGCAGCTGACCGACGAAGATTTCCGGGCTCTTGCCTTGCGTCTCTCAGGCGAAGCAGACAAGGCCCCCTTATGGGTGTTCGCTTATGGTTCGCTGATCTGGAAGCCGGCCTTCGAGTCCGTCGAACGCAACGCGCTACCACGTTTGGCTGGCACCGGTCCTTCTGTCTCGACATGGTCCGCTGGCGCGGCAGCGTCGAGCAGCCCGGGCTGATGATGGCGCTCGAGCGGGGCGGGCGATGCAACGGCGTCATCTACCGCTTGCCGGAAGGCGAAAAAACCGCTGCAGGTCGAAAGGCTGTTGCGGCGCGAGATCGACGACCGCGAGAGCATCGGTTCGGTCAGGTGGCTTCCCGTGCACACGGCCCAAGGCACAGCCAGGGCGTTGGGCTTCTGGGTCGGCGTAACCGGCAGGGGCACCTCGCTCAACCAGCCGCTGAAAAAGGTGGCGCGGGTGCTGGCGAGAGCCTGCGGGCATGTCGGATCCGGTGCCGAATACCTCTACAACACCGTCAGTCACCTGGAAGAATTCGGCATTCGGGACCGCAATCTGTGGCGGCTGCAGGAACTCGTCGCGAAGGAGATCCTCTCCATTCACGGCAACACCCTTGAACGCGGTTCCGTAACTGCTTCGTGACGCGCATGGCCGTTTGGAAAACATGACTATTATCGTCATGTTTGTTGAAGCTTTTCAGTTGCTTGCGCCGAAAATTGACCAATTGATAAAAAAATAAAACGTGCTAGCCTTCCCCAAAACAAGAACATGGGGAACTGATGATGCCAGAAGGCCAGTTCAAGCAAGGCATTGCCGGCGGGCGGCTCTCGCCGGAGCAATATGCCGATAATTTTGCCGACCTGCATCCACCGCTCGATCATCACGAGGCACTGGTCGAGTCCGATCGCTGCTATTTCTGCTATGACGCGCCGTGCATGAATGCATGCCCGACCTCGATCGACATCCCGCTGTTCATCCGCCAGATTTCGACCGGCAATCCGATCGGCTCAGCCAAGACGATTTTCGACCAGAATATTTTGGGTGGCATGTGTGCCCGCGTCTGCCCGACCGAGACGCTGTGCGAAGAGGTCTGCGTGCGCGAGGTGGCAGAAGGCAAGCCGGTGCAGATTGGCCGCCTTCAGCGCTATGCCACCGATGTCGCCATGGCCGAAAGCAAGCAGTTCTACAAGCGCTCCGAACCGACCGGCAAAACGGTCGCCGTGGTCGGCGCCGGACCGGCCGGGCTTGCAGCCGCGCATCGGCTCGCCCGCTACGGCCATGACGTGACCATCCTGGAAGCCCGGCCGAAGCCCGGCGGCCTCAATGAGTACGGTATCGCGGCCTATAAGAGCGTCGACAATTTCGCCCAGGCCGAAGTCGACTATGTCACGTCGATCGGCGGCATCGACATCCAGAACGGCAAGGCGCTCGGCCGTGATTACCAGCTGTCGGACCTGACCAGGAATTACGATGCGGTGTTCCTCGGCATGGGGCTTGCCGGCGTCAATGCCTTGCGAGCGGATGGCGAGGAGGCGCAAGGCGTCACCAATGCTGTCGAGTTCATTGCGGAGCTTCGTCAGGCCAGTGATCTGGCCAGCCTGCCAGTCGGCCGGCGTGTTGTCGTCATCGGCGGCGGCATGACGGCGATCGACGCGGCGGTGCAATCGAAGCTGCTCGGCGCCGAAGAGGTGACGATCTGCTATCGGCGCGGCCCCGAGCACATGAACGCCTCCGAATTCGAGCAGGATCTGGCTGCCGCCAACGGCGTCATCATCCGGCACTGGTTGCAGCCGAAGCGGGTCATTGCCGACGGCGGCAAGGTGTCGGCGATCGAGCTCGAATACACCGCGATGGACGGCGACCGGCTCGTCGGCACCGGCGAGCGGCTGACGCTGACCGCCGACCAGGTGTTCAAGGCAATCGGCCAGAGCTTTGTCCCGGCTGCGCTCAACGGCAGCGGTGCGGAGATCGCGCTGGAAGCCGGCCGCATCAAGGTCGACGCCGAAGGCCGCACGTCGCTGCCAAACGTCTGGGCCGGCGGCGACTGCATCTTTGGCGGCGACGACCTGACAGTCTCGGCCGTCGCGCAAGGCCGCGACGCGGCGGAAAGCATTCATCGGGCACTGACCTCGAACGGGAGGGCATGAGCATGGCAGACATCCGCAACAATTTCGTGGGTATCAAGTCGCCGAACCCGTTCTGGCTGGCCTCGGCGCCGCCGACCGACAAGGCCTACAATGTCATACGCGCCTTCAAGGCCGGCTGGGGCGGCGTTGTCTGGAAGACGCTCGGCGAAGAGGGGCCGCCGGTGGTCAACGTCAACGGTCCGCGCTACGGCGCGATCTGGGGCGCCGACCGTCGTCTGCTCGGCCTCAACAACATCGAGCTGATCACAGACCGCGACCTGCAGGTCAACCTGCGCGAGATCAAGCAGGTCAAGAAGGATTGGCCG
The DNA here is from genome assembly GCF_040321655.1 of Mesorhizobium sp. M0306. Classification (NCBI taxonomy): domain Bacteria; kingdom Pseudomonadati; phylum Pseudomonadota; class Alphaproteobacteria; order Hyphomicrobiales; family Phyllobacteriaceae; genus Mesorhizobium; species Mesorhizobium sp. M0306. Next base: position 84,437 of record NZ_JAMYRY010000006.1, on the reverse strand, counting down.
GACCGGGCGATTGTCGTCTCGCTGATGGTGCCTTGCGAGGAGCACGCGTGGAAGGCGATCCTGCCGGTGGTCGAGGAGACCGGCGCCGACGGCATCGAGCTCAATTTCGGCTGCCCGCATGGCATGTCGGAACGAGGCATGGGTGCGGCGGTCGGCCAGGTGCCGGAATACATCGAAATGGTGGTGCGCTGGTGCAAGGCCAACACCCGCATGCCGGTGATCACCAAGCTGACGCCCAACATCACCGACATACGCAAGCCGGCACGCGCCGCTCTTGCCGGCGGCACCGATGCGGTGTCGCTGATCAACACCATCAATTCGATCACCGGCGTCAATCTCGACAATTTCGCACCGGAGCCGACGATCGACGGCAAGGGTTCGCATGGCGGCTATTGCGGTCCGGCGGTGAAGCCGATCGCCATGAACATGGTGGCCGAGATCGCGCGCGACCCTGAAACGAAGGGCCTGCCGATCTCCGGTATCGGCGGCATCACCACATGGCGTGACGCCGCCGAATTCATGGCGCTCGGCGCCGGCAATGTGCAGGTGTGCACGGCGGCGATGACCTATGGCTTCAAGATCGTGCAGGAGATGATGGCCGGCCTGGAAAACTGGATGGACGAGAAGGGCCATGCCACGCTCGACGACATCATCGGCCGCGCCACGCCCAACGTCACCGACTGGCAGTATCTCAACCTCAACTACATCGCCAAGGCGCATATCGACCAGGACGCCTGCATCAAATGCGGCCGCTGCCACATCGCCTGCGAGGACACCGCGCACCAGGCGATCACCAGCATGGTGGACGGCGTCAGGCATTTCGAGGTGATCGAGGCCGAATGCGTCGGCTGCAATCTCTGCGTCAATGTCTGTCCGGTCGAGAACTGCATCACCATGGAGCCTTTGGCGGTCGGTGTGATGGATCAGCGCACCGGCAAGCCGGTATCGCCGATCTATGCCAACTGGACGACGCACCCGAACAATCCGATGGCCAAGGTGGCGGCGGAATAGCATTGCGAAAAAAAACGGCGTTCACGGGCGCCGCTTTTTAATTTTCCTATTGCGGATAAAAATTATCCACGATAATCTATATCCATGAACAGGAGAGCGAAATGAAGCTGGGCGAAGGCGTCGAAGCGGCCATTCATTGCGCCGCGATGCTTGCCGGCGTTGATGGCGCCGCGACCTTGCCGGGTGCTGCGATGGCTGAAGCGTTCGGGCTGTCGCCGAGCTATCTGCTTAAGCATCTCAACGCACTGACTGCGTCGGGCATTCTGGAATCGGTGCCGGGGCCGTCCGGCGGCTACCGGCTGGCGCGGCCGGCGGAGCGCATAACGCTGCTCGATATCGTACTGGCCGTCGAGGGGCGCGAACCGGCATTCCGCTGCGCCGAAATCCGCCAGCGCGGTCCAGCGAAGCTCGATGCCTCGGTCTATGTCAAACCTTGCGGCATCAACGTGGCCATGCTGAAGGCCGAGCGTGCCTATCGCGCCGCGCTCGCCGACGCCCGGCTTTCCGACATCGTGGCAGAATACACGGCCGATGCCGATCCCCGTTCGGTCGCCGCCAACTGTGCCTTCGTCGAGCGCCACCAGCGGCCGCAGAAATCAAGTTCAACCAAGCAAGCATGAAAGGCTACAGACGATGAAACAGAGGCTGCAATTTTTCGGCGCGGCGCCGGAGATCATGAAGGCGGTGTCGGCGCTCAACAAGGCAGTCGACGAATGCGGGCTCGAAAAAAGCCTGTTGCATCTGATCAAGCTCAGGGCGTCGCAGATCAACGGCTGCTCGTATTGCGTCGAGATGCACAGCCGCGAAGCGCGCCGCGACGGCGAAAGCGAGCAGCGGATCTATCTCGTCTCCGCCTGGAAGGAATCGCCGCTGTTTTCAGAGCGCGAACGCGCAGCCTTCGCCTGGACCGATGCGCTGACCAGGATCGCCGACAACGGTGTGTCGGACGAACTCTATGCACGGACGCTCAAGCATTTCTCGGAGGAAGAGTTGGTCAAGCTGTCGGTTGCGCTCGGCATGATCAACACCTGGAATCGGCTTTGCGTTCCGTTCCATGCAATCCATCCGATGCCGGCGATCATGGCCGCTTGACCATGGACCAGGCGCGTGGCCTAGCGCCGCGCGCCTCTTTTCTGCCCAAGGACCGACAGCATGTTTTCAAACTTTGATAGTGAGATTTTAGTCGCCGCCCGCTTGCTGCTCGGCGGCGCCTTTGTCTTTGCCGGCCTGCGCAACATTCAGAACGCGGCCTTTGTGACCCAATTGATGACGACGCGCGGCGTGCCCCAGGCACGGCTGGTGCTGTGGCTGGGGATTGTCCTGCAGATCGTCGCCGGAGTGCTGGTGATCGCGGGCATCTGGACCGCTCCGGCGGCGGCATGCCTGATCCTGTTCCTGATTGTCGCCACGCCGATGTTCCATAACTTCTGGGATCACCAGGGGCCCGAGCGCGCGTCCCGTATCAATGGCTTTGTCGGCAACGTCGCGCTGACCGGAGGATTTCTGGCGCTGATCGCGCACTTGCTTTGACAGCGATCATCGCGTCGACGTAGCCCGTTACGCCGCGTACCGCAAGCCGCCATCACAGGTCAGGACCTGGCCGGTGACGAAGCTGTTCGAAACCAGGAACGCAATCGCCTCGGCGACGTCCTCGGCCCGGCCGATACGGCCGACCGGCGTCTTGCCGGCATACTCGGCAAACACCGCCTGCCGCTGATCGTTGGGCAGGAAATCCCACCATGGCGTGTCGATGACACCCGGTGCCACGACATTGACGCGTAACGGCTTCAGCTCCATCGCCAGGATCGGCACCACGGTCAGCAGCATGCCGTTGACGGCGGCGATGCCGGCGACACCCGGCGCCGACAATTGCGCCGACACCGCCGAGATGAAAGTCACCGAACCGCTCTTGTTCAGCGTCGGCAAGGCGGCCTGCAGGCAGGAGAGCTGTGGCCGGACCTTCTCGTCGACGCCGCCGCCGATGTCGGTCAGGTCAAGCGTTTCGAACGGGCCGAGCCCCTTGCCGCCGCTGGCAGCCAGCACCAGGTGATCGAAAGGGCCGAGATCGCTGAAGAACCGGCGAACCTCGTCCGGCTTCGCGGCATCGAAGGCAGCTCTTTCGACCGCGCCGCCAAGGCTGTGCCATGCATTGTCGAGCCTTTCCCGGTTGCGCCCGGTGATCGTCACCTTCATGCCCGGGCCGAGCAGCTTTTTCGCGGTGGCGAGGCCGATGCCGGAGGAGCCGCCGACGACCACGGTGTGACTGGTTTTCTCGATCATGAATTTTCTTTCTTCGATGTTGCGGAAGCGGGTGCGAGCCCGACAAGGCCGAGGCTCAATTCGCGCAACTGCTGCCTCGCCTTAGCGTCATAGGCTTGCGCATCGGCGCGGGATTCTCTCTGGCCGTCGAAATAGAGCCCGCTCCGCCCTTCGAGCGCCGGCCATGTGGCGAGGTTGATGATCGCTTCGGCGCCGGTTTCGACCGAGCTCCACGGCGTGATGCCCGCCTGCCGCACCATCGTAGTGTTCATGTAGCTTGCCGGATGCAGGCTGTTGACTGTGACGCCGGTGCCGTTCAGCTGCTCCGCCAGATCGAGGGTAAACATGATCTGCGCCAGCTTGCTCTGGCAGTAGGCACGGACGCCGTCATAGGAGCGGGTCAGCATGACGTCGTCGAATCGATCGCCTGCTGGCCTGCCGAGGCGACGTTGACGATGCGCGTCGGCGCGCTGGCCTTGAGCAGCGGCAGCAGCTCCGTGGTGAGCAGGAAGCCGGCGAGATAATTGACGGCAAAGCGCAGCTCATAACCGTCGGCGCTGACCTGCCGTTTCGCCTTTGGGCCGGCGGTGCCGACGCCGGCATTGTTGATGAGGATTTCGAGCCGCTTGGTCCTTGCGCGCACGGCCTCGGCGAGGCGGCGGACTTCCGCCAGGGAGGAGAGGTCGGCGACAAGCAGCTCGGCCTTGCCGCCGGCGGCTTCGATTTCGGCCACCGTCGCCTTGCCCCTTGTCGCGTCGCGGCCATGCACCAGGATACGGGCGCCGCCGGCGCCGAGCCTTTGCGCGACGACGCGGCCGACGCCGTCGGTCGAGCCGGTGATAAGAATTGTCTTGTCTTTCAGTTCCATGTTCAGAGCCTCCATCTCATTCGCTCTGAGCGGAAAGATGGGGCACCAGCCACTTGCCAAACAGTTCAAACTTTATCCTGGTATCGGTACTGCTATAATAGCGGCCATGGATTCCACGACGCATTCCGCCGAAGACAGCCGCCGCCGCGAGCTTGGCGCCTTTCTGCGTTCGCGGCGCGAAAGGCTGACGCCTTCGGCCACGGGCATCTCGACCGGCTTGCGCCGGCGCACACCCGGGCTGCGGCGCGAAGAGGTGGCGATGATCGCCGGCGTCGGCACGACCTGGTACACCTGGCTGGAGCAGGGCCGCGACGTCAGGCCGTCGGTGGAAGTGCTGACGGCGCTCAGCCAAGCGCTGCGCCTGGACGCGGCCGAGAAACGGCATCTGTTTATTCTCGCCGGCCGACCGCAGCCGGAGCGTCGCGTCGACGCGCCGGAAAAGGTCGATGGCCCGTTGCTGCACATGCTGCAGAGCCTGGTCCTGCAGCCGGCGTATGTCGTCGGGCGGCGCTGGGACGTGCTGGCCTGGAACCCGGCGGCGGCAGCCGTGTTCGGCGATTATGGCCTGCTGGAGGGCGATGCCCGTAACATCGTCCACATGGTTTTCACCAGCCCGCAGCATCGGCGCCTGCTCGTCGACTGGGAGGAATTGGCGCGTGCCGTGCTGGCGTCATTCCGGGCAGAAAGCGCCAGATATGTCGGCGATCCGGATTTCGAGCGGCTGATCGCGCTGATGACGCGCTCGAGCCCGGAGTTTCGCGCCTGGTGGCCGCTGCGCGACGTGGCCCGCAACCTATCGGGTGTGAAGCATGTCCGACACCCGATAGCGGGCGCCATGGCTTTCGAGCATATGAGCCTGTCGATCGACGACGGGTCGGACATAAAGCTGATCGTCTACACGCCGCTCGCCGAGCAGAACTCGATCGCGAAGCTCGAACAGCTGCTGGAGACGCTTCCGGCCGAGCGGCGCAGCGCGTGATGCCCATCGCTTCGTCATCCTGGGGCGCAGCAGGAGCGAAGCGACGCAGCGCATAACGCTGTGGCCGCAGCCCTCAACTTCGTGATCCTGGGGCGAAGCAAGGAGCGAAGCGACGCGGCGCAGACCCCAGGATCCATGCCGTGACCTCAGAGCGCTGCTGCGGTGCAGAGTTCTGCTCCGCTGCATTTCTCGGTTGATTTCACGGCATGGATCCCAGGGTCTCCGCGACGCCGCTTCGCGGCTGCTACGCCCTAGGATGGCGAAGCTGAGGAGCTTCGGCTAATCTCCACGGTTTGCGACAGCCCACTGGAACGAACGCGAATATCGACTGCAACCGGCCCTCCACCAGTCAAACCATTTGCCTCAGCCCTTCGGCCTCAGCCCGTCGATGAACAGCTGCTCGAGAAACCTTGCGGCATCCTCGAAGCGGCCGTCGCCGCCGCGGTCGGGGCCGAGCACGGCGCGGACCTGGACGTCGAAATCGGCATAATGCTGCGTCGTCGCCCAGATCGAGAAGATCAGGTGCCAGGGGTCGGTGCGGGCAATCTTGCCGGCGCGCATCCAGCCCTTGATGACGTTGGCTTTCTCGTCGACCAGCGTCTTCAACTCGCCCTCCAGCATCGGCATGATGCGCGGCGCGCCCTGCAGGATCTCGTTGGCGAACAGCCGGCTCTCTCGCGGGAAATCGCGCGCCATTTCGAGCTTCCGCCTGATGTAGCTGCGCAGTTCCGTCAAGGGATCGCCGATATCGTCGAGTTCGCGCAGCGGCGCCAGCCAGGTGTCGAGAAGCCGCTGCATCAGCGTCTCGTGGATGTCCTCCTTGCGGCGGAAATAATAGAGCAGGTTCGGCTTCGACATGCCGGCGGCTTCGGCGATCTGGTCGATGGTCGAGCCGCGAAAACCGTTGGTCGAGAAGACTTCGAGCGCCGCCTCGAGGATGAGCTCGCGCTTTTCCAGCTGGATGCGGGTGCGGCGAGGAGCGGAGCTTTCGACCGCACCCGTCACCTCGAAAAACCTTCGCCGCGAGGAGTGTCTGGACCAATTCTCTGGACCAGTTTTTCTCCGCCCTGTGGAGCGCACTTCGAAAGCCGCATTTCCGCTAGTAATCCCTTGACCGCTGATAGAGCGGTGCTAACGTTTGTCCAACCGGTCAAAAATTTGCGTAGCACGAAAACACAGCAAAGACCAAGTGTTGGAAAGACCAGGCGTTAGCCGCACCGAATCAGGTTACAAGGGGAAGTCTTGGTCATGTCCAACCGGCTGAAAGTCACGCCGAACGATCTCAGCGCATTCTGGATGCCGTTCACGGCAAACCGGCAGTTCAAGCAGGCGCCCCGCATGATGGTGTCGGCCAGGGACATGCATTACACGACCAGCGACGGGCGCAAGGTTCTCGACGGCACCGCCGGCCTGTGGTGCGTCAATGCCGGCCACTGCCGTCCGAAGATCACCGAGGCGATCCAGAGCCAGGCGGCAGAGCTCGACTATGCGCCGGCCTTCCAGATGGGCCACCCGATCGTGTTCGAGCTGGCGAACCGGCTGGTAGATATCGCGCCGAAGGGCATGGACCATGTGTTCTTCACCAATTCCGGATCGGAATCGGTCGAGACCGCGCTGAAGATGGCGATCGCCTATCACCGCGTAAAAGGCGAGGGCTCGCGTACCCGCCTGATCGGCCGCGAACGCGGCTATCACGGCGTCAATTTCGGCGGCATCTCGGTCGGCGGCATCGTCACCAACCGCAAGATGTTCGGCACGCTGCTCGGCGGCGTCGATCACATGCCACACACGCATCTGCCGGAAAAGAACTCCTTCACCAAGGGCGTGCCCGAGCATGGCGCGGAATTGGCGAACGAGCTGGAGCGCATCGTCGCCCTGCACGACGCTTCGACCATCGCCGCCGTCATCGTCGAACCGGTTGCCGGTTCCACTGGCGTCATCCTGCCGCCGAAGGGCTATCTGCAGAAGCTGCGCGAGATCTGCACCAAGCACGGCATTCTTCTGATTTTCGACGAGGTCATCACCGGTTTTGGCCGCCTCGGCACGCCGTTCGCCGCCGACTATTTCGGCGTCACGCCGGATATCATGACCACCGCCAAGGGCGTCTCCAATGGCGTCATCCCGATGGGCGCGGTGTTCGTCAAGAAGGAAATCCACGACGCCTTCATGACCGGCCCCGAGCACATGATCGAGTTCTTCCACGGCTACACCTATTCGGGTAATCCGATCGCCTGCGCGGCGGCGCTGGGCACGCTCGACACCTACAAGGAAGAGGGGCTGCTGACGCGCGGTGAGGAACTGGCGCCGTACTGGGAGGACGCGCTGCACTCGCTGAAGGGCGAGCCGAACGTCATCGATATCAGAAACATCGGCCTGATCGGCGCAATCGAGCTGGCGCCGATCGCCGGGCAGCCGACGAAACGCGCCTTCTCGGCTTTTGTGAAGGCGTTCGAGCGCGGTGCATTGATCCGCACCACCGGCGACATCATCGCGCTGTCGCCGCCGCTGATCATCACCAAGGGCCAGATCAACGAATTGATCGACCACGTGCGTGAAGTGCTGAGGGCGGTGGATTGAACCAGGCGCAGCTTTCCCTCCCCCTCGAGGAGAGGGTGGCCGCGAAGCGGCCGGGTGGGGTCGGTGCGGCAGTGCGCCAGCCTGACCTTCGGCCGCATAGGTGCCTGTGATGCCCCAGACCCGCGTGAGCTTCGAAATGCGCCAAAAGGCGCGCGCGCTTCGAGTGCATGCGACCAAAGGCGAATCGCTGCTTTGGTATGAACTGCGCGAATTGAAATCGGCTGCGATGAAATTCCGGCGCCAGTGTCCGATCGGACCTTATATCGTCGACTTTGCCTGCCTTGCGGTAAAGCTGGTCGTTGAAGTCGATGGTGATCTGCACGAACAGGAGAAAGGCAAACGGCACGACGCCGTCCGTGATGCCTATCTGCGGTCGCTCGGGTTCGATATCTTTCGCGTCGATGAGCCGGATGTCATAAACAGCGCTTGGCATGTCGCACAGGTGGTCAAGGAGAAGGTCGCGCGCATGTCAGCCGACCCCACCCGACCGCTTCGCGGCCACCCTCCCCTCGAGGGGGAGGGGGACGCCTGCAACCAATGAGGTTTTAGAATATGGCCGCCCCCGGCGAGAATCTGCGAATCAATTCAGACCGTTTGTGGGATTCGATAATGGAGATGGCGAAGATCGGCCCCGGCATTGCTGGCGGCAACAATCGCCAGACCGTGACCGACGAGGACGGCGAAGGGCGGCACCTGTTCAAGCGCTGGTGCGATGAGGCGGGGCTCGAAATGGGCGTCGACGAGATGGGCACGATGTTTGCCCGCCGCGAGGGCACCGATCCCAATCTGCCACCGGTCTATGTCGGCAGCCATCTCGACACCCAGCCGACCGGCGGCAAGTATGATGGCGTGCTCGGCGTGCTCGGCGGGCTGGAGGTCGTGCGCTCGCTCAACGATCTCGGCATCAAGACAAAGCATCCGATCGTCGTCACCAACTGGACCAACGAGGAAGGCGCGCGCTTTGCGCCGGCCATGATGGCGTCCGGCGTTTTCGCCGGCGTGCTCGATCAGGCCGACGTCTATTCGCATGTCGACAAGGATGGCAAGAAATTCGGCGAGGAGCTCGAACGGATCGGCTGGAAGGGCACCGAGAAAGTCGGTGAGCGCAAGATCCACGCCTTCTTCGAATTGCATATCGAGCAGGGCCCGATCCTCGAGGACGAGGGCATCGACATCGGTGTCGTCACCCATGGCCAGGGACTGAAATGGCTGCAGGTGACGCTGACCGGCAAGGAGGCGCATACCGGCTCGACGCCGATGCCGAAGCGGCGCAATGCCGGGCTCGGCATGGCGCGGGTGATCGAGTTGGTGCACGAGATCGCCATGGACTATCAGCCCGACGCCGTCGGCGCGGTCGGCCACATGGAGGTCTATCCGAACTCGCGCAACATCATCGCCGGACGCACCGTCTTCACCATCGACATCCGCTCGCCGGAAAAGGAGGTGCTGGACGCCATGGATGGCCGCATCCGCGAAGGCATCGACACGATCTGCGACGCGCTCGACATCAAATATCAAATCGATCAGGTCGGCCATTTCGACCCGGTCACCTTCGACGCGGGCTGCGTCAAGGCTGTGCGGGATGCGGCGGAGCGCCTGGGTTATACGCATCGCAACATCGTCTCCGGCGCCGGCCATGACGCCTGCTGGATCAACCGCGTTGCGCCCACTGCAATGGTGATGTGTCCCTGCGTCGACGGTCTCAGCCACAACGAGGCCGAGGAAATCACCAAGGAATGGGCAGCGGCGGGAGCCGACGTGCTGTTCCATGCGGTGGTCGACACGGCGGTGATTGTAGAGTGAGATGTTGGCGCCGTACCCCCACCCCTAACCCCTCCCCACAAGGGGGAGGGGGACTGGCAATGCCGGTGCATTTTCCTGTAGCGAAGGCTTTGAAGGGTTCAGCTGTGATAGCGCGGCGCCAAGCCTCCCTCCCCCTTGTGGGGAGGGATTGAGGGTGGGGGTACTCGTCTTGGCACCGACCGCGATCGATCCAGCCGCCATCAAGCGTGCAAGAATGTTGCGCCGGAACATGACGGAGGGCGAGCGTAAGCTCTGGTCCGAGTTGAAAGAGTTCCGTCGCCTCTACGGGCTACATGCAAGGAAGCAGGCGCCGATTGGGCCCTATATTGCGGACTTCGTTCTGCACGAGAAGAACCTCGTCATCGAGGTGGATGGAGAGCATCACTTTACGCCGGAGCAAATGGAAAAGGACCGAATACGCGATGCATGGTTTGGCCGACAGGGCTATCGTGTGCTCAGGTTTTCGACTGGAGACCTGGCAAATTCCTTCGATGGTTGCGTCGAGGAGATATTGCGGGAAGTTGGAGTCATGTAGAGGCCGTTCAGGATTCCTCGATGCTGAACCGACCTGATCAAGCAAGGCGCTCACAAGAAGCGCGAAGAGAATAAGGGAACAAGAAAATGTCCAAAGTCATCAAGAATGGCACCATCGTCACCGCCGACCGGACGTGGAAGGCCGATGTGCTGTTCAAGCACGGCAAGATCATCGGCATCGGGCCGGATCTGCATGGCGACCATGAGTTCGACGCCAGCGGCTGCTATGTGATGCCGGGCGGCATCGACCCGCATACCCATCTCGAAATGCCGTTCATGGGCACCTATTCGGCCGACGATTTCGAATCCGGCACGCGCGCGGCCCTTGCCGGCGGCACGACGATGGTCGTCGATTTCTGCCTGCCGGCACCGCAGCAATCGCTGCTCGAGGCCCTGCAGATGTGGGACAACAAGACCTCGAAGGCATCCTGCGATTATTCCTTCCACATGGCGATCACCTGGTGGGGCAAGCAGGTGTTCGACGAGATGGCCACCGTCGTCGACAGGGGCATTACCTCGTTCAAGCATTTCATGGCCTACAAAGGTGCGCTGATGGTCGATGACGACGAGCTCTATTCGTCGTTCCAGCGCTGCGCCGATCTTGGGGCGCTGCCGCTGGTCCATGCCGAGAATGGCGACGTGGTGGCGGCGCTGTCGCAGAAGCTGCTGGCGGCGGGCAATAGTGGTCCGGAGGGACACGCCTATTCGCGCCCGCCGGAAGTGGAAGGCGAGGCGACCAACCGCGCCATCATGATCGCCGACATGGCCGGCGTGCCGCTCTATGTCGTGCATGTCTCCTGCGAGCAGGCCCACGAAGCCATTCGCCGGGCGCGTCAGAAAGGCATGCGGGTGTTCGGCGAGCCGCTGATCCAGCATCTGACGCTCGACGAGAGCGAATATTTCAACAAGGACTGGGACCATGCGGCGCGGCGCGTCATGAGCCCGCCCTTCCGCAACAAATTGCACCAGGATTCACTGTGGGCCGGCCTGCAGGCCGGGTCGCTGCAAGTGGTGGCGACCGACCATTGTGCCTTCACCACCAAACAGAAGCGCAACGGCGTCGGCGACTTCACCAAGATCCCGAACGGCACGGGCGGGCTCGAGGATCGTTTGCCGGTGCTGTGGACGACCGGCGTCAACACCGGCCGGCTGACGATGAACGAGTTCGTCGCGGTGACCTCGACCAACATCGCCAAGATCCTCAACATGTACCCGAAGAAGGGCGCCATCGTCGAAGGCGCGGATGCCGATATCCTCGTCTGGGACCCGAAGCGCAAGAAGAAGATCACGGCCAAGAAGCAGCAGTCGGTGATCGACTATAACGTCTTCGAAGGTTTTGAGGTAACCGGCCTGCCGCGCTTCGTCTTCTCGCGCGGCGAACTGTCGATGGAGGAAAACGAGGTCAAGGCAAAGCCCGGCCATGGCGAGTTCGTCGCTCGCGAACCGAATGCGGCGGTCAACCGGGCGCTGTCGACCTGGAAGGAAATTTCCGCGCCGCGCAAGGTGGAACGGACAGGCATCCCGGCGACAGGCGTTTGAGCTTGGCGAGCCAGGGAGCGATTATCTCAATGGCCGCGGTGATCCTTGCCGCCGGGCCGGCGGCGGCTGACGTCCTTGCCGGCTCCTTTGGCAATGAGGTCGGTTGCGTTGGTGTACGGCTCGGTTATCAGGACAGCGACGATTATGTCGTGCTGACCGCCGAGGGTGTCGAAACCTATGGCAGCGGCTGCGAGTTCGCACAGCGACTGACGACGGCGCCTGGCATCCAGTTGTTGGGTTCCACCTGTTTCGCCGAGGGCGAGGAAGGGACGACCACGGATGTCGTCAAGGTCATCAACAAAGGAGGGGACGGTTTCTTCGTGACCATTCCCGGCCTTGAGGAGATAGGGCCGCTGAAATCATGTTCGTGACGGTGCCGATGACGGCCGCTGCCTCGATGCCGGCGTCAGGCGACCAACCCGTCCAGTTCCGGCAGCAGGACGACGCTTTCCTGTTCGTTGGGATCGGTGCGGGCAATGACCGCCGAGGCGGGGCTGTCGCTCAGATTGGCCGGCAGATGCGGCACACCGGGGGGAATATAGAAAAGATCCCCGGCCTTGACCACGATATGCTGTTCGAGCCGGTCGCCATACCAGGTATGGACTTCGCCGGAGAGCACATAGATCGCGGTTTCATGGTTTTCGTGCATATGCGCCTTGGCGCGGGCGCCCGGCGGCATGGTCAGCAGATGCATGCAGATGCCGGAAGAGCCGACTGTTTCGGCGGCGATACCGGCGAAATAGCTCTGGCCCTGCTTGCCTTCATAAGAGCTTTCAGGGCGGATAAGATGGCAAGTCGGTTTGGGCGACATCGGGGCAACTCCGAGCGTCTATCTGATGGGACAAGGGCGAGTAGAACTGGGGCGAGTAAAACTGGGGCGAGTAGGACTGGTCGAGTGGAAAGCAACATCGGGGTAAAATCAATGGGATTCCGGCCGCGGCAGTGGCCGGAAGCGACAGGCTTCGGCCGATGACGGGAGCATCGCCAACCGTTGTTTCGGCAAGCAAGCTTGGCCTGACCTTCCAGACCAATGACGGTCCGGTGCAGGCGCTGTCGAATGTCGACCTGACCATCGGCAAGGGCGAATTCGTGTCTTTCATCGGGCCGTCCGGCTGCGGCAAGACGACCTTGCTGCGCGTGATCGCCGATCTGGAGAAGCCGACATCGGGAGCCATCTCCGTCAACGGCATGACGCCCGAGCAGGCGCGCCAGAGCCGCGCCTATGGCTATGTCTTCCAGGCGGCCGCACTTTATCCGTGGCGCACGATCGAGCGCAATGTGGCGCTGCCGCTGGAGATCATGGGCCTGTCGAGGGCGGAGCAGGCGGCGCGCATCAAGCGAACCCTCGACCTCGTCAACCTCAGCGGCTTCGAGAAGAAATACCCGTGGCAGCTTTCGGGCGGCATGCAGCAGCGCGCCTCGATCGCACGGGCGCTCGCCTTCGACGCCGACCTTTTGTTGATGGACGAGCCGTTCGGCGCGCTCGACGAGATCGTGCGCGATCACCTCAACGAACAGCTGCTGGAGCTTTGGGAGCGGACCAACAAGACTATCTGCTTCGTCACCCATTCGATCCCCGAGGCAGTCTATCTGTCGACGCGCATCGTCGTCATGTCGCCGCGCCCGGGGCGTGTCAGCGACGTCATAGAATCGACGCTGCCGAAAAAGCGGCCGCTCGATATCCGCGAGACGCCGGAGTTTCTGGCCATCGCGGCACGGGTGCGCGACGGGCTGAGGGCAGGGCACAGCTATGATGATTGAGGCGCAGGACAGGATTCCGGCCTCGCCTAACGACGAAGCGGCCACCCACGCCTTCGTCATCCTAGGGCGGAGCCGCCGCGAAGCGGCGCGCGCAGACCCTAGGATCCATGCCGCGACTTCGGCCGAAGCGCGCAAACAGTCGAGAATAAGCGCCACTCGGAGCGGTGCGCAGGGAGCCATTTTCAGCACCGCTTCGGAGCGGGAAGGTAACGGCATGGATCCTAGGGTCTGCGCCGCGTCGCTTCGCTCCTTGCTGCGCCCTAGGATGACGAAGGCGTGGTTGGGCGCTCCCTTTACGCACGCCGCTTCGCGGCTGCTCCGCCCTAGGATGACGAAAGAAACGATTGCCGGGGCGAAAGTACCCGGCCTCCGCTTCGCTCTGGCCACCCTCTCCCCGTTGGGGAGAGGAGGGCGCGTACCCGGCGAGGCCTTCTAGATGGACTCGTTTCGCGACAAAATCGTTCCGGTGACCTCGATCCTCCTGGGCGTCGTCGTCGTCTGGTACGTCATGGCTGTCATCCTCAACGCGCCGTTCCAGCGCGATCTCGACCGCCGCGCCAATCAGACACCGGGGGTTGTGGAATTCATCGGCAAGACGCTGGCACAGCCGAAGCCGACGCTGCCGGCGCCGCATCAGGTGGCGGTTAATTTTTTCGAAAACACCTTTCTGCGCAGCATTACCTCGAACCGCAGCCTTGTCTACAATGCCTGGGTGACGCTGTCGTCGACGCTGCTCGGCTTCGCCTTCGGCACGGCGCTCGGCATCGTCATCGCCGTCGGCATCGTGCATGTGGCGACGCTCGACCGCAGCCTGATGCCGTGGATCATCGCCTCGCAGACCATTCCGATCCTGGCGGTGGCGCCGATGATCATCGTCGTGCTGGCCGCGGTCGGCATCACCGGCCTGATCCCGAAGGCGCTGATCTCGACCTATCTGTCGTTCTTCCCGGTGGCGGTCGGCATGGTGAAGGGTCTTCGCTCGCCCGAGCTCACCCATCTCGACCTGATGCACACCTATAATGCCAGTCCCTCGCAGACCTTCTGGAAATTGCGGGTGCCGGCCTCGGTGCCGTTCCTGTTCACCTCGATGAAGGTGGCTGTCGCCGCCAGCCTGGTCGGCGCCATCGTCGGCGAGCTGCCTACCGGCGCCGTCGCCGGCATCGGCGCCAAACTGCTCGCCGGCGCCTATTACAGCCAGACGATCGACATCTGGTCGGCGCTGGTTGCCGGCTCGGTGGTGGCGGCCTTGCTGGTTATGCTGGTCGGCATTGCCGGGCGCCTGGTCGACCGCGCCATGGGCGGGAGGCCGGCATGAGCTCGCTCCTGAGCCTTTCCTCAATCACCCCTCGATCCTGGCAAGGGTATGCCGCGCTTGTCCTGCTTGTCGGCGCGCTGCTTCTTTGGCCGCTCGTCAGTGCTACGCCCGGTTACGGCATGGCGACTACGGTTTTGGTTTTCATTTTGCTGCTCGTGGCAATCGAGGCCGACAACTTTCCACCGATGATCGGGGTGGTGTTGCTGTTCCTTGGCGCGCACGGCGCGGCGTGGATGCTGCTCGCCGGCATAACCGGCAATGAGGGCAGCGCTCGCGGCTCCTTCTATCTGCTGCTCGCCGCGGCGTGGTTTTTGGCCTGGCGCTGCGTAACGGTCTTGTCGTCGTATCGCCCGACATCGCGCTGGGCGTCAACCGCCCTGCGCCTGATCATTCCGGCCATCTTCGGCGCCTGGATCCTGATCATCTGGGAAGCGGTGACGCGTGGTGCCGGCATTCCCTTCATCCTGTTGCCGCCGCCAAGCGCCATCGGTGCGCGCATCGTCGGCTCGCTGCCGGTGCTGGGGGCCGATGTCAGGCAGACCATCTTCAAGGCGGTCATCTTCGGCTATGTGGTGGGGAGCAGCGCCGGCTTCCTCGTTGCCATCGCCGCCGACCGCGTGCCGTTCCTGCGGCGCGGGCTTTTGCCGATCGGCAATATGGTGTCGGCGCTGCCGATCATCGGCGTCGCGCCGATCATGGTCATGTGGTTCGGCTTCGACTGGCAGTCGAAGGCAGCAGTGGTCATCATCATGACCTTCTTCCCGATGCTGGTGAACACCGTCGCCGGGCTTGCCGCCTCCGGCCATATGGAGCGCGACCTGATGCGCACCTATGCCTCGAGCTACTGGCAGACGCTGTTCAAGCTGCGGCTGCCGGCGGCGGCACCCTTCATCTTCAATGCGTTGAAGATCAATTCGACGCTGGCGCTGATCGGCGCCATCGTCGCCGAGTTCTTCGGCACGCCGGTGGTCGGCATGGGGTTCCGCATTTCGACGGAAGTCGGGCGGATGAACATCGACATGGTGTGGGCCGAAATCGCAGTTGCAGCACTTGCGGGTTCGGTCTTTTATGGCGTGGTCGCTCTTTTCGAGAGAGCAATCACGTTTTGGCATCCCTCTGTCCGTGGTGGATAGGGGCGGTGGGTTTAGGGCGCTAACTTCAGAGGGTAAAAACATGAAAAGACTTGTTGTTTCGATGCTGGCCGGCGCGATGTCGCTTGCCGCGTTCCAGGCGATGGCCGCGGACAAGGTGACGCTGCAGCTGAAATGGGTCACCCAGGCACAGTTCGCCGGCTATTATGTCGCCAAGGCCAAGGGCTTCTATGACGCCGAGGGGCTCGACGTCGACATCAAGCCCGGCGGCCCGGACATCGCACCGGAGCAGGTCATTGCCGGCGGCGGCGCTGACGTCATCGTCGACTGGATGGGCGGCGCGCTGGCTGCGCGCGAAAAGGGCGTGCCGCTGGTCAACATCGCCCAGCCGTTCAAGAAGGCCGGCATGGAGCTGGTCTGCCCGAAGGACGGCCCGATCAAGACGGAAGCCGACTTCAAGGGCCATACGCTGGGTGTCTGGTTCTTCGGCAACGAATATCCGTTCTACGCCTGGATGAACAAGCTTGGCTTGAAGACCGACGGCGGGCCTGACGGCGTCACCGTGCTCAAGCAGAGCTTCGACGTGCAGCCGCTGATCCAGAAGCAGGCGGATTGCATTTCCGTCATGACCTACAACGAATACTGGCAGCTCATCGACGCCGGCTACAAGCCGGAAGAGCTGACCGTCTTCAACTATTCCGCCATGGGCAACGATCTGCTCGAAGACGGCCTCTATGCCCTGGAGGACAAGCTCAAGGATCCGGCCTTCGAGGACAAGATGGTGCGTTTCGTCCGCGCTTCGATGAAGGGTTGGAAATACGCCGTCGATAATTCCGAGGAGGCGGCCGGCATCGTCATGGACAATGGCGGCCAGGACGAGAACCACCAGAAGCGCATGATGGGCGAAGTCGCCAAGCTGATCGACAATGCCGATGGCAAGCTCGATCCGGCGACCTACGAGCGCACCGCCAAGGCGCTGCTCGACCAGAAGATCATCAGCAAGGAGCCTACCGGCGCCTACACGACGGCGATCACCGACAAGGCCATCAAATAGAGCTATCAAGCAGGCTCTGTTGGAAGACGAAAGGGGCGGGCGACCGCCCCTTTTTAGTGGGATGTAAAATGAACGTTACCGGCGGAAACTTCCGCTCGCAGAATCGTTGTGCCAGTGCATCCGCCTCAAGGGTGTCACAACGGAGGTTTCCATGCGCATCCAGTCCTTCACGCCGATACTTTCGGCGCTGGCCATTTCTGCAGCCATCTTCTCTGCTTCACCGGCCCTGGCCGAAACTATAAAGATGACGGCGACGCTCGATGGTGCTCAGCAGAACCCGCCCGTCACCACGAAGGGCAAGGGCACCGCCACGCTCAGGTTCAACACCGCTACCAAGAAACTCAGCTGGACGGTTAGATATTCCGGCCTCAGCGGGCCGGCGAAGGCCGCACACATTCACGGCCCGGCGGCAAAGGGTGAAAACGCCGACCCGGTGGTGCCGTTCGAAGGCAAGCTGAAGAGCCCGATCAAGGGTTCGGCGACATTGACCGATGCCCAGGCCACCGACCTGGAGGCGGGCAAATACTATGTCAACATCCACACCGCGGCCCACGCGGACGGTGAGATCCGCGGCCAAATCGAGAAGGCGATGTAGCGCCGGTCATTCTGCAGATAGAGGGGCGGGCGACCGCCCTTCTACCGGATCATGACTTTTCCCGTATCTGGGTCATTGTTCGCGTCGGCGTAATCGCCTCGGGGTCGAGCCTGATCTCGACCATTGACGGCTTGCCGCTGGCCCGCGCGCGCTCGAAGGCCGCCCCGAAGTCGGCGGTCTTTTCCACTGTCTCGCCATGGCCGCCGTAAGCGCGGGCAAGAGCGGCGAAATCCGGATTCTTCAAATCCGTGGCGACGACACGGCCGGGATATTCGCGCTCCTGATGCATGCGGATGGTGCCGTAGATGCCGTTGTTGACGACGATGACGATGATCGGCAGCCCGTATTGCACGGCGGTGGCGAATTCCTGGCCGTTCATCAGGAAACAGCCGTCGCCGGCGAAGGCGATCACGTCGCGGTCGGGGAAAAGCTGCTTGGCGGCGACCGCCGCCGGCGTGCCGTAGCCCATTGAGCCTGACGTGGGCGCGGCTTGCGTGCCGAAACGCCGGAAGCGATGGTAACGATGCACCCAGGTGGCGTAGTTGCCGGCGCCATTGGTGAGGATGGCGTCGTCCGGCAGCATCGTTTCGAGATAATTCATGATCGGCCCCATCTGGACGGCGCCGGGGCCGCTTTCCGGTGGCGTCGACCAGTCGAGATAGGCGGCGTGCAGCTTCGCTGCGTCCGCCGCCCACACCGGCGTTGCCGCCGGCTTGCGTTTGGCAAAGGCTTCGACGAAAGCGGCAGGCGAGGCATTGATCGCCAGCGCCGGCCGGTAGACGCGGCCGAGCTCGCCGGCGTCGGCATGGATATGGACCAGCGTCTGGTCGGGGTAGGGGCTCTTCAGCAGCGTGTAGTCGGATGACGGCATCTCGCCCATGCGGCCGCCGATCAGCAGCACAAGGTCGGCCTGCTTGATGGCGGTTGCTACCTTGGGATTGATGCCGATGCCGACATCGCCGGCATAGTTCGGGTGGAGATGGTCGAACAGCATCTGACGGCGGAAGGAGCAGCCGACCGGTAGCGACCAGGCTTCGGCTATCGTCCGCATCCGTGCAACGGCCTGCGCATCCCAGCGCGTACCGCCAAGGATGACGAATGGCCGCTTTGCCTTGTTGAGCAGCTCGTCCAGCGCGTCGAGCTCGGCTTCGCCAGGCCGCGTCTCGACAGGGGTGTAATGCCGGGCTTCCGGTGCCTCGGCGAGGCTGGTCAGCATGTCCTCGGGCAGCGAGATGACGACCGGGCCCGGACGGCCGGACGTCGCCACCGCAAATGCCCGTGTGACGAATTCGGGGATGCGCGCGGCGTCGTCGATCTCGACCACCCATTTGGCGATATCGCCGAAGAACCTGACGTAGTCGACCTCCTGGAAGGCCTCGCGCCCCTTGGCGTGGCTGGCGACCTGGCCGATGAACAGGATGAGGGGGACTGAATCCTGCATCGCGATGTGGATGCCGGCCGAAGCATTGGTGGCGCCCGGGCCGCGGGTGACGAAGCAGATGCCGGGCCTGCCAGTCAGGCGGCCATGGCAGTCGGCCATCATTGCGGCACCGCCCTCCTGGCGGCAGACGATGGTGCTGATCGGTGAATCATGCAGCGCGTCGAGCACCGCCAGATAGGATTCGCCAGGTACGCAATAGATACGGTCCGTTCCGTTGGCTTCGAGCGCATCGACGATGAGTTGTCCGCCGGTCTTCATTTTCCTGACCTCTCCAGTTCGGCAAGGATTTCTTCGGTGTGTTCGCCGAGACGCGGCGACGGGCACTCATAGACCAGCGGCGTGCCGGACATGACCATCGGCGCGCGCACCGAGGGCAAGAGATTGCCATGGCCGTCATCGAGGTCGAGCCGCATGCCGCGCGCGATGGTCTGCGGGTCGGCAAACATCTGGCCGATGTTGTTGATCGGGCTGGCCGGCACTCCGGCTGTCTCGAGCCTGGCCAGCAGCGGGTCGCGATCGAAGGCTTTCAGCGCCTCGATCATGTGCTCGCGCAGCTTTGCCCGGTTGGCGACGCGGGCGGGATTGGTGGCGAAGTCAGGGTTCGACGCCAGCTCGTCGAGGCCGACGGCAGCGCAGAACTTTGCGAACTGGCCGTCATTGCCCACCGCCAGGATGATGTGGCCATTCTTCACCGGCACCACTTCGTAGGGCGCGATGTTCATATGCGCATTGCCCATCTGCACCGGCGATTGTCCGGAGACGAGATAGTTGAGGTTCTGGTTGCCGAGCGTCGAGATCTGGGTGTCGTAGAGCGCCATGTCGATATGCTGGCCTTCGCCGGTCTTCTCGGCATGGCGAAGGGCCGCCTGGATGGCAATGACCGAATAAAGCCCGGTGAAAACATCTGAAATAGCCACGCCCGCCTTCTGCGGTTCGCGGCCGGCTTCGCCGGTGATCGACATCATGCCGGCCATGGCCTGGATGATGAAATCATAACCGGCGCGCGGCGCATACGGTCCCGACTGGCCAAAACCGGTGATCGAGCAATAGATCAGCCGTGGGTTGATTTCCCTCAGGCTGTCATAGTCGAGGCCGTATTTCTTAAGCCCGCCGACTTTGAAGTTTTCGATCAGCACATCCGATGTCGCGACCAGCCGGCGCACCGTCTCGGCGCCCTCGGGCGTCGAGAAGTCGATGGCGATGGAGCGCTTGCCGCGGTTGCAGGAATGGTAATAAGCGGCCGAAAGGTTCTCGCCATCATGGCCGATGACGAAGGGCGGTCCCCATTTGCGGGTGTCGTCGCCGCCGTCCGGGCTCTCGACCTTGATCACGTCGGCGCCGAGGTCGGCAAGCAACTGCCCGGCCCATGGCCCGGCAAGGATGCGTGCGAGTTCGATGACGCGGATGCCTTTGAGCGGAGGCTCAGTCATGGATCACCATGGTTGGTCGAAAGCGCAGGCTTAGATCTTTTTTGTGCATGTCGTTATCCCAAAACCGCTGCGCACCCTCGGGTCGAGCCCAAGGGCATGCTTTGGGCGACATCCCACTATCAATCCCGGGTGCCGCTGTCACTGGCCTTGCGATGGGCCAACTATCACGGCGCCATCAGCACACGGTCGGCCCAGGCGGCAAAATCCTCCATGATCATGTCTCGATTGATCTCGTTCAGGCTTTCGTGGCGGGTTTCGGCGTAAACCTTTGAAACGAGATTCGAAAAACCCATCATGTGCATCCGGCCGGCAAGATGGCTGACCGCCTTACCGCCATCCGAGGCCGGATCCTGCTCGCCTCCGACCAGATTGACGAACAGGTCGCGCCGCACGCCGGAAAAATTGCGGTCGCTGCCGCAATGCAGCGTCATCTTGACGATGTCCTGCCACATCGACACCGATGCGTCCCAGCCGCAGAGCGGGTCGGCGATGTATTTCTCGACTTCAACGGCATCGCGCGACAACCAGTCGAACGGCGTCCGGCGATTGGGCACCGCCTTGCCCCAGGCCCGGAATGTCAGCCGGGGCAGCATGCGCGACGGCACGTCTGAGCCAAGCCGGAACTTTTCCCAACCAAGCATGGCCAGCGCGATTTGGCCGAGCAGTCCGGCCGAGAAATTGCCGTTCCAGATCGCGGCGGCATGGATGCGCGCCGAGTGGCGGAGGACAAAGTTCAGCGCGACCGACGCGCCCAAGGAATGGCCGAAGACGATGACCGGCAGGCCAGGCCTTTCCCTGGCGATCAGATCGTGGACGGCGGCGACATCGGCGATGACCTTGGCACCGCCATTCGCATCGGCGAACCTGCCAGGTGGCGCGTCGGGCGCCTTGGTGCCGCCGTGGCCACGGTGGTCGTGCGCGAAGACCTGGTAGCCGCGCGCGCCGAGGAAATCGGCGAAGCGGGCATAGCGCGCGGCGTGTTCGGCCAACCCGTGGTTGATCTGAACGATGGCGCGCGGTTGGCCGATGGCGTGTTTCACATAAAGGTTGAGCTCGGCGCCGGTCGGCGATCGAAGCACAAGCTGTTGGTCGAATGACATCGCCGCGTCGTCTCCAACGCCCCGACACGATACCGGACGCGAGTTTTGTTTGCGCCGGCGCCGGTTTTGCGTCAATCCGGCGTGACCGATTTGCGCGCTGACGTTTACCGCACGTTCGCAATTCTGACATGGTGGCATCGGCAGTCTGTTGCCGCAGTTTTTCAGCCGAGGGACCCTTATGCGGACAGGTTTTGTTTTCGGATTGGCGCTTGCGGCCGTGCTGCTTGCCGGCGCGGCGCGGGCCGATGTGAAGATGACCGGCGCTTTCGTCGCCGATACCGCCTGTCCGGCAACGCAGGCGATCAAGAGCGGCAAGAATCCCGGCAACATCTCGACCGCGGCTGGCCAGAGCTATGATCTCCTGGCCGGCAACAAGGACGCGCCCACGCACTATCTCATTCGCGTGCCGGGCGCCGATCCGGAGCGCCGCTGGGTCAAGACCGGCTGCGGCCACGTTTCGGGCGGCAGCGCATCGACGATGCCGGCTGCACCGGCGCCTGCCGATCCGAACAAGCCATCGGCGTCCGGAAAACCGGAATATGTCTTCGCGCTGAGCTGGCAGCCGGCTTTCTGTGAGACCAAATCCAGCAAGGCCGAATGCCGGGCGCAGACCGCCGCCGGTTTCGATGCGACCCACTTCACCTTGCATGGGTTGTGGCCGCAGCCGAATGGAAATTTCTATTGCCAGGTCGCGGCAGGCGACAAGGCGAACGACGATCCGGCGCACTGGCGGGATTTGCCGCCGGTCACGCTGGACCCGAATACGCGGTCGGAACTCGACCAGGTGATGCCGGGCACCGCATCCGCCCTCGAAAGGCATGAATGGATCAAGCACGGCACCTGCTACGGCAAGAGCCAGCAGGAGTATTTCTCCGACGCCTTGAACCTGATGCGCGCGGTGAACGCTTCGCCGGTGCGCGATCTCTTCACCAAGAACATCGGCAAGCAGCTCACGTCCGATCAGATTGCCAGCACCTTCGACAGTGCCTTCGGCAAAGGCGCGGGCGACCGGGTCCGCGTATCCTGCGTGGTCGATCCCTCGAGCGGCAGGCGGCTGATCGGCGAGCTGACGCTCGGCCTGGCCGGCCCGATCGCCTCGAACGCCTCGCTCGGTGCCCTGCTGCTTGCCTCGGCACCGACAACCAAGGCCGGCTGCCCGAAGGGCACGGTCGATGCCGTCGGGTTCCAGTAGACAGGCCGAACGCAACTGTCGCTTTGCACCGGGGATGGTATGATCCCTGGGCATCATTCGTAGGGGGTGGCGATGAGTGGCATGACGAGCGGCGCGCCGGCGCGGCTGGCGTTCTGGGCCAAGGGCATGACGGCGATCCGCGACGGCCATATGGAGTGGCCGGGCTTTTCCTACACCGAAGTGGAGTGGGTGCGCATGACCACGCTTGCCAAACCCGTCGGCGGCGGCACCTACCAATTGTTCACGCTGGTCAACGCGGCGATCTTCATCGCCATTGCTGCGCTCGGGATCTTCGGTGTCTTCCTGCCGCTGGCGGCGCTGCTGTTCCCGGTGCCGGCCGAAACCAGTGCGCTCAAGTTTTCGCTGCTCCTGGCGGCATGCGCCTTCCTGATCATCGGCATCGGCCTGCCGATTTCGCTGAGTCTTTCGACCGCACTGGTGGCGCCGAAGTCGCTACGTGCCGCGCTCGTCGCCGTGCCCGGCGACCAGGCGCTTGCCGCAAAAGTGTCATGGCAGATCAACCGGATCACGCTCGTGCTCTGCGGCCTGCTGATGCCGGGCATCCTTCTGTTCATTGCCTACGACATCGATGCCGGTCCGATTATTACCGCGTTGAAATGGCTGGCGATCGCGCTGATGGCGATTTCGGTTGCGATCGGCGGATGGCAGCGGCGCAAACGATCCTGATTGAGCCAATCGGAGGCCAGGGTAGCGTTACGCGCCGGCGCTGCGCTCCGGCCTGGTCCATGTGTTGCGGCCGTCTGCTTCGTTGCCGCCCGGTTCGCCGACAACGCGATCGCGTCCGGTCGATTTGGCCTTGTAGAGACGCTGGTCGGCGAGCGCAAAGAGATCGGCAAGGCAACGGGTCGTCTCGCTGACTGTCGAGATGCCGGCGCTGACGGTGATGTCGAACCGGCTGGTGCTTGCGGACGTCTTGACCGCTTGCCTGACGGTTTCGCCCAGCAGTCTGGCGAGCGGCTGCGGACGCCAGCCGAGGATGGCGAATTCCTCGCCGCCGATCCTGAACAATTGATCTTCGGTCCCGACAAGTTCGCCAAGCAAAATCGCCAGGGCTTTCAGCACCTTGTCGCCCTCGGCATGGCCGAAGCGGTCGTTGATCGATTTGAAGTGGTCGACATCGATGATCAGCAGGCTGAGCGGCCTGGCGGTTCGCAGGCTGGTTGCAACGGCGGCCTCGCCATCGCTGTCGAAGCGCCCCCTGTGCAGCAGGCCGGTGAGGCCGTCGCGACCGACATGCTCGACCAGCGCTTCATAGCGCTCGCGATAGGTCAGCGTGTCGAAAATGTCGGAAAGCCCGCGCGGCGCCGGCACCTGCCGCGCCTCGAACCACCTGATATAGGCGACCAGCATAGTGCTGTAGACCAGGGCCGCTGCCATCTTGGCGAACCAGCCGCCAAAGAACACCGCCACCGGCGCACCGGTGACGAAATGCAGCGCCGTGAAAAAGCCTGCCTGGTCGAAGGTGAGCACGCAGGCGACGGAGACCAGGATGCGGGTGAAAAGCGCCTTGCGCAGATATTTGCCGAGCTTTTCATAGAGCAGGATGATCAGGATGGCGTCGATGAACAGCAGCGTCGTGCCCCACACCATCAGCCAGCCCATCTCGTCGATGAAGCCGATGTCGGGAAGCTTGCCGCTGGGCAGGGCGGCAATATCGTGCAGGCGCAGGATCAGCACGAGGCCGATCATCAGGGCATTGCCGAGCAGCAGGCCGTAGATGGGCTGCCGGACGGTTGCCGCGTCCTCCTTGATGTAGAGCAGGAGCAGCATGACCAGCTTGCCGGAAAACAGCACGGCCGAACCCGGCGATACCATGCCGAACGGCAGCGCGACGTAGAAGACGCTGGCGAGGTAGGTTTCCAGGAAATGCATGACGCCAAGAGCGCAGACAAAGACGCCGAGGCCGATGCGGCCCCTGAACCGGAAAAGCGTGACCATGATGCCGAAATAGAGAACCGCTTCGGCAAAAAGCAGGAAACTGTTCAGCACGGCCCGATCTCTCTCCCCGAAATCGCGGCTGCCAGCGATTTCCCATCCAACACTGTTTTGACGCGGAATGGTTAATGGGAGCTTTCGCAAGGGCGCCGGCACGAAATGAAGCGGCTAAGCGTTTGCGGGTGCGACCAAATCCGCTTGGGGCCAAAACTGTTTGCCGTTCGGGGCCGCATCGCTTACATAGCCCCCAACTTCCATTCAATCCGACATCAGTCGACTTTTCAGGGAAAGCGCGCGTGGCACGCCAGTTCATCTATCACATGGCCGGCCTCAACAAGGCCTACGGCACCAAGAAGGTGCTCGAGAACATTCATCTGTCCTTCTACCCGGACGCCAAGATCGGCATCCTCGGTCCCAACGGCGCCGGCAAGTCGACGATCCTCAAGATCATGGCCGGCATCGACAAGGAGTGGAGCGGCGAGGCCTGGCTGGCCGAGGGTGCTACCGTCGGTTACCTGGCGCAGGAGCCGGCGCTCGATCCGAACAAGAACGTGTTCGAAAACGTCATGGAAGGCGTCGCCGCCAAGACCGCAATCATCGAGCGCTACAACGAATTGATGATGAACTATTCCGACGAGACGGCGGACGAGTCGGCCAAGCTGCAGGACGAGATGGACCGGCTCAACCTCTGGGATCTCGAACAGCAGGTCGAGATGGCGATGGAGGCACTCGGCTGTCCGCCCAAGGAGGCCGATGTCACCAAGCTGTCGGGCGGCGAACGCCGTCGTGTCGCGCTCTGCCAGCTCTTGCTGCGCCAGCCCGACCTTCTGCTGCTCGACGAGCCGACCAACCATCTCGACGCCGAGACGACGGCGTGGCTGGAAAAGCATCTGCGCGCCTATCCGGGCGCGGTAATGATCATCACCCACGATCGCTACTTCCTCGACAATGTCACCGGCTGGATCCTCGAGCTCGATCGCGGCCGCGGTATCCCGTACGAAGGCAACTACACCAAATATCTCGAAGCCAAGGCCAAGCGGCTCAAGCAGGAAGGCCGTGAGGACGACGCGCGCCAGCGGGCGATCGGCCGCGAGCGCGAGTGGATCCAGTCGAGCCCGAAAGCCCGGCAGACCAAGTCGAAAGCCCGTATCCAGGCGTTCCAGGACCTGCTGGATGCCGCCGACAAGCGGCGTCCGAGCGACACGCAGATCGTCATTCCGCATGGCGAGCGGCTCGGTAATGTGGTGATCGAGGTCGAGGGCCTGTCGAAGGGCTTTGGCGACACGCTTTTGATCGACGATCTTGAATTCAAGCTGCCGCCGGGCGGCATCGTCGGCGTAATCGGCCCGAACGGCGCCGGCAAGACGACGCTGTTCCGCATGATCACCGGCCAGGAAAAGCCGGACGCCGGCACCATCCGCGTCGGCGAGACGGTCAAGCTCGGTTATGTCGATCAGAGCCGCGACGCACTCGACCCGACCAAGACCGTCTGGGAAGAGATCTCGGGCGGCGCCGAAGTGGTCAAGCTCGGCAAGTTCGAAGCCAACACCCGCGCCTATTGCGCATCGTTCAATTTCCGCGGCGGCGACCAGCAGCAGAAGGTCGGCAACCTATCCGGCGGCCAGCGCAACCGCGTGCATCTGGCCAAGATGCTGAAGACCGGCGGCAACGTGCTGCTGCTCGACGAACCGACGAACGATCTCGATACCGAAACGCTGGCCGCACTTGAAGACGCGCTCGAGAGCTTCGCCGGCTGCGCCGTCATCATCTCGCACGATCGCATGTTCCTCGATCGTCTGGCGACGCACATCCTCGCCTTCGAGGGCGACAGCCACGTCGAATGGTTCGAAGGCAATTTCGAGGATTACGAGCAGGACAAGATCCGCCGGCTTGGTCCGGATGCGGTCAACCCGCACAGGATGACGTATAAGCGGCTGACGCGGTAAGACATTTACAGGGCGGCGAATTCTCAAATGATCTGAGGAACCAAGATGGCCGATTGGTCCGCCGCCTTCTACCTGAAATTCGAGGATGAGCGCACCCGGCCGGCGCGCGATCTGGTCGCGCAGGTGCCGGTGCACGCACCGCGCCGGGTTGTCGACATCGGCTGCGGGCCGGGTAATTCGACCGAATTGCTGGTCGAGCGCTGGCCGCAGGCGCAGATCAGCGGCTTCGATACCTCGCCCGACATGATCGAGAAGGCGAAGGCCGGCCTGCCCGGCGTCACCTTTGCCTTGGCGAATGCGGCGACGTGGCAGCCGAACGAACCCGTCGACGTGATCTTCGCCAATGCGGTGTTTCAATGGCTGCCGGAGCATCCGGCGGTCTTCCAGCGGCTGATGGGATTTTTGGCGCCCGGCGGCGCGCTTGCCGTGCAGATGCCGGACAATATGGGCGAGCCATCGCACCGGCTGATGCGGGAGACCGCGGCCGAGATGCCGTTTGCCGAAAAGCTCGGCGACGCTGCCCGCGCGCCGCTGCCGCCGGTCGCGTTCTATTACGACCTTTTGTCGCCATTCGCGGATCGGCTCGATATCTGGCACACGATCTACAACCATCCGCTGACCGATGCCGAGGCGATCGTCGAATGGGTGAAGTCGACCGGGCTGAAGCCGTTCCTCGATCCGCTCGATCAAGACGAGCGACAACTTTTCCTGAAGCGCTACACGGACAGGATCAGCGAAGCCTATCCGAAAATGGCAAGCGGCAAGGTGTTGCTGCGCTTTCCCCGTGTCTTCATCGTGGCGCGGCGTTCTGCCTAGAAACTCTTAGCTACACTCAAAAACAGCCAGCAGCGGATGCTTGACCGGCTTTCGCCGTCATGCGCATCTCGCTGGGGCAGGGATAACGGCCCCTCATGGGCCATGGGGGGTGGATGATGACACTGAAAAAGCTCATTTTCGGCGGCAGCATTTGTGCGGCCGCTGTGCTTGCCTTTTCGATATCGGCGCAGGCCAAGCGAGCGCGCTGCTTCACCAGCGACGACGGCTATTTCTCCTGCAGCTATCGGGCGCTGGACGATACCGGCAGCTTTCGCATCTCGGCGCCGGGCTATCCGACTTATGTCCTGGAGATCGACGGGCCGGGTTTTGCCTATGGCTATGTCAATCTCGGCCGCCGCAACGTGCCGCTGCCCGGGCAATTCGTGCGCAGCAACGATGACGGTGCCTGCTGGAACAACCCGCAGACCAATACCAAGCTCTGCGCCTGGTAAAGACCTTCCAGGGACTTGATTTAAGCCGGCATAAACTGGCTAGGTGCAAAAGAGGTTGCGCCGAGCTTATTGCGGCGTCGACATGAAGCCGCAACGCCTGCGCACGGGACGAACTGGAAATGCATCGCGTCATCATCAGCGGCATCGGCGTTGAAATCCCCGAAGCTTCGATCACCAATGAGGAGCTCGTCGCCAGCTTCAACAGCTGGGTGGACATGGAGAACGTCCGCCGCGAGGTGTCGGGCGAGCCGCTCCTGCAGAAATCGGACAGTGCCTTCATCGTCCATGCCTCGGGCGTCCAGACCCGCCATGTCATCGAACGGGAGGGCATCCTCGACCCGACCCGCATGGCGCCGCGCTTCCCGGCCCGGCCCGACGATGCGCTGTCGCTGGAGGCCGAGTTCGGCATCGCCTCGGCCGGCAAGGCGCTCGATCATGCCGGGCTGAAGCCCGGGGATATCGACCTGGTGATCTGCTCGGCCTCGCACCATCAGCGGCCCTATCCGGCTATCGCCATCGAAATGCAGCAGGCGCTGGGCACGAAAGGCGCCGGCTTCGACATGGGGCTTGGCTGCTCTTCGGCGGCGGCCGCATTGCACATTGCGGTCAATCTGGTGCGGGCAGGGGCGCACAAACGCGTGCTGGTGACGACGCCGGAGATCATCACCGGCCATCTCAATTTTCGCGACCGGCAGACGCATTTCATCTTCGGCGACGCTTCCGTGTCGATGATCGTCGAAGGGCTCGCCCAGGGCGAGAAGCGGCCGGGGCGCTTCGAGGTGCTCGACACGCGCGCCTGGACGCAGATGTCGAACAGCATCCGCACCAATCTCGGTTATTATACCCGCGCCACCCAGGACGATCCGTACATGATCGATCTGGAAGGCAATCTGATCAAGCAGATCGGCAACAAGGTGTTCAAGGAAGTCACCGTCGCCGGCCACAAGTTCATCGTCGAATTCCTGGCCGAGCACGGGCTGACGCCGCAAGCGATCCGGCGCTTCTGGCTGCATCAGGCCAATGCGCGGATGAACGCCATGATCCTGAAACTGTCGTTCGGCCATGACGTCGACCATGACCGCGCGCCGATGGTGCTGGAGCGCCTCGGCAACACCGCCGCCGCCGGTGCCATCATCGCCTTGTCGGAGAACCATGCCGATATGAAGGCCGGCGACTACGGCCTGCTCTGCGCCTTCGGCGCCGGCTACTCGATCGGTGGCGCGCTGTTGCGCATGCTTTAGATTTTTGTTTTATGCATGTCGGTGTCCCAAAACCGCTGCACACTTTCGGGCGACATGCATTAGCTCGGCGCGAACGGCACCAGCATCGGAACGCGCCTGGCATAGTCGTCGTAAGCGCTACCCAGTTCGCCGCGCAGAAAACGCTCCTCCAGCCTTGCCTTCATGACGATACCGGCGGTGAGAAGGGCGGCACCGGCAACGCCCCAGACGGTGCCTTTCGCCGCCATGGTGGCGAGGATCGCCAGAAGCAGGCCGGTATAGATCGGGTGCCGCACCAGCCGGTAGGGACCGGTGTCGATGACGCGGTGCTCGGCCTTGGCGGTGACCGTGCCCGACCACAGGCGGCCGAGATGCAGCCGCGCCCACCAGGCAAATGCCAGGCCGGCGGCAATCAGCGCGACGCAGATCCACGCTTCGGCAAGGTTCGGCGTCCAAAGCCTCAGCGGGCCGGCATAACCGTGCGCCGGGATGAAGAGCAGGATCGTGCCGACCACCAGCACCGCCCGGTAGGGCAGTTCGGCCTCGAAGCCGGCGCGTTTTTCGGCCCGGTCGGCCCAGAAGGCGGCCGCGGCCCATGAGACAACCCAGAGCAGCCAGAGCTGCGCGATTGCCGATGCGGGATGCATGATAACCTCCGCGGGCTTAACCTGACCGATATTATCAACCGATGCAGCGCGGCAGCAATGCGGCACGCTTTTGCATGGGGCTGATTCAACCAGGAAGCTGGTGGTGCCGACCCGTATCAGCCGTCTTGATTGGAGCATCAACGCTTTCGACTGGACCCTATGAATCGACTTCGGCTAACTGCATCCGGTCGCTAGGAATGAAACCAATGCCGGATCTGTTTCCCGCAACCGAAAATCCGGTCGAGATCGTGCCGGCGCGAAAACTCGCCGCCAGGGTGGCGGCGCTCTATCTCGCACCATTCGATCGTTTTGAGACACGAGCGGTGGATGCGCTGCAACTCGGTTTCGACGGCATCGAGGGCGATTTCCACGCCGGCACGACGCGGCGCTCCGGCGGGCGGGAACCCTGGTATCCGCGCGGCACCGAGATGCGCAACGAGCGGCAATTGTCGATCGTCGCGGCGGACGAACTGGCAATCGTTGCCGAACGGATGGGCATTACCGAGATCAAGCCGGAATGGATCGGCACCAATCTCCTGATCGAAGGCCTGCCGCGCCTCTCCATGCTGCCGTCTGGCACGCTGCTGTTCTTCAAAGGCGGCGCTGCCGTCAAGATCGACGCGCAGAATGGGCCTTGCCGCATCGCAGGGCGATCCGTCGCCGAAAATGCCGGGATGGCCGATCATGACGGCGGCGCGCTGCTGTTCCCGAAGGCGGCGAAGCGCTTGCGCGGGCTCGTAGCCTGGGTCGAGAAGCCCGGCACGATCACGGCCGGCGAGGAGATATCGGTGCGCGTGCCGGAGCAGTGGATTTACCGGGCCTAGTTGTTTTCCAGGCAAGGCGACTTTGCCGGTCACGGCGTATTTTGTTCTTGCTTTGTGCCGGCAGCTATGCTATTAATTTCAGTATGGTGCTGATTCGCACCGACGACCCGCCCACCGAGGCGGGTTTTTTGTTTTGAGGTTTCGAAGGTTCCGATGTTGCCGACGTGAGGTTGGCGGGACAGCGCCCCTCTCTGTCCTGCCGGACATCTCCCCCACTTGGGGGGAGATTGGCCGTCACGTCTCGATTTCGCTAATCACAACGGTGAAGAGCGCAGAACTCGACGCGTGTGCTTGCCATCCTCTACGCCTCATCCTCATCGTCGAGCAAACGGGTGGCGCGCCAGCGGGTCAGCACGATGTTGGTTTGCTCGATGACGAAGAACCGCGCGGAATCGCGGTCATAGCCTTCGGCGAGCAGTTTTTCGTAGTCGGTGTGGGCGTGGCGAATATGCGCAATCGTCGCCAGCCACACGGCAATGCTCGGCGGCAAGCTCTTCATGTGCACGGCGCCGGCATCTGCACGGATCTTTTCCATGTCGGCATAAGGCGCCAGCGGCAGAAGCGCTGTCAGCGCCTTGGCGATGGCGCGGCGGCGGCCTGTCGGGGCGCTCACCGCTCATCCGACCTGGACGACTCGTCCCGCCCAGCCATGGTCGCCGCGGCGAAGGCATCGGTCGAGGCGAAATAGGGCTTGATGTCGATGACCGGCGTGCCGTCGAGCACGTCGATGGCGTCAAGCTCGACGCGGCCGGTGTTGATGTCGACGGCAACCAGCCTGGCGACATGCAGCCCAATTGGGTTCGGCCGGGCAGGGGAGCGCAGCGAAAAGACGCCTTTCGGCTCCGTGGCATGGCGGGGTTTCTGGACAATCAGTTGCCGCGGTGCATGGTGCAGCCAGGACAGGACGATGACGTGGCTGGCGCGTTCCAGCCCAAGCAGGCCATCCCGATAGAGCGGATCGATCACGAGAGCCGCCGGCTGTCCCGTCTCCCGCGCTGCCTTCATGTTCTTGGGGCAGGTCTCCCGCGTGACCCAAGGCGAAGCGATGCGGCCGATGAAGACGACATGGCCATCCGGCGGCATCGTTGCCGGGTCGGTTTCCAGAAGCTTTTCGCCGCTGCGCGTTTCGAACATGGGTCTCGCCTCGATCATCCTTGCGGCCTTGCGCGGTCCGCCACGCATGCGTCATTTTCTTGTCCGGAAGCGACATAGCGCTTGCAAGCCTATCAAAACCGACATAAACATATGTTTATATCTTTTCAAAGAGAATGCTCGCATGCATGTCGCTCTCGACACGATGGTAGATACATTGAAGGCGGCTGCCGAATCCAGCCGGCTGCGTATATTGGCGCTGCTGTCGCGCGGCGATCTGACCGTGTCCGATCTCACCGAAATCCTCGGCCAGTCGCAGCCGCGCGTCTCGCGCCATTTGAAATTGCTGCTGGAAGCCGGGCTGATCGGCCGCTACCAGGAGGGCTCGTGGGCCTTCTTCCGGCTGTCGGATTCCGACTCCTCGCGCGATTTCGTGCTCAGGCTGGTCTCCGGCATCCGCGGCGCCGATCCGCAGGTCGAGCGTGATCTCGAACGGCTGGCCGCGGTCAAGCGCAAGCGGCAGGACCGGGCTGCCGAATATTTCTCGGTAAACGCCGCAAGCTGGGACCATATCCGCTCGCTGCATGTGCCGGATCGCGCCGTCGAAGCAGCACTCGTCAAGCTCGTCGGCAAGCGGCCGTTCCAGTCGATGCTCGATCTCGGCACCGGCACCGGGCGGTTGCTCGAGATCTTTTCGCCGCTCTATCGGCGCGGTATCGGCATCGACATGTCGCGCGAGATGCTGACGGTGGCGCGCGCCAATCTCGACAAGGCCGGCGTTTCGAATGCGCAGGTGCGCCAGGGCGACATTTTTGCGCCGCCGGTCGAACGCGACGCCTTCGACCTCGTCACCATCCATCAGGTGCTGCATTATCTCGACGATCCTGCCCGCGCCATCCGCGAGGCGGCGCGTCTGTTGCGCCCGGCCGGCCGGCTGGTGATCGTCGATTTCGCGCCGCACACGCTGGAGTTCTTGCGCGAGGAGCACGCGCATATGCGCCTCGGCTTTTCCGACCGGCAAATTGGCGACTGGTTTTCCGAGGCCGGCCTAGACCTCGAGGACAGCCAGGAATTCGAGCCGCGCGGCGGCAACGAGGCCAAGCTCACCGTCAAACTCTGGCTCGGCCGCGATCGGCGCATGCTGATTGCCGAGCCTTCCAACGACAGACAACCGGCCAATGCGTATCCGATAGGGGAAACAGCCTGATGAACCAGTTCCGCTTCTCCCGCCGCCCCGACATCGGCGACAAGGTCAGGGTTTCATTCGAGTTCTTTCCGCCGAAAAACGATGAGATGGAAGCAAGGCTGTGGGACACGGTCACCCGGCTGGAGCCGCTCAAGCCGAAATTCGTCTCCGTCACCTACGGCGCCGGTGGTTCGACCCGCGAGCGCACGGCCCGCACCGTCAAGCGTATCCTTAATGAAACGACGCTGACGCCGGCGGCGCACATGACTTGCGTCGATGCGGCGCGTCACGAGGTCGATGCGGTGATCCGGGAATTCGCCGACATGGGCGTCAAGCGTTTCGTAGCACTCCGCGGTGATCCGGCCGAGGGCGTCGGCGCGGCCTACCGGCCGCATCCGGAAGGCTATGCCAATGGCGCCGAACTGGTCGACGCGCTGAAGGGCGCCGGCGATTTCGACATATCGGTCTCGGCCTATCCGGAAAAACATCCGGAAAGCCCGGATTTCGCCACCGACTTCGACATGCTGAAGCGCAAGGCGGACAACGGAGCGACGCGGGCGATCACCCAGTTCTTCTTCGACAACGACCTTTATGAACGCTATGTCGAGCGGGCACGGCGGGCCGGCATCTACATACCGATCGTGCCTGGCATATTGCCGGTGCACAATTTCACGCAGGTCGCCAACTTCTCGGCGCGTTGCGGCGCCTTGGTGCCGGCATGGCTGGCCGAGCGCTTCGATGGGCTGCAGAACGACCCGCAAACGCATGCGCTGGTGGCGTCTGCCGTGGCCGCCGAGCAGGTGCTGGACCTTGTCGAGCGCGGCGTCGGCGATTTCCACTTCTACACGATGAACCGGGCCGATCTGGTCTTTGCCATCTGCCACATGATCGGCATCAGGTCGCACGAAGTCGAGGCGGCTGGATCCGCCGCGGCGTAAAGCGGCAAAGCCCCTTTTTGAAATGTCAAAGATCGGGGGAATGCAAAAGGCCGGGCAAAATGCCCGGCCTTTTCAATGGTTTGGAGTATTCGGTGCTGGTCTTCCCCCGCTCAGCGGCCTTATGGAAGGACGCCCATAATGAGGGCGCCGATGAATGCAAACGCAGCACAAATCATCAATGCGTTGATCGGCCTCGTCAGTCCCATGTCATAGCCTCCTCTTAAAGAGCTATGGCGAGAGTCTAGGGTCATTTGTGCCACAGGCAAGGAGAAACTTTGCTGCAATGCGACGAGATTGTGGAATTTGCGACCTGCCGTTTGCCGTTAGGCATTGAAACTCTTTGTCAAAAGCCGGCTCGGGACCTGTGAATAAATTGTGGCAAAGCCGGGGCAGTAACAAGAATGGCAGCGCTACCGCGGCAGAAATCGGAAATTGATTTTCGGCCGACCGGAGATTCGAAGCCAACCAGCAGCGCGTTGTGAGGATAGCGCGGACTTGAATATGCTGCCAATTGGCAGTATATTGTCTGCCAAGTGATGGAGGTTGGAATGAGTGTCGCGGTTCGCGATCCTGCAAATCAGGCGTTGCCGGCAAATCTGGCGGATGGCTCGGCACGGGCGCGGCTCACGCCAGCGGCTGTTGTCGGCATCGTCAGGCTCGCAGACATCTGGCATCTGACCAGCACCGAGATCTGCACCTTGATCGGAGACATATCGGAGAGAACCTGGTTCCGCATGAAGAAAGGCGAGTGGGAGGGCGTTCTCTCCCAGGATTCCCTGACACGCATCAGCGCCCTGATCGGCATCTTCAAGGGACTGCGGCTTCTGTTTTCCGAAGGGCTTGCCGATGAATGGGTGCGGTTGCCGAACAAAGGGCCTCTTTATGGTGGCCGGCGCCCCCTGGACGTGATGATCGAGGGCGGCATTCCGAAGCTGCTGCAGGTTCGCCAACACATCGACGCTTTGCGCGGTGGACTTTGAATGCAGATCCCGCCACGCGCTGACATTTCCCAGCGCGACACGATCCGGCTCATTTCGACAGGCAGGCTCAAGGAACCGGTCCTGATGCCGTTGGCCAGCAATCATGGAGATTTGGAGGACCTTGCGGAGCTCGAAGGAGCCACCAGCGGCCGCCTTCAGGCGCAGCAAGGGGGATTGCCCGACCTCGATCCGCGCGAACTGGTGTTCGGGAGGCCGGGCTACACCTTCATCAATGCGGCGTTCGCTTACACCCGTCCGGGCGGCAATCGTTTCAACGATGATGCCAGGGGCGCCTGGTACTGTGCGTTCGATGCGGAAACCGCGATCGGCGAGGTCTCGTTTCATCTGACGCGCGAGCTTGCCGCGATCGAACGGTTCGAAAACGTCACCGACTATGCGGAGCTCGTTGCCGGCTTCATTGGCTCATTTCACGATCTGCGCGGCGCTGAGTTCAGCAGGGACCCGGTGCTCGATCCGGATACTGCCTTAGCCTATCCTGCCGGTCAGGCGTTGGCGAAGCAACTCCGCAAGCAAGACGCCGCGACCGGTTTTGTTTATCCTTCCGTGAGAGATGTTGGCGGGACCTGCCTTGTCGCCTTCCATCCCGATCTCGTTCAGAATCTCCGGCAAGGCGGTATCTGGCGTCTGGAATGGCAGGGTTCATCTGTTCCCGCGATCACGCCCATATAGCGCCATCTTTAACGCCGCCCGAACAAGCGACCGTCGATGGTGACGAGGCCAAGCGCAATCAGCGCCATGCCGCCCAATTCGAACAGTTCGAGCCGCTCGCCCAGGAACAGGAAGCCGAGCAGGATGGCACTGGCCGGCACGATGAGCGTGACTAGCGAGGCGTTGGTGGCGCCGGCCGATGCGACGAGGTTGAAATAGAGGATATAGGCGAAGGCGGTCGACAGCAGCGCCAGCCCCAGCACCGCCGCCCACACCGGCGGCGAGGCCGAAAACAGATTGGCAGGGCCATGGCTAAGCAGCACGACGGGAACCATGATGATGGTCGAGCAAGTCAATTGGCCGGTGGCAATGACCGGTGACGGCACACCCTTGAAGCGGCGGGCAATCATCAGCGCAACCGCATAGGATACCGACGCTCCGATGAGCGCGAATTTCGCCCAGACCGGGCCGCCGAGCCCGGCGACGAGGCCGGGACCGATCATCACCGCCGTTCCCGCGATACCGAGGGCGATGCCGGCAAGCTTGTTCCACGACAGCTTTTCATCGCTGGTCAGGGCGTTGGCGAGGATCAGCGTCCAGAACGGCGTCGTCGAATTGAGCACCGAGGCGACGCCGGCGCCAAGCTCGGTCTGGCCGGCAAAGATCAGCGAGAAAGGGATGACATTGTTGGCGAGCGCCAGCAGGAAGAACAGGCCGGCATGCGGCAAAGCGAGGCGAAAGGATGGGCCGCGAACCGCAAGATAGAGCTGAAGTGCCGCCGCCGCGATGGTGACGCGGAACAGCACCAGCACCAGCGGAGGAAGTTCCGCCACCGCAATGCGGGCAAAGAAGAACGAACCGCCCCAGATGGCGCCGAGCAGCAGAAGCTGCGCCCAGTCCTTGAGCACCATCGGCCCGCGCATCGTGGTGGTGGCAGCTATCGCCATTGGTCGTCCTCCCAGACGAGATGCCTTGCTCTTCAGGCGTCTGTTCACGCCATACCCGATCCGGCCGCAAGGGCCACCCGAAACCTGAGCGATGGCCTAGCTCGCCCATAACCGGCGTACAGAAAGGCGTAGCGCCGCGAAGCCGGGGCGGCGAGACATAGAATTGTTTTCATTAGCCGCTAGCTTGGATTAATTGTGCGCAGCCTCAGTCAAGGGATTCGTCCATGCAGCGATTCGAAAATGCCCGCGAGGCAGCGCTGGCGCTGCGCCCGGACGATCCGATCTATTGCTTCCGCCCGCAGGTGCTGAAGGCGGATGCCAAACAGTTCATGGGCATGTTTCCCGGCAAGACCGCCTATGCGGTCAAGACCAATGGCGAGCAGATCGTGCTCAACGCACTGGTCGAGGCCGGCGTCAGCGCCTTCGATGTGGCCTCGCCCGGCGAATTCGCTGCCGTGCGCGCCGTCTCGCCGGACGCCGAGATGCTCTACATGCACCCGGTCAAGGCGCAGTCGGACATCAGGCTGGCGCTGGAAAAGTACGCCATTCGCGTCATTTCGCTCGACCATGAGGACGAAATCACCAAGCTGACCAGGGTGGTGCGGGCGCTCGACATCGATCCGGGCGCGATCACCGTGTTCGTGCGCATCCAGACGAAAGGCTCGGCGGCCTACGAACTGTCGAAGAAGTTCGGCGCCGGACCGGCCAATGCGGTGGAACTCGCCGAACGGCTGAACCGGACCGGCTACAAGGTCGGGTTATGCTTTCACGTCGGCAGCCAGATCGAGGATCCCGACACCTATGAGCGGGCGCTGGCCTCCGCCGACTGGGTGCGCAACCGCGTCGGTTTCGACATTGCCGGGCTCGATGTCGGCGGCGGCTTCCCCGCCGAATATGGCCATGACCCGAACAGCCGCAAACCGGAAATGCCGTCGCTCGGCCAGATCATGTCGCGGCTGTCGGGCGACCTCCAGGAGTACCAATTCGACCAGATGCCGTTGGTGGCCGAGCCCGGCCGGGTGATCGTGGCGCGCTGCCTGTCGCTGATCGTGCGCGTGCTGCTGCGCAAGGGCAAAAGGCTCTACATCAATGACGGCATCTGGGCGTCGCTGTCGGATTCATGGACCGGCAAGATCACGCTGCCGGCACGCTTCATCCCCGATCCGGCGATCCGCTCGCGCAATGGCGAGGACAAGACCATCGTGCCGTTCAAGGTCTGCGGCGCGACTTGCGATTCCGTCGACATATTGTCGCGGCCGTTCTGGCTGCCCGAGACCGTCGATACCGGCGATTGGATCGAGATCGGCCATATCGGCGCCTATTCGCTGTCGCTCCGGACACGGTTCAACGGCTTCTATCCCGATACCTTCGTCGAGGTGGCAACGCCATTCGACGAAGGCGATGCGCCGCAGGGGTTTGCCAGCCTGGAGACGATGGCGGATTAGTTGATGGTGAATGGTGAATGGTGAATAGCGAATAGTGAATAGTGAATAGTGAATGGAAGTAGTTCTTGCGTTCCGTCCGCTCCGGTGAATCGTCACCATTCACCATTCACCCGCGTCAGGCTACTCCGCCGCCGGCCTGGATGTTCTCGCCGGTCAGCCAGCGAGCCTCGTCGGAAGCCAGGAAAACCGCGACATCGGCGACGTCGCGCGGTGCTCCGATCCGGCCGAAGGGCGACATGCCGGCGGCCACGGCCCGGTCCCGCTCCGGAAGCAGGTCGGTGTCGGTGAAGCCTGGTGAAAGCGCATTCACGGTAACGGCACGCGGGCCGAGTTCGCGCGAGAGGACGCGGACGAACTGCTCGACGGCTCCCTTACTGCCGAGATAAAGCGCCGTCTGCGTGAAGAACATCCTGGTTCCACCGGTGGAGACGGCAATGATGCGGCCACCGTCGCGAACGCGGCGCGCCGCTTCCTGAAGCGTGAAGAAGGTGCCCTTGGCATTGGCGCCGAAGACGTGATCGAAGTCCGCTTCGGTGGCCTCGACGAGCGGCTTTATGACGGCGACACCGACATTGGCGACGACGATGTCAATCGGCCCCATCTGCCGTTCGGTTTCGTCGAACAACTTGCGAATGTGGAGGATGCTGGAGACGTCCGCTTGGATGGCGACGGCTTTTCCGCCATTCCCTTCAATGGCGGCAACGACTTCCCTGGCTGCCTTCTCGTTGCCGACATAGTTGACGACCACGGCAGCACCCTTGGCCGCGAACCCCTCCGCGATGGCGCGTCCGATGCCGCGCGAGCTACCGGTCACAAGTGCGGTTTTGCCTTCAAGTGGACGATGCATGGCTGTTCCTTCGGCTGACTACGGCCGCCTCGATCGAGCGGCGTTCCGGGGAAAAGCTAGGAGCATGCTATTGCTCAGAGAATAGCCTATTGTCTAACTGACTTGTTAAGCCTGGGGTACATAATGCGAGGAAGCGAGTTTTCCGAACTCACGGCATTTGCAACAATCATCGAAGAGGGCAGCTTTGTCCGCGCCGCAGCCAAGCTCAGGATTTCGCCCCCGGCACTCAGCCAGACGATACGCGGGCTGGAAGAGCGCCTCGGTGTCCGCCTGCTCAACCGCACCACGCGCAGCATGTCGCCGACCGCTGAGGGCGAGAAGCTGTTTGCCCGCATTGCACCTGCATTCGGCGAACTGGAAGGCGCCGTCGCGGACGCGCATGCATCACGCGGCCGGCCAGCAGGCTCGCTGCGCATCAATGTTCCGCGCATCGCCGCCACGCGTTTCATCGCGCCGATCCTCGGCGATTTCCGCCGCGCCTATCCCGATATCGCCCTCACAATCATTGTCGACGACATGCTCACCGACATCGTCGAGGGCCGCTTCGATGCTGGAATCAGACTGGGTGAGCGGCTGCACAAGGATATGGTGGCTGTGAAGCTCAGCGAGGAGCTCGAGATGGCTGCAGTGGCGGCGCCGAGCTATCTGCAGCATCACCCGATACCCCGTCACCCCGCGGACCTGCATCAGCACCAGTGCATCAATTTCCAGTGGCCGAGCGGCGGCAATCTCTACCGGTGGGAGTTCGCCCGAGGCCAACGTGCCCTGGAAGTGGCCGTCAGCGGTGGCCTGACGGTCAACGATACGGACCTGATGATCGGGGCGGTTCTGGATGGGGTCGGCGTGGCGTACATGCTGGAATACCAGGTCCGGCCGTGGATCGAAGCGGGAAAGCTCATCCGCTTTCTCGAAGCCTGGTCGCCGAGATTTCCGGGTTTTTATCTATATCACGCAAGTTCCCGGCAGGTTCCCGCGCCGCTGCGAGCCTTCATCGATTTCTTGCTTGCCAGGCGGTGATGTGAATAGTGAATAGTGAATAGTGAATAGTGAATAGTAGTAGCTCTGGTGTTCAGTGCGGCTCCGGTGCTATTCTTTTCACCATTCACCATTCACCATTCACCATTCACCATTCACCGCCCTCACAGCCTCGCCAGCAGCTCGAGCGTCGGCCAGCCGTCGACCGGCAGGCCCAGCCGCATCTGCTCCTTGCGGATCGCTTCGCGGGTGTTGGTGCCTAGAATGCCGTCGACGGTGCCGACGTCATAGCCTTTCGCCTCGAGCTTGGTCTGTAGCGCCTTCATCTGGTCGCCGTTGAGGCCGGGTTCGGGGTTGCGCGGATCGAATCGCGGCGCGCCCCCCAGCCGGGCGGCAAGATTTGCCGCGGTCAGGGCATAGGTGAAGGATTGGTTCCACTCGAGATAGACGTCGAAATTGTCGTAGGTGAGGAAGGCTGGCCCCTTGCGACCCATCGGCAGGGCCAGGCCGGCCTTGAGGCCGTTGTCGAGAAGCGGCGTGCCGTCGGGCCTGGTAACGCCCCACTGGGTCCATTGCGTCAACGGCAGCTTGTTGGTGCGCCCCGTCTGCTCCCACGGCAAATCGTCGGGAACACGGACTTCCTCGATCCAGGGCTGGTCGCGCTTCCAGCCACGCGACTGGATCTTGCTGGCCGTGCTCATGATCACGTCCGGCGCGCTGCCGCGCAGGTCGACCAGGCCATTGCCGTCGCCGTCGACGCCGTGACCGAGATAGTCGGAAGGCAACATCTGCGTCTGGCCGATCTCGCCGGCCCAGGCACCGGTCACGTCGGCCGGCACCACGCCGCGATCGATCAGCATCAGCAGCGGCACGATCTGCGGCCGGAACAACTGCGGGCGGCGGCAGTCATGCGAGAGGCTGACCAGTGCGTTCAGTGTGTGGAAATCGCCTTGCACGGCGCCAAAATCGGTTTCCAGGGCCCAGAAAGCGGCGATGACCGGCGCCTGCACGCCGAATTCGCGATCGGCGCGGGCAAAGATCTCGGCATACTTTTGCAGGTTGGCCGCACCTTGCTTCAGCCGATGCGACGAGATCATGCGGTTCGAGAATTCGATGAAGGTCTGGGTGAAGACGCCCTGGGCGCGGTCGCGTGCCAATGCCTTCTCATCGAGGGTGGCGTTTTCCAGCGCATCAAGGCCGGCAGCGCCGACGCCCGCCGCCCTGGCCTCCGCCGCCACGCCCTGCTTCCATGCCTCGAAATCGCCGCCGCATTGCTGTGCCGTGGCCGGCACGGCGGTCAGGAGCAGCGCCGCGAGAAATCCAAAGCGCGATCGCATCGCCATCCTTCCGAGAAGATTACCAGCGGTTGCGGGCATTCGTCATTGGCTGTGTCGAAAAGCAGGCGGCAGGCCTGGTGTCAACGGGTGTTCTGCCGCAACCACTTCTTCCACGCGGCTTCGGAGCCGTTGAAGACGTTGATGTCGGCGTTTCCGGCCATGCCCGGTACGACGCCCGTTCCGGTATACTGCCAGAATGTGAAGGGATGGCTGCCGTATTTCTGGCGCGGATGCCCGGCGACGGAGCGCAGCCAGTAGGGGTAGCCGGGGAAGCCCGATAAACCATTATCTTCGAAGAAGTCGACCGACGTATAGATGATCGGCTTCTTGCCGTAGTGTTTTTCGACGATTTCGAGGAATGTGCTCATCTCGCTGCGTACCGTGGCGGGATCGGGCCGCAGCTTGCAGGTCGGCGATTTCGGGTTCCATTCCATGTCGAGAACCGGCGGCATCGCCGAACTGTCTTTGGGCACGTTCTGGATGAACCAGCGCGCCTGGGTAGCGGCGGGCGTGCAAAAGTAGAAGAAATGATAGGCGGCGCGGGGGACGCCTGAGGCCTTGGTGCGGCTCCAATGCTCGTTGAAAGCTTCATCGAACCGGTCTCCGCCTTCGGTTGCCTTGATGAAGGCGAAAGAGATGCCGCTGGCCCTGGCCGCCGGCCAGTCGATCGAGGTCTGGTATTTGGAGACGTCGGTGCCGTGGACGGCATAGCTCCACGGTGCGCCGCTGTCCCATTCATGAGGGTCGGAATCGGCAAAACGCGGCGCGCGTACCGCAACCGTCGGGGCGCTGGATGACGACAGCGATGGCGTCAGATCCTCGATCGTCGAGCAGGCACCAAGCAGCATCAGCGTGATGAGGACCGCGAAACGGCGCATCGCTACTTCCCGAGCCGGTTTCAGCCGGCCGCTGATGGGTCTTTCCGCGGGTGGCC
Organism: Mesorhizobium sp. M0306; assembly: GCF_040321655.1. Classification (NCBI taxonomy): domain Bacteria; kingdom Pseudomonadati; phylum Pseudomonadota; class Alphaproteobacteria; order Hyphomicrobiales; family Phyllobacteriaceae; genus Mesorhizobium; species Mesorhizobium sp. M0306. The sequence goes on along the minus strand of NZ_JAMYRY010000006.1, from coordinate 42,677 downwards.
CCTCGACCGGGCGCGGCGTGTCTGAAACCGACTTACGCGACGCGCCTTGATCTTCGTTTCATGCGTTCCCAAACCGTTGCGCGGTTTTGGGACGCATGCATTCAAGCCCCGCCGGACGGTCACCCCACAGGATCGCCCGGTCTGTCCTAAGCGCGTCGCTTCGACGCGCTTAGATCTCTGTCTATGCATGTCCTTGTCCCAAAACCGCTGCGCACTTTTGGGCGACATGCACCTGTGATCGCCGATCATGGTTGATATTCGGTTGACGGCGCTCGACAAGAGCCGCGATTTTGCCGAAACAATGGCGGCAAATCGATGACGTAGATCGAGCGCGCCGGGGGAACTCAAAATGCAGATCCTTTTGAAGTTCGTCAAATGGCTGCTCGGCCTGGCTGTGCTGGCCGCCGCGGTACTCGCCGGCTGGCTGTATTTCGCCCCGCCGGCACTGATCCGCGTTGGTTCCGGCTATGCGGCCAAGATCGTCTGCTCGAACGTCTTCATTGCAGGGCGAGATGCCGACGACGTGCTTGCCGTCGATGTGCAGGCGCCGGGTCATCCATTGCTGAAGCTGATGAGAGTGTCGGTCGACAAGGAGGAGGGAACGGTTTCGGCGGGCCTGTTCGGCGCGCTCGGCAAGAGTGTCGCGGTTGCGCGCGACGGGCTCGGCTGCGCCTCGGTTCCCGACGGCGATATTGCCGCCGCCGAGGCTGTCGCGGGAGCTGCACCGACGCCGGCGCCGCTGCCCGATGCGATGTGGCCGGAAGGCGACGATGTCGGTGCCTCGCAGGATCCAGAGGTCGCGAAAGTCCTCGACGATCCTTCAATGACCGGCGCCGGGATGCGGGCGGTGGTGGTGGTCAAGAACGGCCGCATCGTCGCAGAGCGCTATGGCGACGGCTTTTCCGAAAAGACGCCGCTATTGGGCTGGTCGATGACCAAGACGGTGAATGCGGCGATCGTCGGCACGCTGGTGAAGGACGGCAAGCTGGCGATGACCAACCAGGGTCTGTTCGGTCCCTGGAAGGGAGATGGCCGCGCCATGATCAGCCTCGCCGACATGATGGCGATGTCGAGCGGGCTGGAATTCAACGAGGATTATGGCGACGTCGCCGATGTAACGCGGATGCTCTATCTCGAACCGGACATGGCGGGCTTTGCCGGATCCAAGCCGCTGACCGGCGAGGTCGGCAAGGTGTTTTCCTATTCGAGCGGCACGGCGGTGATGCTGTCCAGGCTGTGGCAGGACGCAATCGGCGACAAGGACAAGGCACTGGCCTGGCCGAGGACCGCGCTGTTCGATCCGCTCGGCATGCAGAGCGCTGTGCTTGAAGCCGACGAGCACGGCACCTTCGTCGGCTCGTCCTATCTCTATGCCACGTCACGCGACTGGGCGCGCTTCGGCCAGTTCCTGCTGCAGGGCGGCGTCTGGAACGGCAAAGCGATCCTGCCCGCCGGCTTCGTCGACTGGATGCGGGAACCGGCAACTGCCTCGAACGTCTACGGCAAGGGACAATTATGGATCGAAGGGCCGGGCGACGAGGAAAACCCCGGCGCCGGCATTGCCGTCGGCCTGCCCAAGGACACCTATTGGATGGAGGGGCATGACGGACAAACGGTCGCCATCATCCCCTCGGAGCAGCTGGTTGTGTTGCGGCTCGGGCTGACGCCGGCCAGGCTCGGCTACCGGCCGCAGGCGATGGTAGCGGCGCTGGTCAAGGTGCTGCATTAGGCTGTATCGATATTCAGGTGATGCCGGCCTGCAAACGGCGGTTTCCTGCGCTTCCGGTGCTCACGTACCCAAAAGTACGCTCCGCTCCGGTTCTCGGAACCCACCGTTTTCGACTCGGCCTGACCTGAATCTCAACACATCCTGGCTATCGACCGGGGCCGACCACAGCGAGCCAGGCATAGCCGCGATAAAGCGTTTGGAAACGGAAGCTTGCGCCAACTCTTGCAGATTCCGAATCCAGAACCGCGCGCAGCGATTGACGTGGCTCGACATGGAATTTTTTCAGCCAGCCGCGCAGCAGCGTGCGGAACCAGCCGGGCAGGGCTTCCTGCTGGCCAAAATCGACGACATGCAGCGAGCCGCCCGGAGAAAGGGCTGCAAGTGCCGCGGATACCGTCTTCTCCCAGCCGGGGATCATCGACAGCGAATATGAGACAAAGACGCGGTCGAAACTTTCGACGCCGAACAGCGCCTTTGCGTCGAAATCCGTGGCATCGCCGCGCGCCAGCGTGACGCGGCCGGAGAGGCCTTCGCGGGCAAGGGCGGCGGTGGCCGTCTCCAGCATCTCAGCCGAAATATCGAGGCCGAAGAAGCGGGCGCCGGGATAGCGGCGGGCGGCGAGGATGATGTTGCGGCCGGTGCCGCAGCCGAGCTCGAGCACGGTGCCGCCGGCCGGCACATCCAGTCCGGCGATAAGCCGGTCTCGGCCGAGCAGATAATATTTACGGGTCAGGTCGTAGATGTGGCGCTGCCAGCGATAGACGCCGTCCATCAACTCGGCATGGCTGGCCGGCAATTCGGTCGCGCTCATGCGCCGTGCTTCACGTAGAGATGGAAGCCGCCATAGATGGCCGAGCGATCGCGGGCCGAGTACTCGCGCGAGGCGTCGTTCTCGTAGCGCCACTGGTCGAGCAGCGAATTCGAGACGCGGCCGGGCAGCAGGCTGGGTTCCGCCGCGGTGCGGAAGATGACGCGGGCGCCGGTGGAGGCGGTTCGGGTGATCTCGGCCCACAACCCGTTGAGCTGGTCGTCGGTCATCCAGTCCTGTGCATCGAGCAGCACGAAGCGATCGACCGAACCGGCATCCTTGCCGGCAAGGAACTCGATCAGATTGGCGTGGTGGATGGCAACGCGATCGACATTGTTGCGGATCGTCTTGTAGTTGCGCTTTTCGAGATAGGCGGGCAGGGCGGCCTCGCCCGGATTAGGGTAGCGGCGGGCGAAAGCCTGCCAGGCGAAATAATTGGTCTTCAGCGGAAAATCGCAGGCGAGCTTTTCCAGTCGTGCCTTCAGCACGCTGGCCATGGTGCCGTCACCCGAGGTGATCAGCGAATCGTACTGGGCCGGCGGAATGCCGAGGCCGAACAGCGAAGCCTTTCGCGATGTCGCCCATTTTAGCAGCGGTTTTTCGAAGACCGGCGCCAGCTCTTCGTCGAAGAAGCGGCGCTGATCGGCGATGCTCTTGGCGTCCATGATGCCGGCCGGGTCGACACCGAAGAATTTTGCGGTGCGGTGGCCCATGGCGATGAACAGGCCGAGCAGGCCGGTCTGGTAGAAATTACGGTCGAAGACGGCGATGCGGCGACGGCCGCGCCAGTTGCGGCGCTCCCAATAATGGCGGCTGACCGGGTCGAGATGCGGTGCGATGAAGCGATCGTAGGCCTGCGAATTGTGCCCGGTCCCAGCCGCGCCGAAGAAACGGAACAGGTCGCCCTGCGACGGCAGGTGACGCACCGCTGCGAGCTTCATGCGGTTCAGCGCAATATGCGCGGCGTTGAGGTCGACGGCGTCGATCCTTTCCGGCGACCGGGTGAGATAGGCGAGGATGTTACAGCCGCCAGACGCGATGGTGACGATACGGTGGCCCGTCCCGAGCTGCATCGCGTCCATGTCGATTTCGGGGTCTTCCCAGATCTGCGGGTAGACAAGGCCGGAGAACAGGAAGGCAAACAAGCGCTCGGAGATGCCGGCTTTCGACAGCGGACGGTTCTGGTAGACGGCCTTGCCGACTTCCTTGCCGCGGCGAAAAACCAGTTCCCCAGAAATGTCCGTCATGGCAAGGCGATTCCCCGTTTGCTTTGCCGCAAGCGGGTAGCGCAGGGTCATGACAGGCCAGTGACAGCCGGAGGCATCGAGAATTCTACTCCGGTGGTCATCTGGTGCGGTTTTCTGCGCTTCCGACGCTCACGGACCCAAATGTCCGCTCCGCTTCGGTTCTCGAAAACCACCCCACCTGACTCGCGGGAGCGAATTCTGGATGCCTCCTCTAAGAGCGGCCAAATCCGCCTGGAGTGGGTGTCGTCACGATGACCGCCTCGCCGGCGTCGAGGATGGTCTGATCGCAGGCCTTCAGGATTTCGACGCGGCCATCCTTGCGGCGGACCCTGGTCGAACCGGCTTCGCCATCGCCGCCGCCGTCTAGGCCCTGCGGCGGGCGGTTGCGATGCGAGGACAGGATCGCGCATTCCATCTTTTCGAGGAAGCGGATGGTGCGCCTGGTGCCGTCGCCGGCATTCCATTTGCCTTTGCCGCCGGAGCCTTCGCGGATATGGAAATCCTCGAGCAATACCGGGAAACGCAGTTCCAGCACTTCCGGATCGGTCAGGCGCGAATTGGTCATATGGGTGTGGACGCCGGAGGTGCCGGCAAAGCCGCGGCCGTCGTTCATCCGGCCGGCCGGCGAGCCCGAGCAGATCGTCTCGTAATACTGGTACTGCTTGTTGCCGAAGGTGAGATTGTTCATCGTGCCTTGCGCATTGGCCAACGCCCCCATCGCCCCGAACAGCGCGTTGGTGACGTGCTGCGAGGTCTCGACATTGCCGGCCACGACTGCCGCGGGATAGGCGGGCTTCAGCATCGAGCCGTCCGGGATAACGATGTTGATGGGTCGCAGACATCCGGCGTTCATCGGGATGTTGTCTTCGACCATGACGCGGAACGCATAAAGCACCGCGGCTCGGGCGACTGGCTCCGGCGCATTGAAATTGTTCTTCATCACCGGCGACGTCCCGGTGAAGTCGACAGTCGCTTCGCGCTTCCGCCGGTCGACCGATATCTTCACCTTGATCATTTGGCCGGTGTCGGTCGGATATTCGTATTCGGAACTGTCGGGCAGCCGCTCCAGAACGCGGCGCACGCTTTCGGCGGCATTGTCCTGGACGTGACCCATATAGGCTTCGACCACGCCAAGGCCGAAATGCGCGACCATCTTGCGCAGCTCGGCGACGCCCTTTTCGTTCGCGGCGATCTGCGCCTTGAGGTCGGCGATGTTCTGGTGCGGATTGCGCGCCGGGTAGGGGTGGTCGGTGAGCAGCGTCTCCAGGTCCTTCTCGCGGAACCGGCCGCGATCGACGATGCGGAAATTGTCGAACAGCACGCCTTCCTCGTCGACGGTTGTGGCAAGCGGCGTCATCGAGCCGGGCGCCGTGCCGCCGATGTCGGCATGGTGGCCACGCGAGGCGACGTAGAAGAGGATCTCCTCCCCCCTCGAGGGGGAGGTGGCGGCGAAGCCCCCGGTGGGGGTCGTTGCGGCAGTGCTCGACGCACTTGTGGTGACTTCTGAGAGGACCCCACCCGGCCGCTTCGCGGCCACCCTCCCCTCAAGGGGGAGGGAAAACACCGGCGTCACCACGGTAATGTCAGGCAGATGGGTGCCGCCATTGTAAGGTGCGTTGAGGGCAAAGACATCGCCGGGATGGATGTCGCCGGAGTTGAGCCGGATGATGGTCTCCACGGAGCGGTCCATCGAGCCGAGATGCACTGGCATATGCGGCGCGTTGGCGACCAGCGCGCCGTTCCGATCGAAAACGGCACAGGAGAAATCGAGCCGCTCCTTGATGTTGACGGAATAGGCAGTGTTTTGCAGCGTTACGCCCATCTGTTCGGCGATCGACATGAACAGGTTGTTGAAGACCTCCAGCATCACCGGATCGGCTTCGGTGCCGAGTGCGGCGTGCCGGCGCTTCTTCTCGACGCGCCGCATCAATACGTGGTCCTTGGCGGTGATCTCGGCCTGCCAGCCCGGCTCGACGACAATGGTCTGGTTCGGCTCGATGATCAAAGCGGGGCCGGCGATCTTGTTACCGGGCTTCAGCGTTTCGCGAGGGAAGATGCCGGCGTCGCGCCAGACGCCGTCGACAAAGATTTTCCGGGTCCCGGAAGAACTTGCGGCCACGTCTTCAACAACTGAATCGCTTTCGTCGCGGCCGGTGCCGCCGGTGTCGGTACCTTCGACGCCGACCGATTCCACGATCATCGGCTTGTCGTCGTAGACGAAACCGAACTGCGCCTTGTGCGCCAGTTCGAAGTCCGCCTTGGCCTGCGCAATCGAGCCGTGCCCAAAGTTCACTGGCAGCGCGGTATCGGTGCCGTCGTAGCGGATCTGCAGCACCGGCTTCGAGGCGACCGCGTCTTCGCTGATGCCTTGCGCGGCGAGTTCGTCGATGACGGCTTTGCGCAGCGTTGCGATGAGTTCATCGATTGCTGGCTCGGAATCTTCCGCCAGCGGCTTCAGCAGCGCCTGCTGGCGTGACGCAAATACAGAGGACAGGCCGATGCCGTATGCCGAGAGCAGGCCGGAGAACGGATGGATCAGCACCGCCTCCATGCCGAGCGCATCGGCGACCAGGCAAGCGTGCTGGCCGCCAGCGCCGCCGAAACAGTTCAGGAGGTATTCGGTGACATCGTAGCCGCGCTGCACCGAAATCTTCTTGATGGCGTTGGCCATGTTTTCGACGGCGATGGTGATGAACCCTTCGGCGACGGTTTCCGGCGAGCGGCCGTCGCCGATCTCGGCGGCAAGGGCCGCGAACTTTTCGCGAACCGTCTGTACGTCGAGCGGTTCGTCCTGGCCCGGTCCAAAAATAGCCGGGAAGAACTCGGGCTGCAGCTTGCCCAGCATGACGTTGGCGTCGGTGACGGCCAGCGGACCGCCGCGCCGGTAGGCGGCCGGGCCGGGATTGGCGCCGGCCGAATCCGGCCCGGCGCGGAAGCGGCCGGCCTCATAATGCAGGATCGAGCCGCCGCCGGCGGCGACCGTGTGGATGCGCATCATCGGCGCGCGGATGCGTACGCCGGCGACCTCCGTGTCAAAGGCGCGCTCGTAGTCGCCATCATAGTGCGCGACATCGGTGGAGGTGCCGCCCATGTCGAAGCCGATGACCTTGCCGAAACCGGCGAGTTTTGCCGTCTCGACCATGCCGACGACGCCGCCGGCTGGGCCGGACAACAGCGCATCCTTGCCCTGGAACATGTCGGCGGCGGTGAGGCCGCCCGACGACATCATGAACATGAGGCGAGGGCTTTCCCTCCCCCTTGAGGGGAGGGTGGCGGCGAAGCCGCCGGGTGGGGTCGGCTCGACTGGGTTCGACACTCTGGCGGTGCCTTCTGAGATGACCCCCTCTGGCTGCTGCGCAGCCATCTCCCCCTCGAGGGGGGAGAGGGCACCCAGTTCCTCCGCCACCTTCTGCACATACCTTGCCAGGATCGGCGACAGATAGGCATCGACCACCGTGGTGTCGCCGCGGCCGACCAGCTTGATCAGCGGCGAGACCTCGTGACTGACCGAGACCTGCGAGAATCCGAGCTTTCGACAGACTTTGGCGACCGCCTTTTCGTGCTCGGGGTGTTTCCAGGCATGCATGAAGACGATTGCGACCGCATCGATACCGTCAGCCTTGGCCTGTTCGATGGCAGGACGCACGGCGGCGATGTCGAGCAGGCGCTCGACACTGCCGTCGGCGCGAACCCTTTCGTCGATTTCGACGACACGCTCATAGAGCTGTTCGGGAAGGATGATCTGCTTGGCAAAGATATCGGGCCTCGCCTGATAGGCAATCCTCAGCGCATCGCGGAACCCTTTGGTGATGAGCAGCAGCACGCGGTCGCCCTTGCGCTCGAGAAGCGCATTGGTGGCGACCGTGGTGCCCATTTTGACATCGCCGATCAGAGCGGAGGGGATTGGGGCGCCGGGCTGGACGCCGAGCAGTTCGCGAATGCCCTGGATGGCAGCATCGGCATAGGCTTCGGGATTTTCCGAAAGGAGTTTCCTGGGATGCAGCCCGCCTTCGGGGTCACGGCCGATGACGTCGGTGAAGGTACCGCCGCGGTCGATCCAGAAATCCCATTTTGCGGTCATTGCAGCGCCTCCGGGCATTTTCATTTATGCATCCTGTTAATGCTCGACGCTTTGTACGGCCAAGCGCTTGATGTTACACGCGGAAACGCAACGTTACGAAACTCATCATGGCCTGATGCATTGTGTCCTCGATCGTCGCCGGTAACGGTGGCGTGATTAGAGGAGAGATATCATGAAGAAACTCATTCTTGCGTCGGTGTCGGCGCTTGCGTTGCTTGGCCTTACCGCCTGCAGCAACAGCGGCACCGACAACACCACGACGCAGAGCACCAACCCGCCGGCATCCGACCAGACGATGAAGCCGGCTGCTCCTGACGCAAACAAGCCTGCCGAGCCGGCTCCGGCTCCGGCGCCTGCGCCGGCTGCCCCGGCGCAGTAGTCGCAGTAGTCAATGTGACAACCAAGAAAGGCCGGCCTCACACGCCGGCCTTTCCGCTGCTTACGATACCCGCGCATTGTGGCCGAGTGCGACGACGCGGGTTTGCGCGCAGCGGCTTCCCGCTGCCGATTTCCAGGGTAAGCGCCAGCAAACCGGCCGTCTCAGGCATTCCCCCAAATCGATTGGGCCAGCCCCTGCGGCACTGTCTTGGCTTGATAGCGATGGGCGGTTGGCCCTATGAAGCCCTCATGTCGATTTGGGACCGCCTCGGCGACTTCGTCACACGCGTTTCATCTTCAGCGTCGTCAGGCGTCGCCGAAGTGGTCGAGGCCGTGCGCACGGTTTTCTCCGGCGATGCCGATCTGCGCCGGCGCGTCGCCTTCTCGGTGGCGATGATCGCCCTGTCGGCCAAGATGGCCAAGGCAGACGGCATCGTCACGCAAGACGAGGTGCGCGCCTTCCAGGACATATTCGAGGTGCCGAAGGAACAGAGGCGCAATGTGGCGCGGCTCTACGATTTGGCCAAACGCGACATTGCCGGTTTCGAGACCTATGCCGAGCGGATGGCGCAGCTTTGCGGTTCGGGCCATTCGAATTGCCTGATGTTGGAGGACATACTCGACGGGCTGTTCCACATCGCCAAGGCCGACGGGCTGGTGCATGAGCGCGAGGGCCAATTCCTGCATCGCATCGCCGAGATCTTCCGCATCGATGAGGCGCATTACCAGAGCATCCTGGCGCGGCATGTCGATCTGGGTGCCGCCGATCCTTATGTCGTGCTCGGCATCGAGCGTGGGAAGCCGTTCGAGGAGGTCCGCAGGCGCTACCGCAAGCTGGTCTCCGACAATCATCCGGACCGGCTGATCGCACGCGGCCTGCCGCAGGAATTCATCAAGATCGCGACGACCAGGCTGGCGGCGATCAACGCGGCCTATGAGATGATCGAGCGAGGCCTGCGGCACGCATGAGCGGCTTTCCGCCCAACGAGCCGAGCGCCGAGGTCAGGGTATCGCCGAATTTCGGACCACGGCGCGGGACGCTCGGACCCGATATGATCGTGCTGCACTACACCGGCATGGCGACCGGCGCCGGTGCCGAGGCATGGCTGTGCGATCCGGCAAGCGAGGTCTCGTCGCACTATCTGGTCCATGAGGACGGCCGCATTGTTCAGATGGTAAGGGAAAGCGACCGCGCCTGGCATGCCGGCAAGAGCTCGTGGTTCGGACAGAGCGACGTCAACTCCTGCTCGATCGGCATCGAGATCGTCAATCCGGGGCATACGCTCGGCTATCGAAACTTTCCAAAACCGCAGATCGACGCGGTGATCGGCCTGTGCGCCGGCATCGTCGAGCGCCATTCCATTCCGGCGCAGCGGGTGCTCGCCCATTCCGACGTGGCACCGGGGCGCAAGGTCGATCCGGGCGAGAAATTTCCATGGAAAGCCTTGTTTGCCGCCGGTGTCGGCCATGTTGTGTCGGCAGCACCGATCCGGCGTGGCGCCGTGCTGAAGCCAGGCGATACCGGCGCCGAGGTCGAGGCGCTGCAGTCGATGCTGGCGCTCTATGGTTATGGCGTCGAGATCACTGGCGCTTTCGACCGGCAGACCGAAATCGTGGTCGAGGCATTTCAGCGGCATTTCCGGCAGCGCCTGGTCGATGGCATGGCTGACGGATCGACGATCCGCACGCTGGAAAGGCTGCTCGCTTCCGCAAGGATAGCCTCTCTCAAATAGTCTTTCCCAAGCTTCAAAGTTACAATCTGTTACCCAAAGTGACTTGCCTCGCCTTCTTTGGCGCCAATTCGGTCGTCAAAGGCGATCCGTACAGATTGTCGGACCTCTATCCCCCCAAATGTTCCGATGTTGATTGAGGGTATCTGCGCGAAGTTCTTTGTGCAGATCAAACAGAACAGGATCACATGCAGAAATTGACCGTTTTAACGGCAGCCATTGCTGCCGGCGTAATGACTTTTGCCTTCAGTGCAGCGAACAGCGCACCGCTGAGCCAACGGGCCGATCAGGGCTTCAGTGCCGCAGCCGGCAAAACCGCCACGCCGAAAGCAACCCGTGGTACGAAAGTAGAGAAGACCGCCACCGCAAAAGTGGAAAAAGCGGCCGCGGTAAAGACGGAAAAGCCAGCCTCCGCAAAAAAGCCAACCGCTGCGAGAAAGACAATCTCCAAACAGCATGTGAAGCGTAACCGCAAACGCATCGACCACATGGCAACGGCGTCGGTCGCTCCGAAAAGCAGGCCAGCGCCCCAGGCGGCGGTTGTCGGCGCCAGCGGACAGTATTCGGCGATCATTGCGCGTTATGCCGCCAGCTATGGCGTCCCGGTGTCGCTCGCCAATGCCGTAATCAAGATCGAGAGCAACTACCAGCCGAACCAGGTCGGCAGCGCCGGCGAGATCGGCCTGATGCAGATCAAGCCGGCGACGGCAAGGATGATGGGCTATAGCGGTTCTGTTCAGGGTCTCTACGATCCCGATACCAACATCAAATACGGCATGAAGTACCTTGCCATGGCGCGGGATCTCGGCGGTGGCACGACCTGCGGCACGATCCTGAAATACAATGCCGGCCACGCCGCCACACGGATGAACCCGGTGTCCGCAGCCTATTGCGGCAAGGTCAAGGTGCAGCTGGCAGCACTTGGAGCGCCCGCCTGACAAGCGATAACTTGCTTTTTCGTTTGCGTTTTCGGGCCTGAACCCCTTTATACGCCTTGCCAGCTGGCCGGGCGGCCGCACCCGCGAAGCCGAAAGGCTGCGGGTGAGGAAAGTCCGGGCTCCATGGAGACACGGTGCCGGTTAATGGCCGGCGGGGGCGACCCCAGGGAAAGTGCCACAGAAAGCAAACCGCCACGATCCAATCGTGGCAAGGGTGAAAGGGTGGGGTAAGAGCCCACCGCGCGACTGGCAACAGGAGCGGCACGGTAAACCCCACCGGGAGCAAGACCGAATAGGGGCGGTGCGAGGGGAAACCCTCGAGGGCTGTTTCCGGCTCACCGTCCGGGTAGGTTGCGTGAGGCGTATGGCAACATGCGCCCAAGATGAATGGCCGCCACGTTCTCGCCCCGTAAGGGGCGAGGGCCATACAGAACCCGGCTTACAGGCCAGCTGGCAGTTTCCCGAACAAAAAGAAATCTCCTGATATCAGCAGGTTGCGTCTTCGGGCGCAGCCGCTGATTCACTTTTCGACCCGGCAATCCCGCGCGACATTCCTTGAAAATGGTGCGATTAAATCGTACCATTTGGATGGCAGTACTGAGGAGCGCGTCATGGGCCAGGTCGATAAACGCAGCATCACGCTGTCGCCGGAACTGGCCGCGGCGGTCGACGACGTGGTCGCCGCCGGCGAATATGCCTCGGCAAGCGAGGTGATCCGCGACGCGCTGAGGCAATGGAAGGATCGGCGCGACCTGCTCGGCTACACCGTCGAGGAATTGCGCAGACTGGTGCAGGAGGGGATCGACAGCGGGCCTGGGCGGTTTGCGTCGATCGACGAAATAAAGAGCGAAGCGCGGAGACGATTGAAACCCGACAGCGCGGCATGAATTTGCTGGCCGGCGCAAGATCGACGCCGGCGATCTGAATTCGTGATTGCCGATTCAGCCACCGATTGCGTCTAGCGATGCCTCGATCGCATGCCAAAGCTCTTCCACCGGCTCGCAGCCGACCGACAGGCGAACGAAGCCGGGCGGAACGGCGTCTCCCCTTTTTGATCGCCGTTCGGCCGAGGTATGTACGCCGCCGAACGATGTCGCGGCCTGCATCAACGCGCAGCTGTTGATGAAATCCTCGGCCTTGTCCTCCGAGGCGAGCACGAACGAAATGAGAAATCCGAAGCGCTCCATCTGGGCGCGGGCAAGATTGTGCGATGGGTCGCTCTCCAGTCCCGGAAAGCGCAAGCCGCTGATCGCGCGATGGTTTTTCAGCCGTCGCGCTATCATTTCGGCGGAAGCGCACATGCGCTCGAAGCGCACGTCCAGCGTTTCGAGACCGCGATGCACCAGCCATGCCTCGAACGGGCCGGGGATGGCGCCCGACGTCTCGCGCCAGTCGGTCACCCTCGAGATGATGTCCGCGTCGCGGCTGGCGACATGGCCGAATAGCACATCGGAATGGCCGTTTGGCGCCTTGGTGTCGGCGGCAATGACGATATCGGCGCCGAGATCGAGCGGGCGCTGGCCGAAAGGCGTCATCGTCGTGTTGTCGACCACAAGCACCGCACCCGCTTTGTGCACGGCCTCGGCGACGGCTGCGATGTCGCATATATCAAGCCCTGGGTTGGCGGGCGTTTCGACGAACGCAAGCCGATACCCGTCAAAGCCGCCGTCGAGGAAGCTCGATGTTAGCCGGACATCATAAGCGACGCCGAAGGACTTCAAGAAACGGTCTGCCAGCGCTCGCGTCGTATGATAACCATCCGACGGCAGCAGGATGCGGTCGCCGGCTTTGAGCAGGCCGAAAAACACCGCCGAGATGGCAGCCATCCCCGAGGGAAAGGCGACGCATGGGGCGTCTTCCAGATGCGCCAGCATGTGCTCGACCGCATCCCAGGTCGGATTGCTGAAGCGGCCATATTGATCGAAGCCGGTGGCGTCACCCGGCGCGTGGAAAATGGCGGCCATGGTCAGGGGCAAGGCGATCGGGTCGCCCTTGGCAAGCCTGCCGCGACGCAGATGGGGAAGTGCCGCGGCGCGCGACTTGGCTGTTTCGGACATGGTTTCAAACCTCGTTACTGACCGGAAAAGAAGATGCCGAGGCTATGCGCGGCAGCGATCCGCAGCAAGCCGCCTCCGGTTGGACCACACGGCCCTAAACGCTTCGTTAGGCTTAATGGAGGATAAAGACCGGAGTGCCGTCAAAGCTGCTCTCCCAGCCGTGGCAGGCGCGTTTTGAAGACTGTTCCCGTTGACGCCCATAACACCCCATGATATCCCATTCCGATACTCAAGCCTTCGTTCCGTGTCAGGGTGAAGCGTACGCCAATCGGGCAGCCGCGGCGGCTGCGCGTTTGCCTGCGTTCGCCCGTCATAACGAAGTGGGTTTTGGACGGCGACCGAGCCGGGGCGGCGCGGACGGGAAGATGCAGAGGGGTGCGGCGGCGCAAGCGGCCGTAACGCGTAATGGACCGGTTTCTGTCGAACGCGGTGAACAGGATCGATGCGAAGGGACGGGTGTCCGTGCCGGCGCATTTCCGTGCCGTTGTGCAGAAACGCGGCTATTCGGAACTTTATGCGCTACGCTGCCTGGATCGCCCGGCGATGGATGTCGGTGGGCTCGACCTGCTCGATCGCTACGAGCAGCGCATCGCCCAGGAAGACCCATTCCTGCAGACGGCGGACGACATGTCGTTCTTCTGCCATGGCGATGGAACGTTTCTGAAGCTCGACCAGGACGGCCGTATCACGATGAGCGATTTCATTCGCGATCATACCGGCATTTCAGCGGAAGTGGCCTTCGTTGGCCGCGGCAATTTCTTTCAGATCTGGGAGCCGGGACGGCTCAGCGCCTACGGGACGGAAGCACGCGCCCGGCTTTTGCAGCTTCGGCAGGGGACGAAGCCCGGGGAGCGGCCGGAATGATGGCGGGCGACGGCGATGAAGTTCATGCCGTTGGCGGACCAGCCCGTCACATTCCGGTCCTCCTTGCCGAAGTTCTGGAGGCGCTGGCGCCGACAAAAGGCGAGGTGATCGTCGACGGCACGTTCGGTGCCGGCGGCTACACAAAGGCCATTTTGGCAAGCGGAGCCTCGGTCGTCGCTATCGACCGCGACCCGGATGCGATCGCGGCGGGGCGGGCCCTTGAACAGCAGTCCGGCGGCAAGCTCAGGCTTGTCCAGGCACCGTTCTCGACGCTCGACGAGCAGGTTGAAAGTGCCGATGGCGTGGTGCTCGACATCGGCATCTCCTCCATGCAGATCGACCAGCCGGAGCGCGGCTTTTCGTTCCGGGCCGATGGACCGCTCGACATGCGCATGGCGCAGGCGGGCCTGAGCGCCGCCGACGTCGTCAATACCTTCAAGGTGGGCGATCTTGCCCGCATCTTCGGTTTTCTCGGCGAGGAACGCCATGCCGGGCGCATCGCCCGCATGATCGAGAGCCGTCGCGAAAAACGCCCCTTCGAGCGCACGCTCGACCTTGCCGATGCCATCGAGACGCATATCGGTCGCGCGCCAAAAGACAAGATCCATCCGGCCACCCGCGTTTTCCAGGCGCTGCGCATCTTCGTCAATGACGAACTCGGCGAACTGGCCAAGGCACTGTTTGCCGCCGAGCGCGTGCTGAAACCGGGCGGCCGGCTTGCCGTGGTGACCTTCCATTCCCTCGAGGACCGCATCGTCAAGCGCTTCATCGCCGACAGAGCCGATTCAGCGACCGGATCGCGGCATCTGCCCGAGGCGCAGGCGCGCACCGCCACCTTCACCAAGAAGGGCGGCGGCGTGACGCCTGGCGATGCCGAGATATCGGCAAATCCGCGGGCGCGCTCGGCAAGGCTGCGCGCTGCGATCCGTACAGAGGCGCCGGCCCGTGCCGGCGATTTTTCGATTTTCGGCCTGCCAAAACTGCCTGGCCCAAAGCTTCCCGGCGCTGATCGACCGGGAGAGAGGTGAGCACGTGTTTCGTACCAGCGACATAGTCCTGATCGCCGTCATGGTTTCGGCAGCTGCCCTGACCTACAAGACCAAGCGCGAGGCCGAGGAGCAACTGGCGGCAGTGCACAAGATCCAGGCGCAGATCCGTTATGAAGAGGACACGATCGACCTGCTCAAGGCGGACTGGAGCCTGCTTACCCAGCCGTCGCGCCTGCAGAAGCTCACCGAAATCTACAAATCGCAACTCGGACTCGAGGCGGTCAATGCGCGGCAGATCGTCGGGCTGGACGATCTGCCGGCGAAACCCGTCAACATCGAGGACCTTTCATCCCAGCGGCTGGGCGGCATGGCCGATGTCGGCGGCAAGGATCCCGTGGTGACCGGAGGCATCGTCCAATGATCACCGGATTTCCAATGGCTGCCAGATTTCCAAAGATTGGGAGGCTGCTGCAGCGCGGTTCGAAGCCCGGTGCGGGCGGATCGATCGTGGTCGAAGGCGCCCGCAAGGCGACCGGTGGCAAGGGCAGGACCCGCATCGTCATGACGATGGCGGTGTTCTTCGGCATCTATTCGACCATTGCCGGGCGGCTGGTCTATCTGGGTTTCCAGAATCCCGACCTGTCGGGCGGCCCGCAGAGCCGGGTGACGGCATCGCGACCCGACATCGTCGACCGTAACGGCGAAGTGCTGGCGACCGACATCAAGACCGCGTCGCTGTTTGCCGAACCGCGCCGCATCGTCGATGCCGACGAGGCGATCGAAAAGCTGTCGACGGTGCTTCCCGAGATCGACTACGAGCAGACATACAACAAACTGAAGAGCGGCGCCGGCTTCGTCTGGCTGCAGCGTCAACTGACACCGAAGCAGCAGGCCGACATCATGCAGCTCGGCATCCCCGGCTTCGGCTTCCGCACCGAAAAGCGCCGGTTCTATCCGGCCGGCGAAACCTCGTCCTACATTGTCGGCCTCACCAACATCGACAATCAGGGCATCTCCGGCATGGAGAAATACATCGACGAACAGGGCTTGAGCGATCTTCAGGCGTCGGGTCTGGC
Organism: Mesorhizobium sp. M0306; assembly: GCF_040321655.1. Classification (NCBI taxonomy): domain Bacteria; kingdom Pseudomonadati; phylum Pseudomonadota; class Alphaproteobacteria; order Hyphomicrobiales; family Phyllobacteriaceae; genus Mesorhizobium; species Mesorhizobium sp. M0306. The sequence goes on along the minus strand of NZ_JAMYRY010000006.1, from coordinate 26,780 downwards.
GGTGGCCAAGGATTTGAAGCCGGTGCAGCTCTCGATCGACCTGCGCGTCCAGCATATCGTGCGCGACGAGGTCGCCACCGGCATGGAAAAGTACCATGCGATCGCGGCGGGCGCCGTTGTGCTCAACGTCAAGACCGGCGAGGTGCTGGCGATGGCCTCGGTTCCGGATTTCGATCCGAACAATCCCTATAACGCTCAGGACAAGGACCGGCTCAACCGTATGTCGGCCGGCCTCTACGAAATGGGCTCGACCTTCAAGAGCTTCACCACCGCCATGGCGCTCGATTCCGGCAAGATAACGCTGCAAAGCCGTTTCGACGCGTCGCGCCCGATCAGGATCGGCCATCAAACGATCCATGATTTCCATGGCAAGGGCCGGGTGCTGTCGGTGCCGGAAGTGTTCATCTACTCATCCAACATCGGCTCTGCCAAGGAAGCCGAAGCGGTTGGCATCGACGGACACCGCGAATTCCTGCATCGCCTGGGAATCCTCGAGAAGATGCAGACCGAACTGCCGGAAGTCGCTCGGCCGACCGAGCCCAAGGTCTGGAAGCAGGTCAATTCGATCACTATCGCCTTCGGACACGGTGTGTCGACGACGCCGCTGCAGACAGCGGTCGGCTGCGCCGCGCTGATGAATGGCGGCTATCTGATGGACCCGACTTTCCTGCCGCGCACGCAGGAGCAGGCGATGGCCGTGGCCAAGAAAGTGGTCAGCGACAAGACCGTCGAGGGCATGCGTTATCTCTATGCACTCAATGCCGAAAAGGGATCCGGCCGCAATGCACGGGTGCCAGGATACCGCGTGGGCGGCAAGACGGGAACGGCGGAGAAGGTCGTCAACGGCCGCTACTCGAAGGAAAAGAATTTCAACGCCTTCGTTGCGGCTTTCCCAATGGACGATCCGCAATACATAGTGCTTACGATCGCCGACGAACCGAAGCCGGAAAAGCCCGGCATGGGTGCTACGGCCGCCTCGAACGCGGGCATCATGGCTGCAAACATCATCCGACGTGCGGCTTCCATGCTTGGCGTGAAGCCAGATTTCAGCCATGAAAATGGTGCAACGCTGGTTTCCTATCAGTGATTCTTGGGGCGCGCCGGCAACTGCGCGCTATTTTGTTGCGATGAACGGGGTTCGATGAAGCTGAAAAATCTAGCCGGTATCCTGCCTGTCGGGGGGACAGCTTCCTTCGACATGGAGGTTACAGGGATTTCGTCGGATTCCCGCCAGGTAACACGGGGTGTCGTCTTTTTCGCGCTCACCGGCTCCAAGGCGGATGGCGCAGCCTATGCAGCCGATGCCGCGAGCCGCGGCGCTGCAGCGATCGTGGTCGGCAAGGGCAGTGCGGTCGCCGGGCTGCCAGTTCCAGTTCTTGTCGTAGACGATCCGCGCCTTGCGCTGGCGCTGAGTGCTGCCCGTTATTTCGGCAAGCAACCGCAAACCATGGTCGCGGTGACCGGCACCAGCGGCAAGACCTCCGTCGCCGCATTCACCCGACAGATATGGGAGCAGGCGGGTTTGGTCGCCGCTTCGATCGGCACGACCGGTGTGGTGGCGCCGGGCCGCAACGAATATGGCTCGCTGACCACGCCGGATCCGGTCGCGCTGCACAGGCTGCTCAAGGAGTTGGCGGAGGCCGGCGTCACCCACGCCTCGATGGAAGCGTCCAGCCATGGCCTCGACCAGCGCCGGCTCGACGGCGTCAAGCTTGCGGCCGGCGGCTTCACCAATCTCGGCCGCGACCATATGGACTATCATCCGACGGTCGAGGACTATCATCGCGCCAAATTGCGTCTGTTCGACGCGCTGCTGCCGAAGGGCGCGCCGGCCATCATCTTTGCCGATGACCCGTGGTCGGAGCCGACGATCAAGGCGGCGCGGGCAGCGGGACTGAACGTGCTGACGGTCGGCCGCCACGGCGATTTCCTGCGGCTGAAGCGGGTCGAGCACGAGCGCCACCGCCAACGCGCCGAGGTCGAAGTTGACGGCGTTCTCCATGAAGTCGACTTGCCGCTGGCCGGCGACTTCCAGATCGCCAATGCGCTGGTGTCGGCGGGCCTCGCCATTTCGACTGGAACATCTGTTGACAAGGCGTTGATGGCGCTGGAGAAATTGAAGGGTGCACCGGGGCGGCTCGACCTCGTTGGGACGGCCGCCAATGGCGCGCCGGTCTATGTCGACTACGCGCACAAGCCGGATGCGCTGGAAAACGTGCTGGCTTCGGTGCGCCCCTTTACCACCGGCCGCGTCATCGTCGTATTCGGTTGCGGCGGCGACCGGGACCGAGGCAAGCGGCCGATCATGGGCGAGATCGCCACAAGACTGGCCGACGTCGTCATCGTCACCGACGACAATCCCCGCTCGGAAGTACCCGAGACGATCCGCGCCGCGATCCTGGAGGCCGCACCTGGCGCCATCGAGATCGGCGACCGGCGCAAGGCCATCCACGAGGCGGTCGGGATGCTTCACGCTGGCGACACGCTGATCGTGGCCGGCAAGGGCCATGAGGAAGGCCAGACCATCCGCACCGAGACCCTGCATTTTTCCGACCATGAGGAAGTTCGCTCGGCGCTGCGGGAGCAAGCGGCGTGAGCTATCTGTGGACCTCCGAGGCGCTGGTTGCCGCCATGGATGGCCGGCCGCTCGGTCCGATGCCTGAGGGCATCGCCGGCATTTCCATCGACAGCCGCAGCCTGCAGCCGGGAGACGCTTTCTTCGCCATCAAGGGCGAGGCCATGGACGGCCATGATTTCGTCACCGCCGCCATCAAGGCGGGCGCCGGCGTGCTGGTCGTCGCCGAGGGCAAGCTGCCGTCGCTGGGACGGCTGACGGCACCGATGATCGTTGTTGAAGACGTGCTCGTCGCGCTGGAAAAGCTCGGCGTTGCCGCGCGCGCACGCTCAAACGCGAGGGTGATTGCCGTGACCGGATCGGCGGGCAAAACCACCACCAAGGAAGCACTGCGACACGCCCTCTCCGCGGTCGGTACCGTGCATGCATCGGCCCAGTCGTTCAACAATCACTGGGGTGTGCCGCTGACGCTGGCGCGCATGCCGCAGGATTGCGACTATGCCGTCTTCGAGATCGGCATGAACCATCCGGACGAGATCCGGCCTCTGGTCAAGATGGTCCGGCCGCATGTCGCCATCATCACGCTGATCGCCGCCGCTCATCTCGGCTTCTTCCGCAACATGGACGAGATCGCCAAGGCCAAGGCGGAGGTTTTCGAAGGGCTGGAGCCCGGTGGCGCTGCCCTTCTCAACCGCGACGACTCGCGCTGGAAGCTGCTGGAGAAGTTGGCGAAAGAGGCCGGCGTCGAGCATGTTTACGGGTTCGGCGAGAATGCCCGGGCGACCTTCAAACTGATCAAATGCGAGCTCAATGCCGATCACTCCGTCATCACCGCCAAGATTGGCGGGCATGAGATCGTCGCCAGGATCGGCGCGCCGGGCCGCCATATGGTGCAGAATGTGCTGGCGGTGCTGGGTGCAGCGCATCTGGTCGGCGCCGACGTCACCAGGGTTGCGCAGGCGCTGGCCGATCTTTCGCCCGAACGCGGACGCGGCAAGCGCTATGTGTTGCGTCATCCCAAGGGGCCGATCACGCTGATCGACGAGAGCTACAACGCCAATCCGGCGTCGATGAGCGCTGCGATGGCACTGCTCAACACGACACCGGTGTCGGGCGAAGGCAGGCGCATTGCCGTGCTCGGCGATATGCTCGAGCTCGGCAGCCATTCGGCGAAATTGCATGCCGCCCTTGCCGACCTGATCGTCGGCACCGACACGCGCACGGTCTTTCTCGGCGGCCCGGAAATGCGGGCGCTGGCCGACGTTTTGCCCGGCGAGATCAAGACGGAGTACCGCGCCGGCGCGGAAGATCTGAAGCCGGTGCTTCTATCGGAGTTGAAGCCTGGCGACGTGGTCATGATCAAATCGTCGAAAGGCATAGGCTTTTCAAAGCTGGTCGAGGCATTGCTCGGCAAGTTTCCGGCGGAAGCCACAACCAGCAGACAGACCTAGGATCGGTCCGGGGGACGCAAGCGCATGCTAACACTGCTCGTCGAATTTGCGGACAAGATCTCGGTCTTCAACGTCTTCCGCTACATAACATTCCGCACCGGCGGAGCGCTGATCACAGCGGCGCTGATCGTGTTCATCTTCGGACCGACCATCATCAATTCGCTGAGGCTGCGGCAAGGCAAGGGCCAGCCGATCCGCGCCGACGGGCCGCAGACGCATTTCAAGAAGGCGGGAACGCCGACCATGGGCGGACTGATGATCCTGTCCGGCATCGTCGGTTCCTCGCTGCTGTGGGCGAACCTGTCGAGCATCTACGTCTGGGTGGTGCTGCTGGTGACGCTGGGATTTGGCTCAATCGGCTTTTACGACGACTACCTCAAGGTGACGAAGCAATCGCATCTCGGCTTTTCCGGCAAAGCGCGGCTGGGGCTCGAATTCGTCGTCGCAGGCATCGCCGCCTGGGTGATCATGCATAACGGCCAGGCGCCGTTCTCGTCATCGTTGACATTCCCTTTCGCCAAGGAGTTTCTCGTCAACCTCGGCTGGTTCTTCATCCCGTTCTCGTGCTTCGTCATCGTCGGCGCCGGCAATGCGGTGAACCTGACCGACGGTCTCGACGGGCTGGCGATCGTGCCGATCATGATCGCCGCCGCATCCTTCGGCGTCATCGCCTATCTCTCCGGCAATGCAGTGTTCGCCGAATATCTGCAGATTCACTTCGTACCCGGCACCGGCGAACTTGCGGTGGTCCTTGGAGCGGTGATCGGCGCCGGGCTTGGCTTCCTCTGGTTCAATGCGCCGCCGGCGGCGATCTTCATGGGCGACACCGGCTCGCTGGCGCTGGGTGGGCTGATCGGCACGGTCGCGGTGGCGACCAAGCACGAGATCGTGCTGGTCATCGTCGGCGGCCTGTTCGTTGTCGAGATATTCTCGGTCATCATCCAGGTCGGCTACTTCAAGATGACCGGCAAGCGCGTCTTCCTGATGGCGCCGATCCACCATCATTTCGAAAAGCTCGGCTGGACCGAAAGCCAGGTGGTGATCCGCTTCTGGATCATCGCCGTCATCCTGGCGCTGGTCGGCCTGTCGACCCTGAAGCTGAGATAGGAGGCCGCTTGATCCCCGCCGCATCCTTTTCAGGCAAGCGCGTTTCGCTCTTCGGGCTCGGCGGCTCGGGGATCGCTACGGCGCGCGCGCTGATCGAGGGCGGCGCGGATGTGCTGGCCTGGGACGACAATCCCGACAGCGTCGCCAAGGCCGGCGCGCTCGGCATCACGACAGCGGACCTGCGCGGCGCGGACTGGGCGAGGTTTTCCGCCTTCGTGCTGTCGCCCGGCGTGCCGCTGACGCATCCCAAGCCGCACTGGACCGTCGAGCTCGCGCGGGGCTCAGGCGTCGAGATCATCGGCGACATCGAGCTTTTCTGCCGCGAGCGGACAGCGCGGGCGCCGGCAACGCCCTTCATTGCCATCACCGGCACCAACGGCAAGTCGACGACCACGGCACTGACGGCGCACATCCTCAAATCGACTGGGCGCGACACGCAGATGGGCGGCAATATCGGCCGCGCGGTGATGACGCTCGATCCGCCGCAGCCTGAGCGGCACTATGTGGTTGAGTGCTCTTCCTACCAGATCGATCTTGCCCCGTCGATCAATCCGACGGCCGGCGTCCTGCTCAATCTGACGCCGGATCATCTCGACCGCCATGGCACGATGCAGCACTACGCCTCGATCAAGGAGCGGCTGGTGGCCGGCAGCGAGACGGCAATCATCGGTGTCGACGATTCCTGGTGCGCCCAGATCGCCGATCGGCTGGAGCGAGCGGGCCGGCAGGTCATTCGGATTTCCAAGCGCCTGCCGCTGACCGACGGTTATTTCGCCGACGGCACGAATTTAATGGAAGCCGTGCACGGCCGCTACAGCCGGGTCGCCTTCCTCGAAGGCATCGGCTCGTTGCGCGGCCAGCACAATGCGCAGAATGCACTGGCTGCCGCCGCCGCCTGCCTCAAGGTCGGGCTCGAACTCGGCGAGATCCAATCCGGACTGGAGAGTTTCCCGGGGCTGGCGCACCGCATGGAGCAGGTCGGCCGCAAAGGGCATGTGCTGTTCGTCAACGATTCCAAGGCGACCAATGCCGATGCCGCTGCACCAGCGCTGTCGAGCTTTGCGCGTATCTACTGGATTGCCGGCGGCCTGCCGAAAGAGGGCGGCATCGAGCCGTTACGCGGCTTCTTCCCGCGCATCGCCAAGGCCTATCTGATCGGCGAAGCTGCGCCGGCCTTTTCCGCGACGCTGGGCGAAGCGGTGCCCTACGAGATATCAGGCACGTTGGCGGCGGCAGTCGAACACGCCGCTCGCGAAGCGGCCAGGGATAGTAGCGGCGAGGCAGTGGTGCTGCTGTCGCCGGCCTGCGCCAGTTTCGACCAGTTCAAGAATTTCGAAGTCCGCGGCGAGGCGTTCAGGCAAGCCGCAACCGCCATTGATGGCGTGAAGCCCATCGGAGGGACACGATAATGCAAAGCCGTCTCGACAAAAGCCCTGTGGCGACCTGGTGGTGGACGATCGATCGCTGGTTCCTGGCGGCGTTCCTGTCGCTGATGGGGCTCGGCATCGTTTTGTCCTTCGCCGCAAGCCCGGCGGTGGCCGAGCGCATCGGGCTAGACAGTTTCCACTTCGCGACACGCCAGATTATCTTCACCATTCCGGCGCTTGGGGTAATGCTGGCCGTCTCGTTCCTTGAATCCAGGCAGATCCGGCGCATGGCGCTGGTCATGTTGTGCATCATGCTGTTTCTGATGGTGGCGGTGCTCTATATCGGCGTCGAGGTGAAGGGCGCGCGGCGCTGGGTGTCGCTAGCCGGCCTGTCGATCCAGCCGTCCGAGTTCCTGAAACCGGCCTTCGTCATCATCTGCGCCTGGCTGTTCGCCGAGCACAAGCGGCAGCCCGACATTCCGGGCAATCTGTTCGCAATGTTGCTGCTTGCGCTGGTCATCTCGCTGCTGGTGGCGCAGCCTGACCTGGGGCAAACCATGCTGGTGCTCGGCACCTGGGGGGTGATGTTCTTCATGGCCGGGTTGCCGTGGCTGTGGATCGTCGCGCTGGGTGCTGCCGGCGTCGGCGGCGTGTTCGCCGCCTATGCGGTGTTCCCGCACGTTGCCGGCCGCATCGACCGCTTCATGACCGGCGAGGGCGACACGTTTCAGGTCGACATGGGCCGCGAGGCGCTGATCAATGGCGGCTGGTTCGGGGTCGGGCCAGGCGAGGGTACCGTCAAGCGGGTCATCCCCGACAGCCATGCCGACTTTGTCTTCTCCGTCGCCGGCGAGGAATTCGGGCTGATCATGTGTTTCTTCATCATGTCCATCTTCGGCTTCATCGTGCTGCGCGGTCTCAACACGGCACTCAGGGAGCAGGACGATTTCACCCGCTACGCGGTGGGCGGCCTGGTCACGGTCTTCGGGCTGCAGTCGGTCATCAACATGGCCGTCAATCTGCAGCTGATGCCGGCCAAGGGCATGACGCTGCCGTTCATCTCCTACGGCGGTTCTTCGCAGATCGCGATCGCCATCTCGATGGGCATGGTGCTGGCGCTGACGCGCAAGCGCCCGGAAAAGCGCAAGCAGCTGGGCTTCATGCCGCCGCCGCGTGCGATGCCGGCGGAGTGAGATGGCGAAGGGGGTCATCCTTCTCGCGGCGGGCGGAACGGGCGGACATCTGTTCCCGGCCGAGGCGCTGGCACATGAGCTGACCAGGCGCGGCTGGACGGTGCATCTTGCGACGGACGACCGTGCCGAGCGCTTTGCCGGGCAGTTCCCGGCGGCCGCCATCCATCCGATCCAGTCGGCGACGATGGGCTCGAAGAATCCTTTTGCCATGCTCGCCGCGTTTTGGAAAATCTGGCGCGGGGTTAGGCAGGCATCGGCCGTCATCGCCAGCATCAAGCCCGCCATCGTGGTCGGCTTCGGCGGCTATCCGACACTGCCGCCGCTTTACGCGGCGACCCGGCGCAAGGTGCCGACGCTGATCCACGAGCAGAATGCGGTGATGGGCCGCGCCAACCGGGCGCTCGCCGGCCGCGTCGACGCCGTTGCCGGCGGGTTCCTGCCGGAAGACATCAGTGCCACTGGCGCCAAGACGGTGACCACCGGCAATCCGGTCAGGCCGCAAGTATTGGAAGCGGCAAATACACCCTATGCTGCATCGGCCGGCGAAGAGCCGTTCCGGTTTCTGGTGTTTGGCGGCAGCCAGGGCGCGCAGTTCTTTTCCGATGCGGTGCCGGCGGCGATCGCCCGGTTTTCCGATGCACAGCGTAGGCGACTGGCGATCACGCAGCAGGCTCGCGCCGACGATGTGACGCGGGTGAAAGCCGCCTATGCTGCGCTTGGCATCGAGGCCGAGGTGTCGCCCTTCTTCACCGACATGGCGGCGCGGCTCGCGGCGGCGCATCTGGTGATGTCGCGCTCCGGCGCGTCGACCGTATCGGAAATCGCGGTGATCGGCAGGCCGGCGCTGCTGGTGCCTTATCCGCACGCGCTCGACCACGACCAGGCGGCGAATGCGGCCGCCCTTGCCGCAGCGGGTGGCGCCGAGGTGTATCCGCAATCCACGCTTTCGGCGGAGCGGATCGCTGCGCTTGTCGGCGGGCTGATGGATGATCCAGGCAGGGCGGCGACAATGGCTGCGGCGGCGAAATCGTCCGGTAAACCGGACGCAGCGCGGTTGCTCGCCGATCTGACAGAGGCTATTGCGTCCAGGAAATCCGTTTCGGAATTCAGGAAGGAGACGCGCGCATGAAGATGCCACAGACGATCGGCCTCGTGCATTTCATCGGCATTGGCGGCATCGGCATGAGCGGCATCGCCGAGGTGCTGCACAATCTCGGCTACAAGGTGCAGGGATCCGATCAGGCCGACAGCGCCAATGTGCAGCGGCTGCGCGACAAGGGCATCGAATGCTTCGTCGGCCATCACGCCGAGAATATCGGCGATGCCGAAGTGGTTGTCGTCTCGACGGCGATCAAGAAATCCAATCCGGAGCTGAAGGCCGCGCGCGAGAAACTGCTCCCCATCGTCCGGCGCGCCGAAATGCTGGCCGAGCTGATGCGCTTCCGGCAGGCGGTCGCGATCGGCGGCACGCATGGCAAGACGACGACGACTTCGATGGTGGCGACGCTACTCGATGCCGGCGGGCTCGACCCGACGGTGATCAATGGCGGCATCATCAATGCCTATGGCACCAATGCCCGCATGGGCGACGGCGAATGGATGGTGGTCGAGGCCGACGAGAGCGACGGCACCTTCCTCAAGCTGCCGGCCGAGATTGCCGTCGTCACCAATATCGACCCCGAGCATCTCGACCATTACGGCTCCTTCGACAAAGTGCGCGAGGCGTTTCGCCAGTTCGTCGAGAATGTGCCGTTCTACGGCTTTGGCGTGATGTGCACCGATCATCCCGAGGTGCAGGCGCTGGTCGGCCGCATCGAGGACCGGCGCGTCATCACCTATGGCGAAAATGCGCAGGCCGACGTGCGCTTCACCAATCACCGCATGGACGGCCCGACCTCGGAATTCGACGTGGTGATCCGCGACCGCAAGACGCACGGCCAGATAACGATATCAGGTCTGCGGCTGCCCATGCCCGGGCGCCACAATGTCTCCAATGCGACGGCGGCGATTGCCGTCGCGCATGAGCTCGGCCTTTCGGCTGAGGCAATCAAGAAGGGTCTGTCGTCCTTCGCGGGCGTCAAGCGGCGCTTCACCCATACCGGTTCGTGGAACGGTGTCGATGTGTTCGACGATTACGGTCATCATCCGGTCGAGATCACGGCGGTACTGAAGGCTGCGCGCAGCGCTACCAAGGGCCGCATCATCGCCGTTACCCAACCGCATCGCTTCACCCGGCTGCGCGATCTGTTCGACGAGTTTTCCGTCTGCTTCAACGACGCCGATACGGTAATGGTGGCGCCCGTCTATGCGGCCGGCGAGGAACCGATCGACGGCGTTACGTCCGACGCACTGGTGTCGCGCATCCGCTCCGGCGGCCATCGCGACGCACGCTACATCGAGGGTCCGGCGGCGATTGCGCCGATCGTGCGCGAGGTGGCGAAGCCGGGCGATTTCGTCGTTTTCCTCGGCGCCGGCAACATCACCCAATGGGCCTATGCGCTGCCCAAGGAACTCGGCGGGACCATCTCATGATGCGCGGCCAGGCGTTGATCGAGAAGCTTGGCGACCGGCTTGCCGGACTGCGCGGCCGCATCACGCCCAATGCCGAGATGGACAAGATCACCTGGTTTCGAGCCGGCGGGCTCGCGGACGCATTGTTCCAGCCGGCCGACGAGGACGATCTTGCCGCGTTCCTGAAGGCGGTGCCGGAGGAAATTCCGCTGACCATCGTCGGCGTCGGCTCGAACCTGCTTGTCCGTGACGGCGGCATTGCGGGCTTTGTCATCCGGCTTTCGGCCAAGGGCTTTGGCGAGACCGAAGTGATTGCGCCGACCACGATCAAGGCGGGCGCCGCGACACCCGACAAGCGCCTTGCGACCGTCGCCTATGATGCGGGCATCGGTGGCTTTCATTTCTACCACGGCATTCCCGGCGCCATCGGCGGAGCGCTGAGGATGAACGCCGGCGCCAATGGCGTCGAGACGCGCGAGCGTGTGGTCGAGGTGCGGGCGCTCGATCGCAAGGGCAATGTTCATACGCTGAGCAATGCCGACATGGGCTATGCCTATCGCCATTCCGCAGCGCCGTCCGGGCTGATTTTCACATCGGCGCTGCTCGAAGGCGTTCTCGAGGACAAGGCGGCGATCAAGGCTGCGATGGATGCTGTCCAGAACCATCGCGAGACCGTGCAGCCGATCCGCGAAAAGACGGGTGGCTCGACCTTCAAGAATCCCGAGGGCACCTCGGCCTGGAAGGAAATCGACAAGGCCGGCTGCCGCGGCCTGATGGTCGGTGGGGCGCAGATGTCGCCGATGCATTGCAACTTCATGATCAACACCGGAACGGCCACAGGCTACGAGCTTGAATATCTCGGTGAGACGGTGCGTGCGCGTGTGCTCGAAAGATCGGGCATCCGGCTGCAGTGGGAGATCAAGCGCATCGGCAATTTTCGGCCGGGCCATGCCGTCCAGGAATTTCTCGGGCAGTTGCTTTAGGCAAGCCGACCGCCGTTGCCTTTCGGACTCATGAATTCACATTTTGCTGCCGTTTTTGCGGAAAGTGAATCCATCGGAATCGTAAGCACTTGCCAGCGAATCAACTCTCTGATTCTCTGCCCTGAAGCGTTTCCTGATTTGAGTCGTTTCGACGCGTTACTCGCGTTTCCGTCTGGGGGGCAACCTGCCGGGAGGCTCGGACTCAATGTTGCGGAAACACGGGAGCGAAGTTGCTCGGGCGCATTTGAGTGCGTGCGATGCTTTTCGGGGCATGCACGATGGTGCAGGCCTGCTGTGAGAGGAAATGACGGGGAATGACAAGCAAGCACGTGGCCGTCCTTCTGGGTGGATTCTCGTCCGAGCGGCCCGTGTCCCTGTCGTCGGGCAAAGCTTGCGCCGATGCGCTCGAGGGAGAGGGCTACCAAGTGACCCGCGTCGACGTCTCGCGCGACATCGGCTCGGTGCTCAGCGCGCTCAAGCCTGACGTGGTCTTCAACGCGCTGCACGGCCCCTTCGGCGAGGATGGCACCATCCAGGGGATCCTTGAATACCTAGCAATTCCCTATACCCATTCCGGTGTGCTTGCCTCGGCGCTCGCGATGAACAAGGAACAGGCCAAGAAGGTCGCTAAGGCGGCCGGCATTCCGGTGGCGGAATCGAAGGTGGCCAATCGCTTCGCCATCCAGAACAAGCACCCGATGAAGCCGCCCTATGTCGTCAAGCCGGTCAACGAAGGGTCGAGCTTCGGTGTCGTCATCGTGCATGAAGGCCAGTCGCATCCGCCGCAGATCATCGGCTCGTCCGAGTGGAGATACGGCGATACGGTCATGGTCGAGCGTTATGTGCACGGGCGGGAATTGACCTGCGCGGTGATGGGCGATGTGGCGCTCGGTGTCTGCGAGATCATCCCGACCGGCCATTCCTTCTACGACTATGATTCAAAATACGTCGCGGGAGGATCAAAACACGAATGCCCGGCAAAACTTTCACCGAATATTTACCAAAAAATACAGACACTGACGCTCAAGGCTCACCAAGCTATCGGCTGTCGGGGCGTTTCCCGGTCGGACTTCCGTTATGACGATCGTCACTCCGAAAACGGCGAAATTGTCTGGCTCGAGGTCAACACCCAGCCGGGCATGACGCCGACGTCTTTGGTGCCGGAAATCGCCGCGCAAGCGGGACACTCGTTCGGCGATTTGTTGAGTTGGATGGTGGAGGACGCTTCGTGTCTGCGTTGAAGTGGGGACAGGGCAAGGGGAAGGGCGCGGCCGGGCCGGCGCTGTTCGGCATGCCGTTGTCGTTCGACCATTTCGTGCTGCCGCGCCTGCTCCGCCGGCCGGTGCGCGTGCTGGCGCGCCTCGGCGAAGGCGACTTCGAAGCGCCGCCCTATTGCGCTGCCATGCTGTCGGCAGCATTGCTTATTTCGAGCAGTGCCTATGCCGCCTATCTCGGCGGACATGCCGACGCCATCGTCCAGAGTGTCACCGCCCGCACCGGCTTTGCCGTCGACCAGGTCAAGGTCGTCGGCAACCGCGAAACGTCCGAGATCGATATTCTCGACAGGCTGGAACTCGACGGCTGGACCTCGCTGATCGGCTTCGATGCCGAAGCCGCACGCGAACGCATCACCACGCTGCCCTGGGTCGAAGCCGCGGCAGTGCGCAAGGTCTACCCGCATACGCTGGAAGTGCGCGTCGAGGAACGCGAGCCGTTCGCGCTGTGGCAGCAAGGCAGCGCGCTTTCGGTCATCGAGAAATCCGGCACCGTCATTGCGCCGTTCTCCGGCGGCAAGCAGATATTGCTGCCGCTGATCATTGGCACCGGCGCACCGGCCAAAGCGCCGGATTTCCTAGCCAAGATCAAGAATTATCCGGAGCTCGCCGCGCGGATCAAGGGCTATATCCGCATCGGCGAACGGCGCTGGGATCTCAAGCTTGAAAACGGCATCACGATCAAGCTTCCCGAAGACGGTGAGGATCAGGCGATTGCCGACCTGGTCAGGATGGACCACGAGAACGGGCTTTTGACGCGCGACATCGCCGCCGTCGACATGCGCCTGTCCGATCGTCTGGTCGTCCAGTTGACGCCGGAAGCGGCGACACAGCGCCAAGCCGCGCTCGACGAAAAGCCCAAGATGCTGAAGCGCAAGCCGGAGACGAAGATATGAGCTGGCTTGGCGGCAATAGCGATGCCTCGTCGCGCCGGTCCGGCATCCTGACGGTGCTGGATGTCGGCTCCAGTAAGGTCTGCTGCGTGGTGGCCAAGCTCAAGCCGCGCGACGATGGCAAGCTGCTGCGCGGACGCTCGCATCGCATTCAGGTGATCGGCATCGGCCACCAGAAATCGCAAGGCGTGAAATCGGGCGTCGTCATCGATCTCGACCGTGCCGAGCACGCCATCCGTCTTGCCGTCGACGCCGCCGAACGCATGGCGGGACTGACGGTCGATTCGCTGATCGTCAACATGACTGCCGGCCGGCTGAAGAGCGAGGCTTTTTCGGCCACCATCAATCTCGGCGGCCATGAGGCCGACGAGGCCGACATCAAGCGCGTGCTTGCCGCCGGCGCCAAGCAGGCGCTGCGGGCCGAGCGCGAGGTGATCCATTCGCTTCCCGTTGCCTTTTCGCTGGATGCCGAGCGCGGTGTGCGCGATCCGCGCGGCATGGTTGGCGACCAGCTTGGCGTCGACATGCACGTGCTGACAGGCGACGCGGCGCCCTTGCGCAATCTGGAGCTCTGCATCAACCGCTCGCATCTGTCGGTCGAGCGCATGGTGGCGACGCCCTATGCCAGCGGGCTAGCCGCCCTGGTCGACGACGAGCTCGAAATGGGCGCGGCCTGCATCGACATGGGCGGCGGCACGACGACGATCTCGGTGTTTTCGGAAGGCAAGTTCGTCCATGGCGACGCCATCGCGATCGGCGGTAACCACGTCACGCTGGATATGGCCAAAGGCCTGTCGACCTCGCTCGATGCCGCCGAAAGGCTGAAAGTGATGCACGGCTCGGCGCTGCCTGGCAGTGCCGACGACCGCGACCTGGTCTCCATCCATCCGATCGGCGAGGACGGCGAGGTGCCGTTGCAGATCCCGCGCTCGGTGATGACGCGCATCATCCGCGCCCGCATCGACGAGACGCTGGAATTGCTGCGCGACCGGCTGAACAAATCCGGCTACGGCAACGCCGTCGGCAAGCATGTGGTGCTGACCGGCGGCGCCAGCCAGCTTGCTGGCCTGCCCGAAGCAGCACGCCGCATTCTCGGCCGCAATGTGCGCATCGGACGCCCACTTGGCGTGGCAGGCCTGCCCGAGGCGGCCAAGGGGCCGGCTTTCTCGACGCCCGTCGGGCTTCTGATCTACCCGCAGATGGCGAGCTTCGAGAGCCGCCCGGCGAAGGGAATTTCCGGTCTTCGGATGACCGGAACAGGCGGAAAACTGCATCGAATGAGTCAGTGGTTGAGAGACAGTTTTTAATTTGACGGGGACAGCCCCATAGGCGGCCGCGGCGGCGAAGCGGCGGGAAAGGCAAAGGACGAAGACAATGACCATCAATCTGCAGAAGCCGGACATCACCGAGCTCAAGCCGCGCATCACCGTGTTCGGTGTCGGCGGCGGCGGCGGCAATGCCGTCAACAACATGATCACCGCCGGCTTGCGCGGCGTCGAGTTCGTGGTGGCCAACACCGACGCGCAGGCACTGACGATGTCGAAGGCCGAGCGGCTGATCCAGCTCGGTGCGCATGTCACCGAGGGTCTCGGCGCCGGATCGCAGCCTGAAGTCGGGCGCGCGGCGGCGGAGGAATGCATCGACGAGATCATCGATCATCTCTCCAACACGCATATGTGCTTCGTCACTGCCGGTATGGGCGGCGGCACCGGCACCGGGGCGGCCCCCGTCGTCGCGCGCGCTGCCCGCGAAAAGGGCATCCTCACCGTCGGCGTCGTCACCAAGCCGTTCCACTTCGAAGGCCAGCGCCGCATGAAGACGGCCGACATGGGTATCGAGGAACTGCAGAAATGCGTCGATACCTTGATCGTCATTCCCAACCAGAACCTATTCCGGCTGGCCAATGACAAGACCACCTTCGCCGATGCCTTCGCCATGGCCGACCAGGTGCTCTATTCGGGCGTTGCCTGCATCACCGACCTGATGGTCAAGGAAGGGCTGATCAATCTCGACTTCGCCGACGTCCGCTCGGTCATGCGCGAAATGGGCAAGGCGATGATGGGAACCGGCGAGGCTTCGGGCGAGGGCCGCGCAATGGCCGCGGCGGAAGCCGCCATCGCCAACCCGCTGCTCGACGAGACCTCGATGAAGGGCGCCAAGGGCCTGCTGATCTCGATCACCGGCGGCCGCGACCTGACCCTGTTCGAAGTCGATGAGGCGGCAACGCGCATTCGCGAAGAGGTCGACCAGGACGCCAACATCATTCTGGGCGCCACCTTCGACGAGGAACTCGAGGGCGTTATCCGCGTGTCGGTGGTCGCCACCGGCATCGATAAATCGGCGGCCGAAATCGCTGCCGCGCCGATCGCCATCCGCACGGCTCCGCCGAAGCCGGTCAGCCGCCCGGCGGCTCAGGTCACGGAAATGCGGCCGGCGGCTGCCCAGCAACCGATCTATGAACCACGTGCTGCCGATCCGGTCGCCGAGGCCATTCAGCTCGCCGAGGCAAATGCGGTAGCGATGGCGCAGGCCCGCCCGGCACCGGTAGCCCATGCGGAAGACTTCCGCCCGCAGAGCAAGATCTTCCAGGCGCCTCAGGCTCAGCCGCAGCCGACGATGCAGCCAGCGGTTCAGCAAGTGATGCAGCCCGCTCCGCATCGTGAAATGCCGCAGCCGGTTGCCGCAGCACCCCAGCGCATGCCGCGGGTCGAGGATTTCCCACCGCAGGTGAAGGCCGAAGTGGAAGCCAAGGCCCGCCCGGCCGACCACGAGAACAGCGGCCCGATGGGCTTGCTCAAGCGCCTGACCAACGGCTTGACCCGCCGCGAAGAGGAGCCTGCACGGCTGCAGCCGGCGCAGCCGCGCGAACCGAAACTGCGCCAGGCGCCGGCGGAAGTGCGCCGCCTAGCCAGCCAGGATCCGCAACTTTACGCGCCGCGCCGCGGCCAGCTGGACGAGCAGGGCCGACTGACGCCGCAGGGCCGGGCTGTCCAGGAAGACGATCAGTTGGAGATTCCCGCCTTCCTGCGCCGACAGGCCAATTGATCTGTTGACGGTTCGTAACATTTGTTAACAGGCGAGCAGGAAACTGTTCGCCTGTTAACATTAAAAGTGATTTTAAAACAAAGACTTATGAGGCATTCCCGCTCCGGACCGCGGTTACAAAGAGTAAGAAACCGTGATTTGGAGTCTCCCTACGGGACCATTATCTTCGCCACCGACCAAAGTCGGTTTGCTGGGAGTCTTGGGGAAGTGGCCCTGCCTGCCGATCAATCAAGAGCCGCGCCCTCAGGGCGGATGAAGCGGACCTAGGCAGTGTGGGCTATGGGGATTGTTTTGCACGACTATCAGACGACACTTAAATCGCGTGCGACGCTGACCGGCATCGGCGTTCACAGCGGCACCCCGGTCACCGTCCATTTCCTGCCGGCAGATGCCGATACGGGTGTCGTCTTCCAGCTTTCGAATGCAAGCGGAAGCCACGAATTTCGCGCGCTCGTCTCCGAGGTCGGTGCCACCGACCTCTGCACCATGCTTGGCGATCCGCAAGGCGAGCACATTGCTACGGTCGAGCATCTGATGGCGACGCTTTTCGGCCTTGGGATCGACAATCTCGTCATCGAAATCGACGGCCATGAGGTGCCTATCCTCGACGGCAGCGCAGTGATGTTCGTCGAGGCCATTGACCAAGCAGGCATCGAAACGCTGCCGGTCAAGCGTCGCTACATCAGGGTGGTCAAGCCGGTTCGCATCGAGAACGGCGCCTGCTGGGCGGAGTTCAGGCCCTATGACGGCACGCGCTTCGAGATCGAGATCGATTTCGAAAGCCCGGCGATCGGGCGCCAGCTTTTTGCATCCGACATGAATGCCGACATTTTCCGCCGCGACGTCGCGCGGGCTCGCACTTTCGGTTTCATGAAGGACGTCGAGCGGCTATGGGCGGCCGGCTATGCGCTCGGCTCCTCTTTGGAAAACTCCCTGGTGATCGGCGACGACAACCGTGTGATCAACATGGGAGGCGTGCGCTATCCCAACGAGTTCGCGCGCCACAAGACGATGGATGCGATGGGCGACCTGGCGCTCGCCGGTGCCCGGTTCATCGGCCGCTTCCGCTCCTACCGCGGTGGCCACAGGCTGAACGCCGCGGCGTTGCGCCGCCTCTTGTCCGACCGTTCGGCTTTCGAGATCGTTGAGACGACGCGCCGCGAGCGCGGGCGTACTGCCGAGATGAGCGCCGTCAATGCGCCCGTCTTTGCGCCCTGGATGATCTGATTCTTAAGGTCTTACGGCTCCTGTTGCGGTCAAGCTGTGTTGCATGGATGCATCACCGGCCGGCCAAATTACGCAGCTTTCCAGGTGGCGCCAAACCGCCATAAAAATGTGCGATTGGCCGGGGATAGCGTTGCCGGGCAAGGCAATTATGGTTTATGGCTGCTGCCGTCGACTGAAATGACGCCGAAAGGGCGGAATCCAAACATGTTTTTCAAGCGAGTTGGTCAATCGAAGGCGCTGCGGCGGGCTGTTTTCCTGGCGCTTTCGGTGGTCGTTCCATCGCTGTTTCTGTCGGCCTGCATGTCGTCCGAGAAGGACGTCGATCTGTCGACCTATGTCGATCAGACCGAGCCGGCCGACGTGCTCTACAATCAGGGTCTCGCCAATCTGAATGCCGGGCGACTGCAGGAGGCAAGCCGCAAATTCGATGCCGTCGACCGCCAGCATCCATATTCCGAATTCGCCCGCAAATCGATGGTGATGGGTGCCTTTGCCGACTATCGTCAGGGCAACTACGACGAGGCGATCGGTTCGGCCAAGCGCTACCTGACGCTCTACCCGTCGACCGACGATGCAGCCTATGCCCAGTATATTATCGGGCTGAGCTACTACCGACAGATCAAGGACGTCACCCAGGACCAGAAGGAAGCGCGTCTTACCGCGCAGACGATGCAGGACCTGGTAACGCGCTGGCCGACTTCCGAATATGCCGACGATGCCAAGGAGAAGATCCGCTTCGCCAACGATCAGCTCGCCGGCAAGGAGATGCAGATCGGCCGCTATTATCTTGAGCGCCGCGAATATATCGCAGCCGTCAAACGGTTCCGCAACGTCGTGGAGAACTACTCCAACACACGCCATGTCGAGGAGGCGCTGGCGCGTCTTACCGAGAGCTACTATGCGATGGGGCTGACGTCGGAAGCGCAGACCGCTGCGGCCGTGCTCGGCACCAACTATCCCGACAGCCAGTGGTACAAGGACTCCTACAAGCTCCTGCAGAGTGGTGGGCTCGAGCCGCGCGAGAATGCCGGATCGTGGATCTCCAAGGCCGGGAAGCTGATCACCGGCGCCTGAGCGGCGCGTCACCATGCTCTCCAGGCTGTCGATCCGCGATATCGTTCTGATCGAGAAGCTGGACATCGACTTCTCGTCCGGCCTTTCGGTGCTGACCGGCGAAACCGGCGCCGGAAAGTCCATCCTGCTCGACGCCTTGTCGCTGGCGCTTGGCGCCCGCGGCGACGCCTCGCTGGTGCGGCATGGCGCGGCGCAAGGCCAGATCATCGCTGTCTTCGACGTGCCGCGCAACCACCCGGCCCGTATGCTGCTCGCCGAGAACGCCATCGAGGACGACGGCGACATCATCCTGCGCCGCGTCCAGACGGCGGACGGCCGCACGCGCGTGTTCGTCAACGACCAGCCGTCCAGCGTGACGCTGATGCGCGACGTCGGCCATGCGCTGGTCGAGATCCACGGCCAGCACGACGAGCGCGCTTTGGTCGATCCCGGCGCGCATCGCGAGTTGCTCGACAGTTTCGGCGGTCATCTGGGTGCCGCGCGGGCAACAGGCGAGGCGTGGCGGCACTGGCGTACCTGCGAGCAAGAATTTTCACGGCACCGGGCCAAAGTCGAGGCAGCTGCCCGCGAGGCCGATTATCTGCGTGCAGCGGTTGCCGAATTGACCAGGCTCGATCCGCAACCGGGCGAAGAGACCGAGCTGGCCGAACTGCGCGCCGCGATGATGCGGGCGGAAAAGATCGCCTCGGAAATCCACGACGCCCAGGATGTACTCTCGGGTCCGTCCTCGCCCTTGCCGCAACTGGCCAGCCTGCTCAGGCGGCTGCAGCGCAAGGTGACCGACGCGCCCGGCCTGCTCGAGGATGTCGTCAAATCGCTCGACGAGGCAATGCTGTCGCTCGACGCGGCGCAGTCGGGCGTGGAAGCAGCGCTGCGCGCCACCGAATATGATCCGCAGCGGCTGGAGAAGGCTGAGGAGCGGCTGTTTTCGCTGCGTGCCGCCTCGCGCAAGCACAGCGTCGCCGTCGATGACCTGGCGCAATTGCGTGACACCATGGCTGCCGACCTTGCCGATCTCGACGCCGGCGAGGAGCGCCTGCATGCGCTGGAGAAACAGGCTGCAGCGGCAAGCCAGGCCTATGACATTACGGCGGCCCAGCTGTCGTCGCTTCGCCATGCGGCGTCCGTCGGGCTGACCAAGGCGGTAATGGCCGAACTGCCGGCGCTGAAGCTCGAACGGGCCGAGTTCATCGTCGAGATCGCAAGCGATGCCGAGAGCCGCATGGAAGAAGGCATCGACCAGGTCGAGTTCTGGGTGCGCACCAATCCCGGCACCAGGCCCGGCCCGATGATGAAGGTCGCTTCCGGCGGCGAGCTTTCGCGATTCCTGCTGGCGTTGAAGGTAGCACTCGCTGACCGGGGCTCGGCGCCGACCTTGGTCTTTGACGAAATCGACACCGGCGTCGGCGGCGCGGTTGCCGACGCTATCGGCCAGCGGCTGGCGCGGCTGGCAAAACGCGTGCAGGTGCTTTCGGTCACGCATGCACCGCAAGTGGCGGCGCGCGCTGCGACGCATTTC
This sequence comes from Mesorhizobium sp. M0306, assembly GCF_040321655.1. Taxonomy (NCBI): domain Bacteria; kingdom Pseudomonadati; phylum Pseudomonadota; class Alphaproteobacteria; order Hyphomicrobiales; family Phyllobacteriaceae; genus Mesorhizobium; species Mesorhizobium sp. M0306. The sequence continues at coordinate 6,561 of NZ_JAMYRY010000006.1, read as the reverse complement.
CTGATCTCCAAATCGGGCGGGGCCGACCGGGTCTCGACCGGCATCGCCGAGATGGACCGGGCGGCGCGGCAGGAAGAGATCGCACGCATGCTCGCCGGCGCCACCATCACCGACGAGGCGCGCGCAGCGGCCGAGCGGCTGCTGCGGGAGAACACCGCGGCAGCCTAGAGCGGTTCATCGTTTCACGGAAACGCCGAACCGCTCTACCACTTTGTTTGCGCAATTCCAGACGGAAAGCCGTTTCACACTTTTCCTGGAATTGCTCTAGAAGAGTTCGTTTCCGGCGCTCGCGACCGGAGCCAGGGTATGGCTCCATCCTGCTGTTCAGGAATGATTTTCCGTGTCTGGTCTCTCCCTCATGAGAGAATCCTGTTCTATTGTGTCGCGCCACCGTGGAGGGAGCAGTGCATGGACGAAAAACCAGTCGATTCGCTCAGCGAAAGCGAGGCGGCAAGCGAGTTGAAGCGGTTGGCGCAGGAGATCGCCGAGCACGACCGGCGCTACCATGGCGAGGACGCGCCGATAATCACGGATGCGGAATATGATGCGCTGACGCGGCGCAACCTCGCCATCGAACAGCGCTTTCCTGCTTTGGTGCGCGAGGATTCGCCCTCACGCAGGGTCGGCGCGCCGCCGGCGGAAGGCTTTGCCAAGGTGCGTCATGCGGTGCCGATGCTCAGCCTCGCCAAGGCCTATACCGACCAGGATGTCGCCGATTTCATCGTACGTGGCCGGCGGTTCTTTGATCGCGACAAGGATCTGGACATCGCCTTCACAGCTGAGCCGAAGATCGACGGGCTGTCGGCTTCGCTGCGTTATGAAGGTGGTGTGTTCGTGCAGGGAGCAACGCGCGGCGACGGCGCCGTTGGCGAGGACATCACCGCCAATCTGAGGACCATCGCCGACATTCCCAAGACCTTGAAGGGATCGGGCTGGCCCGAGGTCATCGAAATACGCGGTGAGGTCTACATGACCTACGCGGAATTCGAGGCGTTGAAGCAACGCTCGGCGGCGATCGGCGGCCAGGATTACGTCAATCCGCGCAATACGGCCGCCGGGTCGCTCCGTCAGAAAGACCCGTCCGTTACCGCCAGCCGCAACCTCAAGTTCTTTGCCTACGCCTGGGGCTTTACCACAAAGGATCCGGCTCCTACCCAGTACGATTCCGTGCAGAAATTCGCGGAGTGGGGATTCAAGGTCAGCCCGCTGATGGTCCGGGCAAGATCGGTCGAGGAACTGGTCGCGCATTATCACCTAATCGAGACCCAGCGCTCATCGCTTGGCTACGACATCGACGGCGTCGTCTACAAGGTCGACCAGTTGGAATTGCAGCGCAGATGGGGTTTCGTCACTGGCGAACCGCGCTGGGCCGTGGCCCACAAATTTCCAGCCGAACAGGCGATGACGACCGTGCTCAGGATCGACATTCAGGTGGGCCGTACCGGCACGCTGGCGCCCGTTGCCCGGCTTGCGCCCGTTACGGTCGGCGGCGTGGTGGTCGAGAACGTCACGCTCCACAATGAGGACTACATCAAGGGCTTGGACAGCAACGGCCAGCCGATCCGCGACGGCATCGATGTGCGCATCGGCGACACGGTGGTCATCCAGCGGGCAGGGGACGTCATTCCGCAGATCGTCAGCGTCGTAGCCGATAAGCGTCCGCCAGATGCCGTGCCCTACGAATTCCCGCACAAATGTCCGATCTGCGGCTCACCCGCAACGCGCGAAATCAACGAGAAGACCGGCAAGGAAGATTCCCGCCGACGTTGCACCGGCGAACTGATCTGCCCTGCACAGGCCGTCGAAGGATTGCGCCACTTTGTGTCGCGCGGCGCACTGGATATCGAAGGCCTGGGCGCGGAAAACATAGACCTGTTCTTCAATGCCGGGTTGATCAGGACAGCCGCCGATATCTTCACTCTCAGGGACCGCCGTCCCGCCGTCACCAAGGCGCTGGCGGAGCGGCGGGAAGAGCAGGCCAGGCAGCGTGAGGCCGCATCGGGCAAGACGCGCAAGAATGTACGCAGTGTCGAGGAACGCAACTACGACGGCCTCGACAAGCTCTTCGCTGCCATCGACGCTCGCCGCGAACCGGAACTCGATCGCTTCATCTTTGCGCTGGGCATCCGCCATATCGGCGAAACGACGGCCGCTGTGCTGGCCCGAACCTTCTCGACGATCGAGGAGTTGATCCGCATTGGCAAGGAGACAGCAGCGGCAGCCGATCCACACACCGTTTTTCCTTCCATCAACGGCATCGGCGACACGGTGATAGGCGCGCTTCGCGATTTCTTCGGCAATGAACGCAACGACGCCGTGCTTGAAGCGCTGCTTACACAGGTCCACCCGAAGCCGTACATCGTGAACGTCTCAGCCGATAGTGCGGTTGCCGGCAAGACGATCGTGTTTACAGGCACGCTGGAAAAGATGACGCGGCCCGAGGCCAAGGCGATGGCCGAACGTCTCGGCGCGAAGGTCGCCGGCTCGGTCTCTGCGAAGACCGATCTCCTGGTGGCAGGGCCAGGCGCCGGTTCCAAGCTGAAGGACGCGACCAAATTCGGCATCGAGGTGATCGACGAGGACACCTGGCTGCAGCGGATCGGCAAGGGCGGGTGATGGCGGCTGCGTTCAACGGTTTTGGGCAAAAGGCCATTCCCTTCCTCAAGGCGCTCGATTTTCATCAGAGCCGGGAGTGGTTTTTGGAAAACCGCGATCTTTTCGAGCGGGACCTACGTGATCCCTTCGGCGATCTGGTCGAGACGCTCTCCGAGCGCTTCACGGCCGCGGGGCTCGGTTTGCGCGGCGACCGCAAGAAGTCGCTGTTCCGGATTAACCGCGACGTGCGTTTTGCCAAGGACAAACGGCCCTACAACCGGCATTTGTCGGCGATCCTTTCGCCCGACGGCACCAAGATGGAACAGGGCGTGTTCTACGTCCATATCGGGCTCGAGCGCTGCTTTGCCGCCATTGCCTGGTGGCAGCCCGGACCGGAGCTATTGCTGGCGCTGCGCAACGCAATCGCGAAGCGGCCCGCTGAATTCCGCAGCCTCGTCGCGGCGCTGAAGAAGAATGGTCTCGAGTTCGACCCGGACGGCTGCATGAAGCGCACACCGCGCGGCTTCGAGCATATCGCCGAGCCCGATCTCGCTGCCGCGATCCGCAACCGGCATTTTGCCGTCCGGCACGCAATCGAGCCGGCGGATATCTACGGAGCTGGATTGGTCGACGAACTCATCGACTTCGTCATGCGGGCAAAACCGCTGCTCGACTGGGGCAGGGCGATCGAAGGCAAAGCTTCGCCGCGCTAGGCACGGAAGCGAGCTTGCTGCGACGCTTCAGCTATCATTTCCGCTGATCGTTTGCCTCAAGCGAATTGGTGTGACAAGCCGGACCGCCCTCCCTACATACGGCCCTTCCCAAGGAGCGATCGATGTCGGCGGAAGCAATCTCCGAAAACAGTGCGAAAAGCGATTTCTGGGACGGCGTGCGGCTCAGCATGCCCGTCGTGGTGGCGTCAGCGCCGTTTGCATTGCTGTTTGGGGCGCTCGCAGTCGACAACGGGTTTTCCGTGCTCGAAGCGTTTCTGATGAGCGCAACGGTCTTCGGCGGTGCCAGCCAGATGGTCGGCATCGAGCTGTTCGGCCAGCATGTCGCACCGTGGCTGATCGTGCTGTCGATCTTCGCAGTGAATTTTCGTCATGTACTCTATTCGGCCGGTATCGGCCGGCGTATCGCGCATTGGCCGCTGATGCAGCAGGCGATAGGCTATTTTGTGCTGACCGATCCGCAGTTTGCGGTGGCCGAGCGCAAGGCGGAGGCCGGCGAGACCGTCGGGTTTACCTGGTATATGGGGCTTGGGCTGCCGGTCTATGTGTTCTGGGTCATCGAAAGCGCGCTCGGCGCGATGTTCGGCAAGCTTATTCCCGACACCCACGCGCTGGGCATCGACTTCCTGCTGCCGATCTATTTTCTTGGCCTGGTCATGAGCTTCCGCAAGCGGCCGTTGTGGCTGCCGGTGGTCGTCGCCAGTGCTACCGCCTCCATCATTGCCTATAAAACGGTCGGCTCGCCCTGGCATGTCTCCATCGGCGCGCTGGCCGGCGTGCTGCTCGCCGTCATCCTGCCGCCCCGCCACAGTGGCGTGGACGCACGGCCATGAGCACGACCTTGTGGATCATTATCGCCGCTTCGATCGCGACCTATCTGACCCGCATCGGCGGTCATCTGGTGATCTCACGCTTCGACCATATCCATCCGCGCGTCGAAGCCGGGCTGAACGCCGTGCCGGCGGCGGTGCTGACCACGCTGGTGGCGCCGGCGGCGCTCAGCGCCGGACCGGCGGAATGGGCAGCCTTGATCGTTGCCGGCCTGGTCTCGCTGCGCGGCGGCCTGATGGCGATGTTCCTGGCGGGTGCGGCCGTGCTGATCGTCGCGCGGCAGCTCGTCGGGTAGTGGGCCATGCGACTAGAGACGCCGCGCTTCGGCCTTTGAAATCAGGCAATTCATGACATGCGGTGCGTAGTCTATTGGATGAAAGGTGGATCTCGATCGATCGATGTCCAAGGAAACTCCGCACTGCCAAGAAGACTGCTGGTGATATGAGCGCTGGAATGCGACGTAGTTGACTGCGGTGCACCGAACCACATTACAGGAGTAGGCTGAGCAACTAAGCATTGTCTCCGCCACGGACGGGAGGAAACGATGATAACAACGAACCTAATCTTCGCGTGTGATGAGTCAGGCGCTAAGGGCTATGCAGACCAGACAGAATCTTATCCCGGCGAAGTGGGTGTGTTCGCTGGTATCTTGGTGCCGCCGGAAGTTGAGTCAAGGACGTCTCTTGAATTCCAAGCAGTCGTCGATAAGCACAGACCGTCAACTGGAAAGCTGCACATAGCTGATCTACCTCCAGCCCAGCAGGAGGCACTCAGACAGGATGTGTACACGGCTATTCGGTCGGCCAACTTGCCCTGTTTCTGGTACGCGATTCATGTGAATGGACTGAACGACTGGTATCTCACCCAAAAGAAGTTGGCGGAGAACAACAGGCAGCCAGTATTGGCGGCCCAGCAGCAGCCTCCGCGAATAAAACGAAATAGCCCTCGTGATAACCCAGCCTCGATGCATGAAGTATTGTTTGAAGGCCTTTATGCGCACCTTGTAGCCTTTCTGGAGGAACGAAATCAGAAGGAGGTCTCCATCGAGGTGCGGACAGATCAGATCGACAGTCCAATTGTGAAAAACTTCGAGGTCGCCGCCAAGCGGCTACTAAGCGATGACCCGCTGCTGAAAGTAGTTAAAGGATTTGACACAGTCACCAAGCAGGTCGTTGAGGGCGCTATTGAGATTGGCATCACCCTTCCGCCCAGCATGCAGATCGAAGCCGTGGTGAGGAAGCTTACGATCAATGCGGTGACCGACGGTGACGGCTACGTCCTCGCTGCTGATGTCCTTGCGAACAGCCTCAACCATCTGTTTAAGCAACGGGACAAGGGCGAGCTCTACGAACCTTTGAACCAACCGTCAGCCATCATGAAGCATCCGCTCGCGTATCACCTCGCAGCATTCTACGATTGGGGCATTGGTGACCTCGTCGGAGACCGGCTGTTCAGTCACCCCAAAGGTCGAGGTCCGCGATAGCCCGAGGCCCGTAATGGGTAGCGTCGTGCGGCAGCAGGCGGTGGCCTTTTCCAGCCAGGCCAGCGTCTCGCCATCGAGCATCGGTCCGATCTCGGCAAGCGCCCGCGCGTGGTATTCGTCGAGCCAATGCAACTCATCACGGGTCAATAGGACGTAAGCGCTATTTTCGCTGCACGTTGACGCGAGCGCTTTCGACGGATGGCCTTCGAATCGGGAACGGTATCTGGTCTGATCAGGCTGCTGTTGCTTTGGCGAAGTTGAAGGGCAGCAGATCCTCGATGGCTGCGTTCTCGGGGCGCTGAGGTAGTTCAGTGAGGACGTGGCGCAGCCACGCTAACGGCTCGACGCCACAGGCGCGGCAGGTCAACATCAGGCTGTAGATGACGGCGCTGGCCCTGGCTCCGTCGACGGTATCGCTGAACAGCCAACTTTTCCGGCCAGTGGCAAAGATTCTGATGTCACGCTCGAGAAGATTGTTGTCGATCGGCATGCTGCCGTCCTCGGTGTAACGAGTCAGATATCCCCATTGGTTCAGGGTGTAGGAGACGGCGTCGCCGAGCTTGCTGTCCGGCAAGACTTTTGGGGCGATGTCGTCGAGCCATGCCTTGAGAGCATGGAGGATCGGGACACTATGTTGCTGGCGGAAGTGGCGAATGCAGTGATCTCGCGTTTCGCCGTCATCGGGGATTTCGTTCCGCGCCTGCCTTTCAACCCGATAGAGCTGTTCAAAGAACCGGAGCGCCTGTTCCGGCGGGCCGCCGCCTTTCTTCCTCGCCTTTAGGGCATCGACGAAGCGCCGCCTGGAATGGGCCATGCAGCCAAGATGCGTTGCCCCTTCCAGCGTGCGCCAGGCGGAATAACCGTCACTCATCACGATGCCGCGGTAATCGCCCAAGAAGGTCTGCGGGTGTATCTGGCCGC
>NZ_JAMYRY010000005.1:0-277621 GCF_040321655.1 Mesorhizobium sp. M0306 | reverse complement strand
GGCCTCCACTCCAGCCAGCATCTTGAATCACAAAACAGATAAATCTGGAATCCCCTTTGATTCCGTCAAAGGGGGAACCGCTCTAAACGCCAAGACACGGCGGAGGTTGCATTAACCAATACCGTTCCGGTCGCAACGGGCATGGAGGGCGATTGACTGGCCAGGCGCCCACGCTGCTTTGGCCAGCCGCAGCGTTCGTCAGCGCCAGATCGTGCCTGGTAGCTGTGATGCGGGGATGCGCGAACTCGCCTGAGGCAAGGACGGCCTGCACCGTTGGGAGGCCGATGAGCTCCCCGTTGATGTTCCGATAGATCACCCATCATTCACTTGAATGATTATGTATAGAACCTCTTGCACCGTACGCGTCGCGTACCAGCGTTCATCGACGAGCAGTTCGCGGTCGGCGCGCCGGCGCGGCTGGCGCTCGCGTCGCCGAGGGCTCATTCAGGCGCTGTTTTGGCAGGATGCGCATTGGTCATTAGGCCCATCGCGCGTTTTTTGCGGCCGCAATGACGGCCGGGCCACGGGATGGCGGCCGATATTTTGACATCGGAAGTTGCCAATGCCAGGCAGCGCATCCGCCGGACCGAGGTCGCGCTTAAACGCACCGAAGAAATGCTGGCCGAGAATCTCGCGCTGTCCAGCAGGATACGAACTGCGGTCGAGGCCGCAGACCGCTTGGTGAAGATCGATCCCCTCAGCGTTGAAGGACGTCGCGTGGGTTGAACTGGGCCGGCGTTTCATTCGTCGCGACCTTCAGGCCACCTGCGCCATCACTCTCGCTCTAGAATTGTGCCAGCCACATCGACCGTCTGGGCTGCACGCTTGCGAACAGCCGGAACCAACGGCGACCACAAGCGGTTTACCAATCGAAGGGACCGCAATGGATTCGGAATAATGGAACTTTTGGAGATGGAACTGGCGAGAGCCCGACAGCGGCTTAACCGGGCCGAGCGCTCCCTCGAACGTGCGAATGAAATGCTGGATGAAGGCTGCGGTGTCGGCATCAATATCGCGCTGTGCAGCAGGATCCGGGCTGCGCAACGACGCGTGGCCGAGGCGAGATTGCGGTTGACGAAGATCGAGCCTGGTCAGCCTGCCCGCACGGACCAGCTCACAAGGTTTGAGCCTATTGGCCGAAAGCCGCACAGCGATTTAGCAGCAGAGCGATAGGCCTTGCTCATGCGAAGCGAATGCGGCGTGGGCTGAACCGGCCTGCAGCTCGTGCGCATGGCGATCGAGCTGACCTGCCCGGCCGGCGTGCTGCCGAGCGAGAGACGGTCAACTTGCTCTATGGACCGTTGCCGTTGCATGAGGGCGAGGCGCTTGCAAAGGCCATCATTGAGACTGCTTGTGGATCTCCACACCGGCCCGCCTCAGTCGCAGCTCGTGCAGAAGACAAGCGCCCCTTTACCGTGCTGAACAGAGCGCCTTCGCCCTGCCGGCGAACGAGCGTTGGTGCATGCCCGGCCATCGGACGCGCAGCTAGTGTCGGCCTGCCTCCGCTCGCGATAGCCCTCCCATTCGCAATCCGCTCAGGTGCGATGCCTGAACGTGCCGGCTTGCTCCTCGGGCGGCAGCGCGTCCGCGGGCGAGACGCCAACCTACCTCTTTTGATGAAGCGAGAGCGAGAGCGCCTGATCGATCGCTGACCGTTCCGCCAGATCAAGAAACTCGCTGGACGTGAAAGCGCTGCCGCGGGCGCGCCTCAAAATCCGATCAGGAAACTGAAGAAACGACCGTCTTGATGTGTCAGAAAATAGCATATTTTTTTACTGACATTCAAAGTGCCGAAAAATAGGCCTCCCGGTCGGGGTTGCCAATTCTCTCAATAGGGCGAGAGAGCCCATCCAAGCGCCGCTGACTCAGTTGGCGGGCCGCAGCGACGAGGTACGCGGAGAAGGCTTGTCCCGGCGAGCCTGTTGAAACGAATTCGGGCGCGAGGATCATGCCGGCCGCCGGCCACGCCCGTCGGATGGCAGGCTGCTAGAGACTGAGTATTGCGGAAAGCTGCCGAGACGATGAACGCCATAAAGCAACAGCTTGATGCCGAGCTTCACGCAGCAAATCTTGGCTCCGGAACTCCCGTTACACCGAGGCCGGTAATGGCAAAAAGGCTGCCGCGTAAAACTCCGTCGCCCGGAAAGCGCGGCAGCGGCGGCTTGGCCATCGACGTGACGTACAGGGTGTCAAGCTTCGGCCCGCCGAACATGACGCTGGTGATCTTCTTGACGGGCATGTCGATGATGCGATCAACGCTGCCGTCGGGCGCGTAACGCACCAGCCTGCCGTCATAGACCAGTGCGTTCCAGAGGAATCCTTCCGCATCGACTGTCGAGCCGTCGGCCGCCCCTCCCCGGCTGGTATCGACGCGCGTGAAAGTGCGCCTGTTGGTGGCGGCACCGGTTTCGATATCATAGTCGTAGGCCCAGATCTCGCCGGTCCAGGTGTCGGCGAAATAGAAGGTGCGGTCGTCGGGACTCCAGCATGGGCCGTTGGAGCAGATGATGCCGGAATCGATCCTGGTCACGGAGAAATCGGGATCGAGCCGGTAGAGCCCGCCGGAGGGTCCCTCTTCCATCGTGTCCATTGAGCCGGCGAAGAAGCGGCCGCGCCGATCGACCTTGCCGTCATTGAGCCGGTTCATCGGCCTGTCCGGCTCTGGATCGTGGATCAGCGTCACCTCGCCGGTGGCGAAATCAAGCAGATGGAAACCGCGCTGTAGCGACACCACTGCGCCACCGCCGTCCTTGCGCAATGCCATCGAACCGATCTTCATCGGCACGTCCCAGCAACGGATCTCGCGGCCGTCGGCGGTCGCCCGAAACACACGCCCGTCGAAACTGTCTATCCAGTAGAGGCGCTCCTGTTCAACGTCCCACAGCGGTCCCTCGCCCAGCGTGGTCTTCACGTCCACCACGACCTCGATCTTCATGCCGTCCTCCTCTGTTCGAACCTTGCAGAAACCGGTCAGAACGCGACCTGGTCGCCGCCCTTCAATGACAGGATTTCGCGGGCCTCGTCGGGCGTTGCCACTTCCATGCCGAGGCCTTCGATGATCTTGCGGGCAAGCACCACCTGCTCGGCATTTGACTTGGCAAGCTTGCCCTTACCGGCCCAAAGACTGTCTTCAAGCCCAACGCGGATATTGCCGCCAAGCGCTGCCGATTGCGCGGCAATGCGCAACTGGCTCGCGCCGGCACCCAGCACCGACCAGCGGTACTGCAAGCCGAACAGGCGATCGGCGGTGCGCTTCATATGGGCGACGTCTTCGGGATGCGTACCGATGCCGCCGAGCAGGCCGAATACGGACTGCACGAAGAACGGTGGTTTCACCAGCCCGCGATCTGCGAAATGGGAGAGGTTATAGAGATGGGCGATGTCGTAGCACTCGAACTCGAAGCGCGTGCCGTTGTCGTAACAGGTCTCCAGTATGTACTCGATGTCCTTGAACGAGTTGCGGAAGACCAGGTCACGCGTCGCTTCCAGGTGCGGCCTTTCCCAGTCGAACTTGAACGTTTCGTATTTGTCTACGAGGTGATAGAGCCCGAAATTGATCGACCCCATGTTGAGCGAGGCGACTTCCGGCTTGAACTGGGCGGCGGGGCGCACACGCTCCTCCACCTTCATGTAAGGACTGCCGCCGGTGGTGATGTTGATGGCGGCATTGGTGCCTTGCTTGACGCGCGGCAGGAAACGCGCGAACGCCTCCGGCGTCTGGTCGGGCTTGCCGGTCTCAGGGTCGCGGGCATGCAGATGCAGGATCGCCGCACCAGCCTCCGCCGCCGCGATCGCCTGCGAGGCGATCTGGTCCGGCGTGATCGGCAGATAGGGCGACATGGTCGGCGTATGGATTGCCCCCGTCACCGCACAGGTGATGATGACCTTGCCCTTGGCCTGCGGGGCGCCGGGCTTGCGGCTTGCTTCCGTCATCGTCCAAACTCCTGATCCGATTTTTTCTTGTGCGCCGCCAGCGCCATCAGCCGGCGGTCGCGCCAGACCTGCCGATCGCCGAGTTCTTCCCGCGGCAGGCGCTTGCGGCGCTCGGCCTCGACCGTTTCCATGACCTCGCCCGCCCAGTCGACCCGACGCAGCATCTGCGGGAAGATGTTGGAATAGATCGTCTGGTAGCGCTCTACATAGTCGCGCACACCACCAGGTGCGTTGAGGTCGATCGTTTCGAACGGACCCATGAACGACCAGCGCAGCGCCAGCCCCTCGCGCAGGCCCGTATCGACGTCCTCGACGCTGGCATAGCCGTCGGCGACGAGCCGGAACGCCTCCTCCAACAGCGCGCCCTGCAAGCGATTCATGATGAAGCCGTCGAGTTCGCGCTTCATCACCAGCGGCGCGTGGCCCGCTTCGACAAGAAAGGCGCGGGTCCTTTCCACCGTTTCGGCGGAGGTCCATGGCGCCGGCACGACTTCCGCTGCCGGGATGAGATAGGGCGGATTGATCGGGTGTACGACGAGGCAGCGATGGCGCCCCTGCAGATGATCGGTGAATTTCGACAGCAACAGCGCCGAGGTGGAACTGGCGAGCACCGCCTGCGGACCCGCAAGGACGTCGATCCGGGAGAACACGTCACGCTTCACCTCGAGGTTTTCCGGTGTGTTCTCCTGGACGTGGACGGCATCGGCCAGGGCCTCGCCAAGCTCCGCCACAATGGTGATGCGGCCGAGCACTGCATCAACCGCCTGTCCCCGCAGCAAATCGTTGGCGGCGAGGTCGCCGAGCACGCCGGCGATATAGTCGCGCGCACCGCTGGTCGCGGCAGGCGCCTGGTCCCACATGCGCACATCGTGCCCGGCACGAGCGAAGCTGATCGCCCACGCCCGCCCGATGAAGCCGCTTCCGACAATTGCTACCTTCGCCATGCTCGCCCTCCTCAGAGTGTCTCGACGTTGCCGTCGACGCCGAGCGATTGGCCGGAAATGTTGACGCCCGCATCGGAAAGCAGGAAAGCCACCATCGCAGCGACATCGTATGGGCTGGTCATACGGCGCAGCGAGATGTTCTGCAGATAGCGTTGTGTCATCTCCTCGTTTGAAATGCCTAATTGCTTTGCCCGGTCGGCAATGACCTTGTCGATGCGCGGCCCTTCGATGATGCCGGGCAAGATGGCATTGACCCTGATGCCATGCGGTCCGAGTTCCTTGGCAAGACTCTGGGTCAGGCCGACGACGCCGAACTTGGCAGCCGAATAGGGGGTGCGGAACGCGTAGCCATGGCGGCCGGCGGCCGAAGACATCGAGACGATCGAGCCGCCTCCCGCCGCCTTGATCAGCGGCACGGCACGGCGCGCGCACAGGAACTGGCCGGTCAGGCAGATATCTATGCAACGCCGCCAGTCTGCCGGATCGATCTCGTCGACGCCGCCGGTCGGGCCGGCAATACCAGCATTGTTGATCAGGGCGTCGAGCCCGCCGAGCTTCTCCTTGACAGTCTCGAACAGCCGGTCGACATCGTCGTCGCGCGAAACGTCGGCTTTGACTGCGGCGGCGAGCGTAATCCTCTCTGGAGCGGCAGCCAGCGCCTCGTCGGAAATATCGCAGATCACGACACGCGCGCCGAGCCGCGATAGCGTCTCTGCAATGGCAAAGCCGATGCCGCCAGCGCCCGCCGTGACCAGCACGCGCTGGCCTTTGAGCCCGGTCAGGAATTCGTCCGCGGATGCCGGTGCGCTTGAGCTCATTGTTCCATTCCTTTCACTGAATCCGCCTTTCGCGCAGTGCCATGACGGCACCGAGCACCACCAGCCCGAACAGGATCGCCCGCGTCGCATAAGGCAGCGTCGTGCCGGCGAGGAGCATCTGCAACGCGGTCAGGAGCAGCACCCCACCCAGCATGCCGAGGTAATGGCCGCGCCCGCCGGTGATCAGCGCACCGCCGACTACGACGACGGCGATGGAGGGCAGCAGATAGTCGTCGCCCATGCCGAGGCTGGCCTGGCCGGAAAAGCCGGTCAGCATGATGCCGACCAGTGCCGCGCAGCCCGCCGACAGCACATAGACGAGGATGAGCGTGCGACCGACCGCTATGCCGGAGAGCTGGGCTGCGCGCAGGCTGTTGCCGATGCCGTAGACGCGGCGGCCGAAAGCGGTGCGGCCGAGCAGTAGCACGGCAAAGACGACGAAGGCGATCATGAACAGCACCACCGGCGTGATGGCGAATACCTTGCCAGTCATGAACCAGCGCAGCATCGGCGAGGAGAAGCCGGCCGGCGTGCCTTGCGAGTAGAGCAAAGCGAAACCTTGCAGAATGCCGTTGGTGGCCAGCGTCATAACGATCGGCGAGATGCCGAGGAAGACGATACCGATGCCGTTGGCGAGTCCGATGAGGCAAGCGACGGCGAGCACCGCCGGCAGCGCATAGGCCAGTGCAGCGTCGGATCCGTTGACCATACCGGCAAGCAGGATTCCCGACAGGCCGATCGTCCACGGCACTGACAGGTCAAGCCCGCCGGTAAGAATCACGCTGCCTTGCCCAAGCGCCAGGATGGCGAGGAAGCTCGACAGCACGAACAGCGAATTCCAGTAGCCAAAATTGACGATAGCGCGTCCGAGCCAGATCTGGGTGACGATCACGACGATGGCAAGACAGACATAGGCCGGCAGCGCATAGCGCAGCGTCTCGGCATTACGGACATGGAAGGCAGGTTGCGGCGCCTGCTGCTCGCCGGCGCTGCCCCGGGCAATTCTCAGTCGCCGGTCGGTGCGATCGATCTGCGAGGGCAGCATTCCGGCGCGCCGCGCGGCCAGGCGAGCCCGCAGAGCACGCAGTTGGCGGGCAAGCACGGAGCCATGCGACAGCGAGCCTGCAAGCACGGCAAGGATCAGGATCGTGCCCTCGGCGATCGTCGAGTAATAGGCCGAGACGTTGAGCACGAGCAGGATGTTGACGACCATCATCAGGATGTAGGCGCCGAAGACGGTGCCCACCGGCCCACCTTGACCGCCGCCCAGCCTTGTACCGCCGACCACGACCGCCGCGAACATCGACAGCAACAACGGGTTGCCAACCAGCGGATCGCCGCTGCCGGTCTGGGCGCTGATGAAAACGCCGGCAAGCCCATAGCAGCCTCCGGCAATGACATAGACCAGGAAGCGCACAAGAACGACGCGCACGCCGACCGAGGCGGCGGCATCCGGATCGCTGCCGACCGCATAGAGCGCCGTCCCGAAGCGTGTGCCCTTGAGCCAAAACCAGCCGAGCAGGACGACGCCGATGACCACCAGCGGCATCGGTATCCAGCCTGCGATAGCATCACCGAGATAGAAGGTGCCAAGATCGGGCGAGACGAAGCCGCCGGGCTTGTCCATGACCAGCAGCGTTACCCCCTGCAGGATGAACATGGTCGACAGCGTGACGACGATAGGCTGCATACGCAGGACCGCAATGAAGAAGCCGTTGAAGGCGCCGATCAGCATGCCGACCCCAATTCCTGCCAAAGTCCACAGCGCAACGCTCGTGCCGGTCGCCATCGGATCCATGCCGTTTGCCAGGACGACATTGACCAGTGAGATCACCGCGCCGGCGGACAGGTCGAAACCGCCGGACAGAATGACCAGGGTCTGGCCGATCGCCGCCAGTGCCGAAGTGGCGCCGCCGCTCGACAGGAACGAAATGTCGAAATAAGTGAGCCGCCCGGCACTGACCAGATCGACGATCAGCAGGAGCACCGCAAAGACGATCGCCGCGATGATCGCGCCGCGATGCCGCGCGAGGAACCGCGACAATGTCGCAGCAGGTGCCGCGGCGGCCAAGCTCGTCACGCTCATTCCGCCGCCTCCCGGACCACGTTCCGATGGCCAAGCGCCGGCCGCATGATCGCGCCTTCAGTGATCTCGTCGCCGGTAAGCTCCGCCACCAGATGGCCGTCATAGAGGACGAGCACCCGGTCGCATTGATGGACCAGCTCGGGAATTTCGGTTGAATGCAGGAGGATCGAGCCGCCGGCCGCCACATAGTCGCGCATCATCACGTAGAGCTCGTGCTTGGTGCCGACATCGATGCCCCGGGTTGGATCGAAAAGCAGCAGGATCCGGCTTTCGGCGACGAGCCATTTGGCAATGGCTATCTTTTGCTGGTTGCCGCCAGAGAACGCCCCTGCCCTCGTCCACAAGGCACTGCTATCGACCTCCACGGTCGAGAAGGCGGACTGTACGGCCTTTGCCTCCTCGTCTGTTCTGATCAGGCCAAACCGGGTGAAGCGTGCGACGACCGGCAGCGATGCATTCTGCCGGCCCGAGAGCTTCAGGAACAGGCCTTCGGTCTTGCGGTCCTCCGGCACCAGCCCGATTGCCATATTGGGCTTGAGCGCATCGGCGGGCGAGCCGAGCCACACATTGCGCCCGTCGACCAGGATGTGGCCGCGCTCGATCTCGGCCATGCCGAAACAGGCGAGGAACAGGTCGAGCTGACCCATGCCCTGCAATCCGGCAATGCCGAGGATCTCGCCCTTGCGCAGGTCGAAACGAACGCCGTCGAGCTTCCTCCCGGCTTTGAGATCGCGTACGCCGAGCACCGGCGGACCAAAGGCGGCCGCGCTTTCTGGTTTCGGCGGGAAGGTCTGGGCGATGCTGCGGCCGATGATCTTTTCGATCACCTCACCATCCGAAACGTCGGCAACCGGCGCGGTCACGATGTGGCGGCCGTTCCTGAGAATGGTCAGCGTGTCGCAGAAAGCTCGCACCTCGCGCATGCGATGGGTGATGAACATGACCGTGGTACCGGCCGCTTTCAACTGCGCGATGATGGCGCCCAGCCACTCGACGTCGCCACCTGACAGTGTCGAAGTCGGCTCGTCGAGCAGAAGGATCCGCGGCTTGCGATAGAGCGCGCGCGCGATTTCGATCTTCTGGCGGACGGCGAGATCGAGCGTCGCTACCTCGGCATCGAGATCGACCGAAAACCCCAGATCGGAGGTGTGCTTGCGGACTGCCTTGCGCGCGCTCAACCGCCTGATCAGGCCGATCGGGCCAACGGGCGCGTAAGGCAGCAAAATATTGTCGAGAACGCTGAGATCGCGTACCAGCGTCATTTCCTGGAAGGCTGTCTGCACGCCTTTGGCGTGCGCGGCGCGCGGCGAACCGAGTGGCGCCGGTTCGCCTGACAGGGTGATTTGTCCGTCGTCGGGCCGTACCAGCCCCGACAGCAGCTTGACGAGCGTGGACTTGCCCGCACCGTTCTCGCCAAGCAAGGCATGCACGCTGCCGGAAGCGATCTCGAAGGAAACGCCATCGAGGGCGACTGTTGCGCCAAACGCCTTGCGGACGCCCTCTATGCCGACAGCTGTCGAATGCGCTGACATCATGATCCCAGTCCCGGCCTGCATGAAAGGCGCGTGGAGCGCCTCGAAAGCACCCCACGCCCACTTTCCGAGTGCCTACTCCTCGGGCTGGCCTACAAGGGCGGCTGCGAGACCGATTTCAGGTGTCTGATCGGAGAAGATCGAGGCGAACCAGCCTGGGTTCGAGACCAGCGACGGTTTGAACGCGTTGCAACCAGCCTTCATCTCCGCCCAGGTGCCCTCGTCGCAAAGCTTTATCGTCTCGTTGGTGACGACAGGCAGCGGCAGGATCGTCTTCTTGGCAACGTCCTTGCCTTCAAGCGCCTCGACGGCAAGCTTGAGAGCGAGTGCCCCGGAATAAGGCGGCGAGGCATAGGAAATGCGCGCCGCGCCGAGCGGCGCATAGGGAGACGTCGCGCCCTCGACCTCCGTGCCTTCCGGCAGCATCTGGATACGCCCGCCATTGGAACCCTCGCCGGCGCAAGGCAGGAGTTCGCTGGTCTTCTTGCCGGCCTCGAGCTGCATGGAATTGGCGGTGAAGCAGCCGACCTGCATCCATAGCCCGTTGATGTCGTCCCAGCTGCGCGTCGCCAATATCTTGGAAAGTTCGGTACGGGCCACCGCCTGGCTCCACATGCCGACCGCCTCGCCGACGATCTTGATGTCGGGATGCTTGGCAAACACCTCCTTCGCCGCTTTCGTGCGCAGGTCATCGACCGAGGTGCCGGGGACGCCGGTCACCGCAATGATGTTGCCCTTACCATTAAGCTTCTTGACCAGCCACTCCGCCGTAACGCGGCCAGCCTCTTCCTGGTCGATATGGACATTGTAGGCGCAGGGCTCCGTGATCTCGGCATCATAGGCAAACACCTTCACGCCCTTATCGCAGGCGTTCTTCACCACCTGGTTGAGCGCCGTCGGCGAGATCGGGAAGATAACGATGGCCTCGGCGCCGGCCTGGACCATAGCATTGATCTGCTGGATCTGGCGCTGTGCGTTCGGCCCCGCCACCTGGACCTGGAGGTCCACCTTGTCGGCCATGCTCTTGTGCGACGCCATCGCCTTGACCATGTTGGCGGCCTCGGCCTGCCAATCATTGCCGATGAAGCTCATGCTGAGAAATATCTTGTGCTTTCCAGCCGCTTCGGCGGCGGACATCCCAAAAGCGCAAACAGCCATGCCGGCAAGCAGCGCAAGCCGCCGGGCCTTCGATCCGATACCCATACGAAACTCCTCCCAGTTCAGACGAACGAATGCCTCCCAAGGGCACGAAAACGCACACCTTGTCATTCGATGCGCCTGACCGTATCATGATTTGATCAAAGATCAATGATGAAATGGCCGAGAGGCAAAAGCCGGAAACGCGGGCGCTTGACGCGGCAATCCGAACCTTGCATTCCGGGCACAGGCGCCGGGTATGACAAGAGCGTCGCCCGAATGGGGGAAGGTTGGCAGAAATGGCTGGGGCGGCATTCAGGAAGCCGGGAGTGGAGATCACGCCGCTGTCCAGGGAAACCCTGCAGGACAGGGTTTACCGGCACGTTACCGAGTTGATTCTCGACGGCAGCATCGTTCCAGGTGAGATGGTGACGGTCCAGAGCCTCGCCGACGCTTTCGGCGTCAGCCCGATGCCGGTTCGCGAGGCACTGCGGCGTCTGAGCGCCGCCAACGCCTTGATGGTGGTTTCCGGCCGTTCGATCGGTATCCCGGCATTAAGTCGTGCGCGGCTTATCGATCTCAGGAACGTCAGGTTCGAAATCGAGGCGATCGCCGCCGCATGGGCCGCAGAACGCATTGACGATCACGGCGTGATGCTGCTGGGCCAGCATCTGGAGGCACTCGAGCAGGCCAATGCCGCCGGCGACGTCAAATCCTATCTCAGGGCCAATTACGCCTTTCACTTTTCCATCTACCGGGCCGCGGGCTCGGAAAACATGCTCAGCATCATCGAGAACCTGTGGCTGCAGATCAGCCCCTATTTCAACATGCTGCACGATTCTGGAAACTATTCGACCGCCAACCAGCACCATCAGCAGATGTTTGCAGCGCTGCGAGACCGCAATGCGGAAGCGGTCGGGGCCGCGGTTCGCGCCGACATCGACGCGGCTTTCACAGTGCTGATCAAACTGCTGAAGTAAGATTCCTCCAATTGCGCCGATACGGCGGCGAGTCGCCGCTAGGCACGAACATGTCCGTCAGCGTATAGCGCCCGCCCGTCTGCCCCCTGAGATCAAGACGGTATAGATTCCTGCTCCATTTCAGAGGCTTCGACCGCCGCGATCTCGTTCGTGCCGAGCTCCGCTGTCAGCTCGACTCGCCGGTCGCGCTTCGACAGCCGGACAAAATCCTCGTAGGCCAGCAGCACCGTGCGCGGGCGACCGTTCTTGGTGATGATGACCGGGGCGCGGACCGCGGCATCCTGATAGGCGCCAAAATTTTTCGAGACGGCGGCGGCGGGGACGGTGGTGGTCATCGCGAGACTCCTTTATTCCGGAATATACGGGCTTTCCGCAAGTGTCGGGCGCCCGCCAGATGGAAACGAGGCAGTGACAGGGCAACTCCCAAAGACCCGGAATGGTAGAATCGTCGCGAGACGGCCGAAACCCTCGACGCACGCGATTCCGTGCTGCCCTTCGACCGCGGCGATTTTTTTCTGGTCCTCGGACAGGGTGACGATGGTCACGCCTGCGAAACTCAGGCCCTTGAAGACGCCTGCCACGTCCTCCTGATCGCGACTGATGCGATCCAGCGCCTCTGACAGAATCATGCCGAAACGGCCCGCCTGAGCATCGGCAAGAAGCGACTGAATACAAGGATGCTCCGGAGATGGCCCGTGTCGGACTAGTTCTCTACCACGCTCCATCCCCCGCGCGCGGCGCGCTCACGGCACTGGCGCAACTGGTCCTCGGTGGAGGCGTCGCGCTGGTTGCCGGAAGAATAACGGGCGTAAAGGGCGATACGGGTCATGCGGCTGGCTCCTATCGTTACGGGCCGGGGGCGCGTTCGCTACAGCGTGTATGGTTCGCGTATCCCCGGATCGTCAGGTGGAAAGTCTTTGGTATTGCGGGTCACAAGCAAGCGCCCGGCGGTCTGCGCCGTAGCCCAGATCACCGCGTCGGGCAGCTTGATGCGATGTGCTCGCCGCAGCGCTACTGCACGGTTGGCGATCTCGTCGTCCAGAGCGATGACTTTGAAGCCTTCGAGGAAAAGCCGGGTCGGCTCGACCAGATCGGGGTCTGCGCCAACCATCACTTCCATCCAGGTGATGATACTGACGGCACGGCTTACGAAGCGCTCGATTTCCTCGCGGGCCTGGGGGACGGCGTTCAGATGGTCGACGAGGATATTGGTGTCGAAGAGCGCGCCTACCATTCGCGGCGCACCTTCTCCTGATAAGCCAGCCCATCAACCTTGCGCTTACCCCACAGGCCGAAGCCATCCTCGACCTGTTCGCGATTATGGCGGTCGAGATAATCGTCTATTGCCGCGCGGATCAGGGCCGCACGGGATTGGCGCGCCCGTTTGGCAAGCCGGTCGAGGGCTTCAACCTGGGCATCGTTCATGTCGATAAGGGCTCGCATCGCGCATTCCAATGATATGCCTTATACATATCATATGCTACGATACAGCGGAAGGGAAAGATCGTCTTGGGAGCAAGTCTGGAGGCAATCTCTTCACTCCCGTCGGTCTCGTTTTCCATGGTCGGGGTGTTCAGGGGTTTGTTGTCGTTCGCTGCGGTGCGCGACGCCGCGAAGTCCTGGGCAACAATCTAAAGCTCATCGTTCGGGCAGCCATCCCATATTATCGACCGGTCGCCGACGCGGCGCTCAACTTTAGCCGAGCAAGGTCGCACCAGCCTCAGGCGGCTGATCACGGCCAACAACATGACGCAGAAGGAAAACGCAGGGTCGAGGCGCAACGTGCAATCGCGTGCCGTGCGAGCCGGCCGGGCTCTGTCGGGCAAAGCCTAACGCCAAACCTGATAGTCTCGGGCCGCAGGGGCAAGCGCGGTTTGTGAGGCGACTAGTCCCGCTTTGGCACAACCGGATTGGCATCTGAGTTGCCTAGCAAGACTCGCTGGCGTGTAGCCGCAGGGCTCACTCAGGAGGTGGAAATGGTTTTGGCCCAAGATTTGTCTGATGTTGCGTTCACGTTCGACTGTCCGAATTGCTCGCATCCGATGGTAAGGAAGGGCTCTGCGATAAGAACGATCGCCCACTTCATATGCGACGGGTGCAGAGCCAACGTGCCGCTCACTTATCCGCAGAAGCTGGCAATCTTCGAACTGCACAAGGGACTGGCCGAGCAGTCGCGAAAGCACGAGCTGAGAGATCGTGCGCTGGCCACCGCGGCTGTATTGCCGGCGACAAGATGACCCAGTAAGAAACGGCCAAAGTTGACGCGCGGATCGGTCGCGCCATGACGTGCGCCGGAGAGACGCTCTTTTCTCGAGGATCGTCGGGCGAGCAAAACTATGCGACGCGATGTAGTGGACTTGAGTCTGGTCGTGGTCAGCTCAAGACGAACCCGCCAATAGGACCGTAAGGAGCAGTGACAGCGGAACGGCCAGGAGACAGCACATTTCAAAAGTGTTGTTTTGGCGCCCATCCATCGTGCTGATCCCACTTTTCTGCTTAGTCATTTTGACAGCAACGGGCAGTAGCAGCTAGCGGTTCCATACCAATCCGTTCATGAAGCGCTTGCCGTGGTGTATATTAGCAACACCTTGACTACCACCAAGGCCGCTCCACCCTCATTCCCTGGCGCGGCTCAGCATTGGAGATGAGGTGGCAATAACCGCTACAGTTCGGCGTCGGATTATAGAGGATCGCGTAAGCGTCTCTATCCCGGGCTACAAATTCCCGCATTCCATCAAGGACAGTGCCTCGAACGAAAAGCGAGGCCAGCAAATCGAGCTTAGGGGAGAAGTCACCCGGATCGATGAGGAGAAGGTGACGATTGATCTTGGACCGCTGGTGACAGTTGATCTGGACAATGTCCGCCTGGTGGAGAAATACCGTCCACAGCAGCGCAGAACGCACCTATACGACAAGACACACTAGGCCTACTCGCCATCGACTGGCCTTTGCGTCCTTCGTTTGCATGCTTCGCTTCCATTAGCATGAGCTCATACTTCGATAGCCGGCGCTGCCCCTCTAACCCCGCCGGTCAGGCCCGGCATCCTGCTGACAGTCCCGCCGGGTGGGTGCCGGGCCGCACCCGTCCGCGATCGCCACGAAAGATGCTTGACGCGCAGCCTTCTCACACCAGGTTTGACCCACTGGATTGCCGGCTGCTTCTTTGGGGCGCCTGGCGGTGGCACAGAAGATGATTCCGAGGCTCGGCAACGAAAGTTGCTTGCCAGCGGTGCCGTTGATCCAAAGCTGAAGGAGCACCAGGATGGCTGACGACCACAGCAAGCTGGATGTTCGAGATCGCACCCACTTATCGGCGCACGAAGTCCATGAGGTGGAATATTTCGCCGAGCAGAATGGCCTGACGCCAGACCAGGTTCGGCAGCTCGTCAGGACCCACGGCAATGACCGGACCCGTTGAGGGAAGCTGCCAAGGCGCAGATGGCGCGTGGACTTCGGAGGGCAAGCTCGCGCGGTGCGTCCAGCTTTTCCACCGCAAATTTCGCCCGTTCTCAAATTTTTTTCCTCCATTTCGCGCGACTCAATTAGCATCTGCTGATGGAACGTCGTCACGCCCTCCGAAGAGTCACGAACGGGTTTTGGGAGGTGTATGATATAGATGACGACGAGGTTGTCTTCACAGACGGGGTAGCTCTGACAAAGTTGCAGGGGGAAGAGGCACTTGACGCTCTGGAGCTACTGAAGGGCGGATTCCTGATCCCGAGCAAGCGAAGGCGTTCCCGATACTGACCCGCGTGAACTGCTTTCCGACAAGGTGCAGCATGGAATTATCGCGCATTACAGATGCGCGATAATTCCTATCGGCGCTCAGGTGGTAAGCTTTTTCGCGCATCTAAATGCGCGATATAGTTGCGCAGAGATCAGGCTGGGCGTAGTCCGCTCCCTTCGGAGATCGCGACAGCCAACACTGCTCGGATGCATTCTTACGCTGCTAGGAGGAGCCGCCTGCTGTGCGCTTCGCCAAAGCAAGTCTTGCTAAACTTCTGCCAGGCCATTTCAGGGGAATGGAAGCCGTGCCTATTGCCCTGTGGACGTTGCGACATAGCAGCGATTGGGGCACATTCCAGGCCATGTGCAATCTCTACAACATCACGACCAGCCAGGAGGCCATTCGCCAGTGGACCCGCGCCTTGCATGACATCCTCGGCAATCTCGAACCCTCCATCGACATCTATCCCAACCAGCCGGTGGTGCGCAATGCGCTGGACGGCGAACGCGAACTGGCCAATCTGCTGTGGGGCATGCCGACGCCACTGGAGCGGGTCAAGGGCAAGGCCGACTACGGCACCACCAATATCCGCAATCCGCAATACGGCCATTGGCAGCAATATCTCGGCATCGAGAACCGCTGCGTGGTGCCCGTCACCAGCTTCGCCGAACCCAGTCCGACGCCCGGCGACACGGAGCCCGAGACCGGGATCCAGCGCAACTACTGGTTTGCATTCGGCAAGGACCGCCCGCTGTTCTTCTTCGCTGGCCTGTGGACGCATTGGCAGGGCACTCGCAAGGTCAAGGACGGCCCCGCCGATCACCAGGTCTATGGCTAGCGCGACGGCGCGACAGGCCGGTTCGCTTAAGGGCGGAGCGAGTGTTGACTCACACCTAAAACAGCGACCCTTGCGCCGGCGCCTGTTCAGGCGCTGCCGCGAACTTAATCTGTGTCGCCGGCTTGTCGACGATCACCAGCGCGTCATCGGGCGCCGTGCGCTGCAGGTGTCTTGCCTCCGACCATGGCGCCGTCAGCTAGGTCTCGGTTTCTTCCGGCCTTTGGCGCCCCCCGTATGATCTCATGAATTAGCTGTGGTCGGCTGTTCGTGAATATGCTTCCATGCAGTTGGCATACATCACGCAACCAGTTCCCATGTATCGAGAACCGCTTGCAGTAGATTTTCGGCAGAGCACCAACTGGGATGTCCGTCATAGTGGCCGTAAATTCAAGGAAGTTCCTGCCATTTCCGAAGTGCAGGAACTTTTAATTGTTCGCCGGTTCAAGTACGCTTATTCGGTTGCCACGCGGAACGCGCGGCCAGGGAGGAGGAAGGCATGCTTCGGATTGCCACTCTTGCGACTTTCAGCATCGGCTTTGCCGTTTTCGTCACCATGTCGCCGCCGCAGTCCCAAGCCGCACCTTGCGGTATTGTGCACAAGCAGGCCCGCCAGCCGCTGAATGACCAAAATTTCTGGCTGCTCGCTGAACATGGCGGCAGGGCCTTCGTTGACCAACGCACTTGCCTCGTCGCCAGGATAGACAGGCTTGATCAGCCTGCCACGCTGAGCGATGCGATGGGGTATTGCGCTACGCTCGGACAAGGCGGGCCGTACGGCGACATGGGCTGGCAACTTCCGACGATGGCGGAATTGACGAGCCTCGATTCGGCGGACTGGCCAAGGCAGCGTGAAGCGTTCGCGCAATACAAGCTGCCACCGCTCGCGCGTAGCGAAACCGAATACTGGACCCGCACTGAATGGCCAGGGCTGGCAGGATCCTTCGCGGTCGTCACATTCAGTGCACCCACGACTCTGGTGCGTCCGCTTGAAGCGACCAAGAAGGCAAGCGTATGGTGCGTTTTTGGGGTGCCGGCCACAGGCGTGGACTAGCTACTGGCGTGACCTATTGAGCACGATATCGCTCTTACGCGAGCTAATATTTCCGCGATCGCGGAAGACAATCATAGAGTCGTTACGAATTTGCCAAATTGGCGATCGCCAGGCGATCGCTGGACGTTGCTCTGCTCTTCCTCAGCGCAGTTCTTCGGCTTCTCAGGCCAGATCGTCACCTTCCGCACTCGAACGGTGGGCGCCGAACGACGCTTGGACGAGGCCAAAGCAAGCGGAAAAGACAATTCTTTACGATATGTTAACTGCCTCGGCAGTTAGGCCGGGTTTTCCGGGATGGAATGCAAAAAGCCAGGTGTATTGACAGACAAACTGTTTTAACTTACTTTATTGAGGCATTTTATAGCGAATGTGAGGTTGAATTGGCCACGCCTTTGGCGGCCAATTTTCGCTGTAACGAGCAAATACCAAAAGTAGCCTGCTAGATATTGCCAGTAAAAAAGCAATGGGGCCGCCGCTTCGGCGGGAGGGGAGGCTTTTGTGCATTTTCCTTTGGTCGTTATGTTGAAGAGATGCGTCTTCAATACAGCGATCATCTTGGCCGCGGTTCTTGTGCTCGGCGGAGGGGTTGACCTCGCGGCAGCCCAGCAAATGTGCGGCTCCGCGCTATCGCAGTGCGACCTGCAGACCGACCCCGCATGTCTTGAACGCACCTATGCGTGCGGCGAATATGATACCGTTATCCAGTCGCTCTTCGTTGAGCGGTTCGAACCGACGCCCGACCAGAAATACTTCGTCGGCGCATCGTTCTACGGACGCCATATTCGCGAACGCGCCGCCGGCGTGCAGTGCGAGATGGTGAAGTTCGCGCGCGAATACCTGACCGACTATCTGTCCGGCGTCGAGGCTGAGTTCACCACCAGCGGCTCGTTCGGCACCATGCGACAGATGGATCAAATCTATCATGCCGCGCAGATTCTGATTGACCTCGGCGACGTCACCGGCTGTCCTGAATCGGCGCTGACACGCGCTACCGTCGAGGACATCGCCCGTAGCGAGGCGGTACGTTATGCGCGCTCGGTATTCCTGCAGCCGCCGCCGGAAGCCCGTTCCTCGTTCGACACGCTGCAACTGGCGCTGAGAAGCTTCGTCAGTCGAGCGTCCGATCTCGAAACAGGCATCGCTCTGCGCCGCGTCGAGATCAAATCGGCCGATACGCACTTGAAGGCGATCCGCGCCATTTTTGCAGAGATCTTCGGACCGGTGAGCGGTGTGGGCGCGACGCTGGTCGCCAACACCTCGATCCTCGATGGGCTGGCGGCGAAGACAACGCAGATGCTGCGCTCCGTCGAAGTCTCGGAGGGAGAGTTCAAGCGGGCGCTCGGCGACGTCACGCCTGAGCAATACGCAAATCTCAATCGCAACACTGTTGCAAGCGCCGAGGACTTTCTCAAAATCTCTGCCTTCCACATCAACATGATCGGAGTGCTGCTGCCGACCGATCCGGCAAAGCCCTTCTGGCGACTGGACGCCGAGGTTCATGCCGACAATGCGGCACAGGGCGCATTCAACGATCTCGCCAAAATAAAGGCTGACTGGAAGGCGCACGGCGCTGCGACGGGAATCTGCGCCCAGGCTGGCGCGGCCGACAGAGTGTGGTACTGCCGATGACAAGCATCCGAGACATTGCGCTGTTTCTAATCGTCAGTTGCGTCTTGGCCGGCGAAGCCGGCGCCGCATCGATCCTGGAGCGCGCTTACACGTCGGAGAAGCTCGACAGTTTCTGGAACGCGACGCTCTCTAGCGCGACGCCCGAGACGACCCGGTTCAGCCTGCTCGCCCCCGGTCCCGCCGCCGTCGAACCGAGTCACGAGGCGACGCAGCCCGATTTCGGCCTGCCCTTCGCCGGCGAGGTAATCGGCGAGGCATCGGCCCCTTCCGGCGGCAGCCGCAGCATCGGCTTTCCGGTCATCCCACTTTCGGCCGACGATGCCTCGGTGCTGTTGCGACGCCTCGCCTGGGCGGAGATTTATCTCAGCCGCTACCGCTTCTTCGCGCCAGTTTCGACCGATAGCGCCGAAGAGCTCGCCGCCCTCGTCGGCCGACAATATGCAGCCGCCATCGAGGCTTATCTGATCACCGGGCGGCTTTATTTCTCCGGGGCCGACTTGCCGGAGAAATGCCGGCATCTGACGAGAATGAACGAGATCGATGCCGGGCCTTTGTCGGGCGCAAGCGCGGATGCGCTGCCTCCCGCCTGGCGTCCGCTATTCCCGATCGTCGAGGCCGTGCGCGCACGGCTCGGCTCGGACGCGCTGGCGAAGCTGGTCTGTTCGGCCAAGCCAGTGCGCGGGCGCGCCGAAACGACCGATCTGATCGAGACGCGGGTGCGCGGCCAGATCGTCAAGGCAGTCAGGACGAAGGTCGACGATACGCTCAACCTGATGAACGCCGCTTCGACCGAATACCAGTCGCTGGTCAACGAGATGGACGTGTCGATCAAGTCGGCCGAGGTTATGGAGTTGGAGCGTGTGCTCGGCAACGCGCAGGCCAACATGGTGCTCGTCAAGGCGGATCAGCTGAAGGCAGCCGAGACGATCGCCACGCTGCAAGCCGTCGATCTCTCCAGCCTCAACCAGCCGGATTCGCTGAAGGAGTTCGAAGACGGGAAGGCGAGGATGGCGCAGATCGTCGGGCAGATCGAAGGGGTGATGACGGCTCTGTCGGGCCTCACGCATGTTGTCGACGATCCGGCGATCACCGCTGAGCTTTCTTCCTGCGCAGGACTGGGCGGAGCGTATTCAGCGCTCGACCTCACGCTCGACACTGGCGCGCTGACCGCGAAAATCAGCAGCCCCTACGAGGACTGCATCAACCATGCCCGGGCGGTCGTCGGACGGTTCCAGAATCCGTCGCTTTCCAAGGCGCAGATGGCCGAACTTGCCCGGCATGTGCGCCAGATTTCCGAGGTCTTTCTGACGGCGGGGCAGCCATGAGGCGGTTCTTCCTGCTTTGCGGACTGGTCCTCAGCATCATCTTTGCGGCTGCGGGAATGGCGCGCGCGCAAGATTGCATGGCGCTCGACGTCGACGCGGCCGCCGGCCATGCCGGCGAGCTGACGACGCTGCTCAAGATCGCCAATTTCCGAGCCGACGTGAAATACATGGGTGAAGTCGCAACCGAACTCGAACAGTTCCTGACGACCTGCGGCGACGAGACGACCGGACGGCTGGCGATCGTGTGCGATTTCGACTGCCACCTGCAACTCGGGCGCTATCGCCTGTTCCTCGCCGCCGACATGCCCTTCCTGTCTTCGGCGAGCGGCGTCAGCCGCAACGATACGCCGGTTTCGCCGCAGGCCGCGCAGGAATTCGGCCGGCAAGGGATCGAGATCGTCGACCGGGGCCTTCGCATTCTCGCCCGACAACAAGGCGGTGACCATGGCACCACGGCGGGAGAGGATGCGAGCTACCGCACCTTCGTGCGGCAGCTGACGGCGCTGTCCTCGCTGAAGATCCAGCTGCTGATGAATACCGGCGACGTATGGTACCAGACCCTTTCGGAGGCTCGCGTCAAGGCGCTCGACTTCCTGGTCAGCGATACACTGGGCGCCGTTGGAGGCGCTGGTCTCGACAGCCAACCCAACCTCTCCAAGGCCTACACCAACTACGAAGCCGCGATGTGGGTGCTGGTCGAGACGCAAATGGATATTCCGGGCGAGTCCACCTACGACGACCTGCGAGCCGACCTGCTGCTGCAGCAGAGCGACCTGAACGCACGCATGGACAGTGTGCGCAAGGGTTTCCTGTTCCTCAATATCGACCCGATGCAGTTCACGACGATCCCGTTCGAGGAACTGCAGCAGGCACTGACCGAGAGCGAACAGCGGCTGACCGATGTTGAACGCAATGTCGAGACGTTGGTTGACCGATGGTACGCCAACAAGGAGGGCGAAGCGACGCGGGCGATCGACGAGGAGCGGACGATCCGTAGTCAAGAAGTCAACCTGATCGCCCACAAGATCGGCAAGCTGGAACACGAGGCGCAGACTTTCGCCACCACTGTCCAGCAAGAGATCAACGCGGTCGATGCCGAGAAGGACACGTTCGGCTATCGCCAGCAGATCAGGTCGCTGGAGATCGAGCTCGCCACCAAGATCGCCGAATTCGAGAACCAGCGCCGTCAGATCAACGACAGGCAGGAACTCGACCTGATCGTCCTCTCCAAGGAGGCCGAAATCGAGCGACGCAACGAACTGCGCTGGCTGCTGAACTGGGAAATGACGCAGATGAACCTCGATCTGCAGATTTCCTCGCTCGAAAGCCAGATCACCGAATATGCCCGCCAGACCGAGCGCAACGCCAACCAGCTCGAACAGGCGGTTCGCCAGCGGCAGATCCTCCAAACGCAAATCACCAACAACCAGGGTGCGATCGCTCGCGCGAACGGAGCAATCACTGAACTGCAACTGCGCCAGACCGATCTCTATCAGCGCCGCCGGGCCGTCGACCGCGAGCAGCTTTGCGGCATCGAGAGCCAGCTTGCCTTGATCGGAGAGGCGCCGGCCCATCCGTTCACCCCACTGCTGGCGGGTGAACAGCCGTGCCAGACAGTAACGCCGGCCTTCACGCGTAACCAGTACGTGGCCCAGATGTGCGGCCCGGACGGACAATCAGGCCTCAGGGCTCAGCTCCTGACCACGCAGACCCAGGCCAGGGCTTTCCTAATGAAGTGCGTCATCGGTGACGCCGATTTCGCCGACGTCGAGCCGCTGATGTCCGATCAGCAGATGATCACGTCGAACATCTCGCTGCCGCAGGAACTGGCGAACGTCAGTTGCGGCTCGTTCACGCAGACGGAAACCAACTTCGCCAAGAAACTCTACCAAGCCGAGCGTGACGTCTACGCTAAGAGGAAGGCAGACCTCGAGGAGGCGCGTGACCAGGTCGACGGCCAGCTCACCGAGGTGATCGCCTGGTTCGCCGCGTTCAACGGCACGACGCAGGCCGCGCAGATCACACTCACCGCCATCCAGGCCGCCTACGCCATCTCCGCGGCGATACCCGAGGTCAATGTCTGCGCCTGCGGGCTCGCCAGCGGCGCGGCGACCAAGATCGACACCTCCAAGGTCGTCAAGGCATCGCTCGAAGCAGCGCAGTCGATCCTGTCGACGATCATCGCGACCGGCCGGGTGACGCAGGAGAACATCAACCAGATCAATGGCCTGAAGCAGCGGATCACGCAGCTTCGCCAGGCGAACGAGGAACTCGACCTCGACAAGGCGCTCAAAGCCCGGGCACTCATCGACACCCACTTCCAGCTCGCCGGTCGGCTGGCGCAGGGAGCCGAGGAGATCAAGGAACTGACGCTGCAGGGCTCGATGGCGGCGGTCGACTGCCAGAGCCAGGATCTCGGCATCGACGAGCAGGTGGCGCGACTCACGTCCGACCATGCACGCATACTCGCCGGGCTCGATCTTCAGGCGCGCGAAAACGACATGCTCAGTTTCCAGATCGCCGACCAGCAACGCACGATCGACCGGCTGACCAACGAGATCGCTATCCTCAATCTCGAACTCGACAAGCTGTCCCTGTCGGAAGCTCAGCTCAACGAGGACAATGCACGTGTCGCCGAACTGGTCGCCGCAACCAATGGCCGCATCGACCGCGTCCGCGCTGCGCAGACGACAGTGACTGGCCTCGCCGAAGAATCAAATGCCTCTACCAACCTGATCAACGAACTGCGCGACCGGCAGAAGGACAAGATGCTGGCGCTGAGCGAAGCCGAGCTCGCCTTCGTCGAGCAGCGCATTACACAGTCGCGCGGCAACACCGAGGAACTCGTCGCAGGCCTGAACCAGGCCAAGGAACTCGGTCTCAAGAGCCGCGCGCTGCAGGACAGCATCTTGAAATTCCAGAGCAACGTTCAGGCCGAGGTGACGAAGCAGCAGGAGGACATGACGAAGCTGGTCACCCAGATTGACGATCCGGCGAGAAGCAAGAATCTGTTCATCGCAACCCAGGACACCGTCGCCGACCTGATGAAGGGCATCCCCGAATATCTGGTGACCAAGCGGCGCGTGCTCGAGACCGCCAACCGGCTGATGCATCTGATGCGCCGCCGCTTTGAAGTGGTGCAGGCCTTCACCGGCGAGGCGGCGACTGTGCCCGTAGTTTATGTGCGTAACGCAACTCAGCTCCAGGCGATGATAGACGACATTGTTGCCAAGCGCTTCTTCGATGAGCGGCAGATCAATATCGATGTCGCCCAGATCGTCGTGCCCGCCAATTCCGGTTTCGCCCGCAAGCTAGCGCTCGACGAGAATGTCGAGTTCGAGGTTTCGCCCTTCGCGTCGACCGACGCGCTGATGAAGGCAAACGGCTATTTCGCGCTGTGGGCGCCCAACAAATTCCGTGAGCGCAAGAACCTGACCCTGATCGATGTCTTCGTCGGCACCGACTACCAGTGCACTGGCGCACAGTGGAACCGCTTCGCGTTGCAACACCGCGGCAGCGGCTTCGTCCTCAAGCCGCTGACAAAGGGGTCGAGCGAGGTCCGCGCAGACATTTCGGTCGGGCCCGAGCGGGTCGCTTTGCAGACCTTTTTCAACCAGGCCGACAGCGGCGACGAGATCAGCCGGATCATCCGCTACTGGGTGCAGGATCGCTACCAGGCACGCAAGTTCCCGCGCGCGCCCGGACCATCGAACGACACCAGCCTGATCCTGCCCTATCTCGGTGCGCCGCTGATCGGCTCGTACCGGCTGTCGCTGCAGCCGAGCGACTGCCCCTTCGACGGCGCTGTGTTCACCCTCTATTTCATCTTCGCGAGCGCTCCGTGAGAGCCATGGTCGCCACAGCAGCGCTCGGTCTGGCGCTTTGCGCGACGGGAGCGGCTGCGCGCGACCTGTTTGTCGACAATCTCGCCGGCTATACGATCGAATCGCGCGTTCTCGACGCTCCCAACTGCGAGGGGCCGGCCATTTCGGACGGCACGCTGAAGACCTTCGAGCAAGGCCTCTGCGTCTTCCACCGCCCGGCCCGCAGCCCCGACGACAGCCAACGCGCTGCCAATCTGATGCGCGAGGCGCAGACACGCGGACTGCCGCCTGTGCACCAGCAGCTCGCAGCTCTGATTTCAGGCTTGGCCAACTGTGCCGAGGCGACGCGTCATCTCGACGCCTACCGCGCTTCGGGCAACCAGAGCCGGATGGAACAGACGCTGTTCTGCCGCG
Organism: Mesorhizobium sp. M0306; assembly: GCF_040321655.1. Lineage (NCBI taxonomy): Bacteria > Pseudomonadati > Pseudomonadota > Alphaproteobacteria > Hyphomicrobiales > Phyllobacteriaceae > Mesorhizobium > Mesorhizobium sp. M0306. Next base: position 253,383 of record NZ_JAMYRY010000005.1, on the reverse strand, counting down.
ACCGGCGGCACAGCCAGGCTGACTTGAATGCGATCGAATGGAACCATGCGCTGTTCGAGTATGCCGACCGACTCGGTTCGAACCGAACGCTCGACCAGAGGCTGGCCGAGATGAGCACCTGCCAGGCCGGCCCCTTGAGCGCCGATTTCGACGCCCAGTGCGGCCTGATCTCCAATCTGTCCGACACCGAGATCGATGCCTTCTCCGACGGGGCGGCCGGCAAGGTGATCGAGAGCTACTTCGCCAGCGTTGAGAGCCCGATCACGGCGATGTTTTCCCGCAAGCTGAAGCGCGCCGAGGGCCTGATGCAGAGTTCGCGCGCCGGCATCGACGACATCAAGGCCGGTGCCGATGCAGTGAACAAGGAGTATGCCGCGCTGAACCAGGTCTACGAGGCGGCGCGCGACACCAAGATGGGGCCGATCTACAGCGCCTACCGCGAGGCGATCCTCAGGGCGACCTCGATCCTTGACGAGTTCGACCGCTGGAAGGGCGGGCTGTTCATAACCTCGGAAAACATCAACCTGATGCCGAAGATCACCGAACGGTCGGGTGAGATCACGGGCGAGAAGACCCGCGTCGAAGGCCTCGCCTTCGAAGCCAAGGCGGGCGCGCTGGTCGCAGACATCAAGCGCATCATCAATGCCGACGTCGAGAACCGCGCCACTGTCGCCGCGCTCTGCCGTATCTACTTCTGCGAACTGACCAATCGCCGCGCGATGGCCGACGTCATCCGCACCTGCCGTCGGCCGGCGCTGGCCAACAATCCGCTCTGCGTCGGCCAGAACGGGCAGATCACCAGCGGAAATCTTACGGTCGACTTCCAGGGGCCGCACTCGATCTCGGTCAAGGAGTTGTGCCAGTCGGCCGGCCTCGATCCGTTGATCACCGAGGTCAACATGGATCCCGTCCGCGCAGCAAGCTGCCTGAGCGAATTGCGATGAGACAGGCGCCCGCCTTGCTCGCCCTGTTTCTCGCGGGCGCTTCGGTGGCCAGCGCCGAGCCGCAGCTTGCCGCTTTCGTGACCGACCAGAATAAGGACGTCTATATCGCGCTTTTCGAGGGCAAGGCGGTGGAACTCGCCGGCTGCGCCAGCCCAGGCCAGGCGAAGCGGCTACTGCACCTGCCCGACACCGCCACGGTCTCGCAGACGACGCTCGCCAAGGTTCAAGCTGAAAACGGCTTTGGGGCGCAGCCGCGGCTGCCATGCCTTGGCACCGCATTCGACATCGACTGGCCGGCGACAACCGCGATCTGGGCCGATGTCGAGGCATCGGGCAATTATTATCTCCCCTCCCCCTCGGGCAGCGGCTATTTTGCCGTGCCCACCGCCTGCGCGGAGATCAAGGCGGCGCTCGCCATCCGCGAGCGACTGCAACTGCCGGGGGTGCTCCAGGGCTTCGTCACGCCGCCCAGCGTTGGGACACCGTTCGTACTCGATTGCGGGCGCGGCGATCTCGTCGGCCCGTTGGACCTAGCAGTGCCGAGCGTCGCCCGCTGGAGCCTGCACCGGTTTGAAACCTTCCTCAGCGCCGACAGCATCGGCGACACGGTCTATGTCGTGCGCTACACGCCGCCCGGCGAAGGCGCGCAGCCCTCCTACCTGCCCATTGTGCGCCTCGACGGCAGGGCGACGCGCGACATCATCGTCGATGCGGCTGCGGCGGAAGCGGTAGAGAAGAAATTGCGAGCATTCTTCGGAATCGCCGAGGCCGAGGCCGTAACCCTGCTCGGCGCCGACGCGGTGTCCGCGCTTCGTTCGGCGCCCTTCGTCGACCTGTGTCTGTCGAATTGCGACGGCTATCAGCGCGAGCACGCGGCCTTCGCGCAGCCGGGCATCGACCTCGGCCTGTCGCCGCTGCCAGCCGGCCCGTCCATCAGCTCGCTTGACCCCCTCGGCAATGCGCGGCTGGACTGGACCTTCGCGGAAGGGCGAAGCCTGTCCTTCACGGGCTGCCCGCTTCTCACCTCGGCGCTCGGCCTGTCTGCCCCCGGCATTGGCGACTGGATGGGCGAGACCGATCGCGCGCTGACAGCCGCTCCGCCGCCGGCTACCGGTTTCGATTGTCGCGGCTCGGCCAGCGATACGTGTGTTCGCCGCATTAATGATGGCGGCACGCTGACGCTGACGCAATTCTCCGCCGAGGGCGATTGCGCCGGGCGGGTCAATCTCAGGCTCGAACTGCCTGCAGCGGTCCAGGTGCCGCAGACACTGGTCCTGAAGGGATTGCAGTTCCAGACGGTGCACATGGCGCCTGCCCCCGGCGTCGCCCGCACGCGGCTCGTCGGCAACGCCAACCGCGTGCCGGCCGGAACCTCATCATGCATCCTGTCCGCGACTGGCGTCATTATCGTCGCGGATGGATTGCCGCGGCTCGAGCTCGAGCGGATCGATCTAGCACGGGCAGCCGATCAAACGACCGACGAGGTCGTCGCCGTGATCGCGCAGAACGGCACTGTCGCGCTCGACAATGTGACGATCGGCACCGTGGCGGACGGATTGTCGCCGGTGGCGCGTGGCGTGTCTCTGTGCCTGGCCGATCTTTACGCGCGCGGCCTCAGGGTGGAAGCAGACATGCTGGCGATCCAAGGCGTAAGGGCACGGCTGCTGATCTCGGCCCAGGCGCCCGCCCGGTCCACTATTGTCCGCGCGCGCTTCGGCGCGGTGCTCACCTCCGAGAGCCTGATGCGGGTGGACTTTACCGATGTCGCCGCCGCCAATCCGCTGGTTCTGCGCGGGGCGATCGTGGCGGGCCGCTCGGATAGCTTCGCGGCGACGGCCACTGGCCTTGCGATCGGCTCCGCCATCCAGCTCGAGCGCGGTTCGTCGGCGAATTTCACCACCTCGACGGTATCCGGCTTCCGCTGCGCGGTCAGTTTCGCAGACAGCGGCTCAAGCGCCAGTTTCCTGCTGCCGGGCAACGACATCGCACGCGACAATACGAGCCGGGCTTGCGGGCCAGGCCGCTTCAGCCTGGTCGAATAGAGCGGAAAGGAGAAACCAGATGAACCGCATCGCTTGCTCGCTGCTCCTTCTGCTGACGCTGCTCCTGGCGGTCGATGCCGGTCCGGCCCGCGCCGAGGAGCCGAAGGTCGTCCTGTTGGAGGACCCGACGCTGAATGCCAGCCGCTTGCACTATCCCCTGCTCATCTCCGAAGGACGCGGCTATCGCATCCGCTGCAACGACCAGGCTGACGAAGAGGCGGTGATCCGTGGACTGGGCTTCGCCACCGTTCCGTCGCAAGTGCTGACCGCCGTCGACAATGCGGTCATCGCGGCCGACCCCGCCGCCAATCCGCTGTTGTGTCCGTCCGACGAGAACTACCCGATCAAGATCTTTGCGCACGACGGCGGCAGTGGGGTCGTCTACTACCTGCAGTTCCCGACCGATTTCGGGTCAACATCCTTCTCCGACCAACTCTATATTCCCGGCTGCGCCCCCCTAGTCGCGGAACTGAAACTCAATCTCAATCAGGCGATTGACGCCGATCCCACCGCATTCTTCGCCGGAAAGGTTCATACCATTGCATGCGTCGCCGGCGCGCCACTTGTCGGCCGGCCGACGACCTTTGCCAGCTGGTGCTTCAAGGATGACCTTGATCCCGCCCAGCAGACGACGGTCGAGGAGCTGCTTGCCCTGACACCCGGCGGTGCCTCTGCGCTGGGCAATCCGGCCGCGTGCGCAAGCGCGCAGGATTTTCTCGCGTCTAGCACGACGCTCGACCTCGCCGGGCGACGGCTGACCAACCTTGAGCCGCTGGCGACACTCACCCATCTGACGAGCCTGACCTTGTCCGGCAATGAAATTGCCGACACGCGCGATCTCGAAAAGCTCACCGAGCTGACGTTCCTCGATCTGTCGCGAAACAGGATCAGCAACATCAACGTGGCGGCCGTGATGAAGAAGCTGGCCGACGCCGACCTCAGTTCCAACCAGATCGCCGACCTGCGACCGCTCGCCTCGGCGCGGGCTTTGATGCGGCTGGTTCTGGCCAACAACAAGATCACGGACGTGTCGCCGCTGCGCTTTCTGCAAGAACTCACGGTGCTCGACCTGTCGAAGAACCGGATCGCGGATGCGCGCGCCTTGACGGGCTTGACCAAACTTACCGCTCTGAACCTGCGCGCCAACCGCCTGGCCACGGTGCAGTCCGTCAGCGCCATCCTGCCATTCAACCCTTCCCTGGACGGCAATCCGGTCTGCATCAGTCGACCGGAGCATTCAACCGTCGCCTCCGGCAAGATTTTCGAAGCCTGCATCACGGCAATCAAGGAGGCCGACGTGGTGCTGGCAAACATGCAGACCGGCAAATGCCTGGCCGTTGCCGAGGGGCGCCTCGACAACAACGCGCCGGCCGTACAGTTCAACTGCGACGGCGACCAGTGGCGCCGCTGGAAGCTGGTCGAGACGGACGACGGTTTTCAGCTGCAGAACGTGCGGTCCGGAAAATGCCTGACCATTGCCGGCGGGATCAGCACGGACAACAATATCCCGGCCCTCCAATTCAACTGCGATCGGGACCCGTCGCGACGCTGGAAGCTGACCGCGACCGGCGACGGCTTTCAGGCTGAAAACGTGCAGACGAAAAAATGCCTGACGATTGCCGGCGGGGTGAGCCCCGACGACGACATCCCTGCCCTCCAGTTCAACTGCGACCGCGATCCGGCACGGTTCTGGAGTATACGGGCGGCCGACCCCGAGGTCGTGCTGGTGAACCGGCAAACCGAAAAGTGCCTGTCGGTCGCGCAAGGAAGAACCGACAATAACGCGCCGACGGTGCAATTCGAATGCGACAATAGTCAATGGCAGCGCTGGAGGCTGGTCGAAACAGGCGACGGCTTCCAGGTGGCGAACGTCCAGACAGGCAAGTGCCTGACGATTGCCGGCGGAGTCAGCACCGAAAACAATATCCCGGCCCTGCAGTTCAACTGTGACGGCGATCCTTCACGCCGCTGGAATCTAATCGAGACGCGCGACGGAGTTCAGGCGGAGAACGTCCAGACAGGCAAGTGCCTGACGATTGCCGGCGGGATTAGCAACTTGAACAACATCCCGGCCCTTCAGTTCGCCTGCGATCGCGATCCGTCGAGCTATTGGACCGTCAAGGCGGCGGACGCGAGGTAGCGTCGCTAATGGTTCGGGCTGATTGACCTGCATCGATCAGCCTGGAGCCTCGAAAGGAGAAGCCAGATGAAACGCATCGCCCGATCGCTGCTCCTCGGTCTGGTCCTGCTCGTGACCGCCGGCGCCGGCCTGACCCGCGCGGACGAACCGAAGGTTGTGTTGTTCGAGGATCCGTCTCTGGAGGCGAACCGACTGCACTATCCGCTGCTTATCTCCGACGGGCGCGGTTATCGCATCCGTTGCAAGGACCAGGCTGACGAGGAAGCAGTGATTCGCGGACTTGGCTTCGCGACGGTTCCCTCGGAGGTGCTAACCGCCGTCGACAGCGCGATCGTCGCCGCGGATCCCGCTGCCAACCCGCTGCTGTGCCCGTCGGGCGAGACATATCCGATCAAGGTGTTCGCGCACGATAATGGCAGCGGCCTCGTCTATTACCTGCAATTCCCCTCCGATTTCGGCGCGACGACATTTTCCGACCGGATCTACATTCCCAGCTGCGCGCCGCTGGTCACCGAGCTGAAGCTGAAGCTCGACCAGGCTCTGAACGCGGATCCCACGCCGTTCTTCGTCGGCAAGATCCACACCATCGCGTGCCTCTCCGGCGCGCCGCTGGTCGATAAGCCGACGACCTTCGCGAAATGGTGCGTCAAGGGCGACCGCACGCCGGCTGAAACGGCAACCGTGATGGCGGTGCTCGATTCAACGCCCGGCGGGGTCTCTGCGCTCGGCAACCCGGCCGCCTGCGCCACCGCCCAGACCTTCTTGGAATCGATCGCGACGCTGAACTTGAACGGCAAGGGCGTGCAATCGCTCGAGCCGATTACAGTGCTGACGAACCTCACCAGCCTGTCGATCGCCAACAATTCGATCGCCGAGCCCGCTCCGCTGGCCAAGCTCAAGACGCTGACCTTCCTCGACATTTCCGGCAATCACATCAGCAACATCAACGCGCTGGCGCCACTGACCGCGCTGACCCGGGCCGATCTCTCCGACAACGACATCACCGACATCCGCGCGCTGTCAGCGCTGGCGTTACTTACGAACCTTACACTCGACAACAACAAGATCGCCAGCCTTGAGCCGCTGCAATTCCTGCAGGCGCTCTCGATACTTTCCATTGGCAACAATGGACTCACAGGTGACGTGCTCGAACCGCTCAGCGCGCTCGGCGGGCTGACCAGCCTCAACCTTGCCAACAACAAGATCGATACCTTCGCCAATCTCGGAAGCTTCCCCTCGACGCTAGCCATCAACCTCAGCGGCAACCCAATCGTAGCGGGCGGCGGGCAGAGCTTCGTTGACCTTTGCGTGCTGCACCGCGACGCCGCGACCCCGCTTGGGCAGACCATTCGCGCCATGGTCGAATTGGAGGGCGGCGGAACATGTTCGGCGGTCGGCAACAAGCTGCTGGCGACCACGGCGCTCGACCTGTCGTCCAAGATCGTCAGCGACCTGCGTCCGCTCGCCACCTTGCCGCAACTCACCTCGCTCAACCTCTCGAGCAATGACATCACCGACGTCGCGCCGCTCGCCGGCCTGACCAATCTCGGCATACTCAACCTGTCAAAGAATTCGATCGCTAATGTCAGGCCGCTGGCGGCGCTGTCGGGCCTGATCAATCTCGATCTTTCAGACAATCCTGTGCAAGCGACTGATTTCCTGTCGGCATGCCTGATGCGCAACCAGACCGACTTTCTGACCCCCGCGCAAGCCGCAGAAGTGAACGCGCTGTTGTCCATCTCAGGCAAGACTGTCTGCGGCAGAGCCTATGACGATCTCAGCTCACGCCAGTTCGCCGATGCGAAGAACCGTGGGTTGACCAGCGTCTCGCTCTTCCAGGTGATGGGCAATCTGACCTCCATCGACCTGTCCGACAACCAGCTGTCCGACGTCTCGGCGCTGTCGGCAGTACCGGGGCTGACAAAACTTTGGATTCGCAACAACCAGATCCCCTCGATTCAAGGGGTATTGCAACTGCGCCGCCTTGAACAACTGAACGTCGACGGCAATCCACTGTCGAACCTGATCGGCATCGGGCTGCTCAACAAGCTCACCAAGCTCTATTTCTCGAACACCCAGGTGCAATCCGTTATGCCGTTGGCGGACCTGCCGTTGCTCGACGACGCCGGAATGCGCAACCTGCCGCTGCAGTACGCCAGCTTCGCTGAATACTGCATCGTCTACCGGTTCGATTCGATCGCGCTCGGCGACTCGCGCGGCTTCATGGCGGCACTCGACAGCCGCATGCAGGCCGACCACATCGACAGCACCGATTGCAGCGCAGCGCAGAACTGGGCGCAGTCACTGACCAGCCTGACGCTGAACAAGAAGTCGATCATCGCCGTCAACCCTGTGGTCTATTTCCGGGCGCTGGGCGAACTCAACCTGTTCGACAACCTGATCACCGACGCGTCGCCGATCGCATCGCTGACGGGACTTCAGAAGCTGAACCTCGCCACCAACCGGCTGTCGGCCATCCCGCGCTTCGGCTCGAGCGGGCTCAAATACATCTACATGAATAACAACCAGATCACCAATGTCGGCAATCTGTCGAGCATGCCAGCGTTGTCGGATGTCGATCTGCGCAACAACCGCGTTTTCAATGCGCTGCCGCTCGGCACGCTTCCGGCGCTGTCGGTCGTCGATCTGAGGGGTAACCGGGTTGAGAATTTCGCTCAGGTCCATCCGGTGATCGGAAAGTCCTATCTCGGCAACAACCCGATCTGCTCGTTCCCGCAGCCGCTCCTCCAGCAAGTCGCCGAAGCCTGCAAGCGCGAGCCGTTGCGTATCTTCGATGGAAACATTCACTTGCAAGACGCGATCGCCGTCCAGCCCTCGGTCATCTGTCCACGCCCGAATTGCTTGCAACTCATCATCGTGAGCCCGCACATTCATCAGTAATGCCTGCATCCGGAGAGGTAGTCCCATGTTCGCAAAGACCTTTGCCACTCTCGCAGCCCTGACCGCCGGCGCCGCAGTACTCGGCTCCCCGGCCCGCGCCGAAGACAAATCGGCGACGTCAGTCGTGCAATTGCCCGCGGCGGGCGGCACCGTCTCGCAAGAGGAAGGCAGCTTCTCGCTGAACAACAACACGGGATCCGCGAACTTCACCTTGCCGCTGCCCACCTTGCCGACGCGCGGCCAGTTCGGGCCGCAGATGAGCCTCACCTACAGCCAGTTCGCGGGCGATACCGGCAACGGGCTCGGCATCGGCTGGCAGTTCAACACCCAGGCGATCGCCGTCAATGACGATCTCGGCACGGCCTTGCCCGGCACCAAGCCGGGCGGCGATTTCTTCTCCCGCCTGTCATACATGGGCGCTCGGCTCGTCTTTCTCGGAAACCAGAACGGCGTCTGGGAGTACAAGCCCGAATACGCCGAGGATTTCGTCAAGATCCTCTACCACACTGGCGCGTTCGACGTCGTTTCGCTCGACCTGACAGGCGGCCTGCACACCGATACCATCCCCTCAGGCTTCGAGGTGATTAATGCCAACGGAACGCGGCTGATCTTCAGCGGCGATCCGTCCGTGGCGGAGGGCAATTTCGATATAGCCGCCCCCTACGTGACGAAATGGCCGCTGGTTCTGCAGCTCAACGCCAACCGCGAAGCCGTCCGCTACGACTACCAGCGTTTCGGTGGACGCAGCTATCTTACAAAGGCCAGCTTCGCCGGCGGCCAGAGCAGCTATCAGTTCGACTTGATCGAGACACAATCGACGCTCGTCAGCCACACCAATGGCAGCAGACAGGAAAACGCCCGGCTCTACGGCAAGATGACAGCCAAGTTTAAGGACACCGTCTACGGCCAATGGTGCATGGGATATGTCGGCCGTGATACCAGTGACACGTCGAAGTTCATCGTCCGGGCGCATCCGGACTGCCTGGCGAAGGCTCAGGCCGACCTGACACCGCTTATCGATACCCAGTCGGTCAATGTGCTCGACCAGCTGCGCGTGCTTTATCGCTATGGCGACACTGGCGGCGAGGCGCTGGCGCAATCGACGCTGAAGTTCCCGGATATCCATTTCGGCTATTCGTCGTGGACAAGCGCCGAGCTGGCGTCGCGCCCCGTCGTGTTCGAAGCGCCAAAGATGGCGTTCGCTGGCGACATCCCCCCGAACAATTTCGAGTTGGCCGACCTCAATATGGATGCGCTGGTCGACATCGTGCAGAGCAAGGATGATGGCGCGACCGTGCATCTTGGCAGCGGCGACCTGAACAGCGCCTTCGGCGACACGACCCAGCTCATCCTGTCGCGTCCGACCGAGGCTGGACTGATGCGCCAGATCGCGCCACGGCTCACCGACAACCGCTTCGCTTTTGCCGACATCCTTGGTGACAGCTTCGTCGACATCGTCGAAATCGAAGATGGGTTGATGCACGTCTATGATGGCAAGGCCGACGGGACTTTCCCCTATCTCGGCCGCTCGATCCCGCTACTCGGCGTCTCGCCGACGACATTCGCGGGCGGCAATGGTCGCTTCGCCGACGTCAATATGGACAGCCTGTCTGACATCGTCACGACGCGCCTCAACGCTGATGGCCGCACCGAATGGCGGATATTCCTCAATCTCACACGGCGCCAGGCCGATGGCGGTTACAGCGTCAACTTCGGCACGCTGACCAAGGCGTTCCCATTCAACAGCCAGGACGGCCAGATACTCGGCCGCAACAATGTGCGGATGGTCGACATCAATGGCGACCGGCTGCCCGATCTCGTCGTCATCCGCCCAGCCGACCAGGGCTTCTGCCTCTACGAGAACCAGGGCAACGCCTTCTCGACGGACTCGAATGCGTTGCTGTTCGGAGATGCCGCGATCAGCGATCCGGCCTGCGGTCACGGCACCTTCTCGAAGATTGGCGGCATGCTGCCCGGCGATAGCCTCGCCACGATGTGGTACATCGACGCCAATGGGGACGGCATCATCGATTTCGCGTCTATGGGCGAGCGCACCGACCAGATGCGCATCTGGCTCGGCTTTGGCGACGGCACCTACCTGAAAGATCCGCTCAGCATCACACTCAATCTGCGGGTTCAACTCGGCACGTCGACGCAGACCTTCGGTTCGCGCGTCGCCGACATCGACGGCGACGGTCAGACCGAAATCATCGTGTTCCAGAAGCCGTCCGGCGATGAGGTGAAGCCCGTCGTCGTCATTGACTTCAACCGCACCGACACGATGCAGCTCGTCAAGGCCAACCTGCTCACGGTCGTCGACTTTGATTCTGGCCGGCGGCACGACATTCGCTATGCGACCTCGATCGACGAGATGCTGCGCGACCGCGCCAACGGCCAGCCGACGCGCAACCTGCACTTCCCTGTTGTCGTCGCCAAGCAGCTCGTCACGTCGCAGGGAATACCGGGCCAGGCTCGCGACCAGGTGCAGACGGACGAATATTTCTACCACAACCCATTCTACGACGTGATCAATCGCCGTTTCATCGGCTTCTCGGATGTCGAGAAGGTCGCCTACGGCGACGAGAACGCGGCCGGCCAGCGTGTCACGCAGCGTTCAAGTCTCGATCGCGAACAATATTACACCTTCGCCGAAACGGCGGCTGACCTGAATCTCGCCGGCAAACTGAAGATCCGCAAGACCTATGAAGTGAAGCCCGAGGCGACACTCGTTGCGAGCGCGGAGACAACCGAGACGCTTGATCCGTCGGCGGCGGCGCTGCACTCGCTGTCGACTGCCACGCGCAGCCAGAAGCTGCCGACGACCGGCATGATGCTCAAATGCGAGGCTTCGATTTGGGAAGCCCACCCGAACGGCGACGGCTCGTCGTACCTCAGGAAAGTCAAGGAAACTCTAACCGAGTCCGCCGGCGAGGCCGAACAGCAGGAACCGGCGGATCCCGAATGCAAGGATCCGGTTAAAACCCAGACCTACACGGATTTCGACGAATTCAATATGCCCGCCTCGGAAACGGTGCAGGTTCGCGATATCCCGGGACCCGCGGGTTTGACTGTCCAGGGCTTTAGCCGCACCACCCAGACCGGGTATGCGCAATCGCGGGCCGATCTCGCCGCGCTCAGCATTGTCAACGCCGCATCCGAGCGCCGTATCCTTACCGGAACGCGACTGCTCAGCCGTGAAAGCTTCACCTATCTAGCCGACGCGGGCGGTCGCATGGGCACCCGCACGCTCGAAGTCTTTTCAGGCCTCAGCAGCTTGCCGGCGTCGCTCGAGCAGTTCCGCAACGCCACCCGCACGCTCACCAAGAGCATGGCCTATGACGTCTTCGGCAACACCACGGCGCTGTCGGACGACCTAGGGCAGACAGAGGCCGTTCTCTACGAGGAGACCGGCACCCTGCCGCTGAGTCACACCAAAATGGCGGGTGGTGCGTCCGAGCTCAACCAGGTCACGTCTATGACCTACGACGGACCACGGGCCGGAGCTGTGCGGACAATGACGACTCCCCTCGGCATGGTCGTCACCAACGACTATGACGCGCTCGGCCGCAGGATCCACGAGGAGGCAGCCGACGGTGCGGAGAAATTCTACAGCTACAAGATCGGCGAGAGCGGCCTGCCCTCACTGATCCTGACATCGAAGCGCCGCTACAAGAGTGCAACTGAAACGCCGGAAGGCGAAAGCGAGTTCATAGCCGAACTGGCGGCTTATAATGCGCGCGGGAACCAGGTCGCCGATCTGGAAAGCGTTGCCGAGGGGGGCGTGCGGGTCCGCAACTTCGCGCTTTACAATCGTAACGAGAAATTGGTGTTCCGCTGGACCCCATTCGTCGTCAGGAGCTTCGGCGGTGTCGACGACCTGAACCTGCAGAAGGTCTTCGACCTCGGCGACGTTCCGCGCCCGGATCACGAAATCGGCAACGCATATACATACGACGCGGCAGGCCGCATGGTGCGCGAGTCCTACCCGTCGGGCAAGCTTTCCGAGATGACCTTCGGACCTTGGGGAACGCACACAATCACGACCTATGCCGATCAGTTCGACGGTACGGTGCGGAGCGAGGAATATTCGCTCAGCAACGAGAACGGAGTGACCGGCTTCATCGCCGCCAACGGCGACGGCGTAATGCACATCTCCCGCTTCGTGCGCGATTCCTTCGGCTACTTGAGCGAGATTTGGCTGCCGGGCGAAACCGCTGCTCGACGGCTAGTCTACAATTCGGTCGGCGACATCGAATTCCAGTCGATTCCCGGAATGGGCGACCGGTACGCCTTTTACGACGCGCGCGGGCGGCAATCAGCGATCGCGCGCGTCGGCACGAACGGCGAAGCTTCCGTGCAGACGTCCACCTACGACTTCCTCAACCGCAAGCTCACTGAGGTTGACGATGGTGTCCTCCATCTTGAATACCGCTACGACCGGGGCGTCGACATCGCCTCTGCGGACGGGTTCGAACTGCCGATCGCATTACCGCTCGATAAAATAACCGAGGTCATAATCCACGATCCCAATGGCCTGTTCGACGCCGTCGAACGCTACGCCTACAATGCCAATGGCCGTATGACGGCCAACGAGGTGGAGATCAACCACGCAAAATATGTCGATCGCTTCCATCACACGCTCGATGGCCGGATTGACTCATCGATCGGCCCACGCGGCCTCGCGTCGAAATTCGCGCTTGGACCGGACAAGAACCTCCGCTCCGTGACGGTATCCCATCCAGACTTCGCCGGCCCGCAGAAAGTGATCGAGAACATCACCTACAATCCGGAAGGACGCATCGAGCGCGTCGACTACCGGCTCGGCGCCTTCACGCAGATGACCTACGATCCGACGACGCTGTTCCTGACGCATATTGTCTCGCAAGCGGGAGGCGTTCCGCTGCAGGACCTGGCGATGGCGTTCAATTCGAACGGCTCGATCACACAGATCGTCGATGCGCTGGGCAGTGGTGCCGGCGGCGCGACCCACGTCGATCGCTCCGGCAGCTTTCACTACGACTTCAAGAACGAGCTCGTGAGCATCGATCGCTACGGCAAGCATGCCGAATTCGGCTATTCGCCGGCCGGCACCTTCGCCCGCAATGACGAGCTCGATCCCGGAGCAGGGATTGTCCCGGCGGCAGCCAGCGCGACCGGCCTCATTCCGGCCGGCAGCGCGTCGAAGCCATACGGTTTCGACGGCTTCGGTCAGCTGGCGACGTCGCCGAACCTTACCGGCACTGTCTTCGACATCAACGGCAGGCTCATCCGAGCGCAGACCGCAACGAACGACGTCTTTTACGGCTACGACCAGACCGGTCGGCGCCTATACAAGAAGGTCGCCACTCCGGACGGATCGAAGCCTGACCAGCTTTATCTCTATCCGGTGGAGACATTCGAGGTCGGCCCAAAGGGCGAGGAGAGCTATGTCAACATTGCCTCGACCAAGTTGGTGCGGCTCGAGCACGGTACCGGCAAATGGTTTTATTACCTCAAGGACCATATTGAGAGCAGCGACTATGTGATCGCCTCGGGCGGCACCCCGGTGGAGCAGATGCTCTATCGGGCATACGGAACCGAGCACAAGCCGGAGGTGCTGGCTCCTGCCTGGGCCGATCACTTGACGGATGTTTCGGGCGAGTTGCCGCGCGAAAAGACGCACCATCGGTTCACCGGCAAATATCTCGACGACGATACCGGGCTCTACTACTTCGGTGCCCGCTACTACGATCCGGCCCTTGGCCGCTTCGTCTCACCCGACCCGCTCTATGTCGGCGATCCTGAACGCTGCACCGGCAACCCAACCTCATGCAATCTCTTCGCTTATGCCAACAACAATCCGATGGCCTATATCGACCCGACAGGCCTAAAGGAGATCGTGGCCGGCGATGCCGCCTACCGGCGGCAGGTTGAGGAGGACATCCAGCGTACCGACCCGACTGCCCGAGTCGACAGCAAGACCGGCGAGGTTTCGCAAAGCTGGCTCCACGGCGCCTGGCTCGACGTCAAGGACTTCTTCGTGCCCGGTACCGGAATGGATACAGGGCGCGAACTCACCAAAAGGATTGTCGACAGCCCGGAAACAGTGACGATCCAGAACGTCGCCGGCCGTACGGGAACCGATCTCGCCGATCCCACGAAGAACCCGATGACGACACCGGGAGGGGCGATCATCTCTTACGATCCGGCCGCGGCCCGTATCCGCACGTCGAGCGAGTTCGACAAGTCGACCGGCACGGTCGCGAAAAACCCGGCCGACCCTGGCATCGTGCTTGCCCATGAGCAGATCCACGCCTCCCACATCCAGGCGGGGCAGATCTCCGGCATGGGGCCAGCCACCTATAACGGGCTGGATGGAAAGCCGCATACCTCTATGGACGAGGAAGCGCGGACCGTCGGTGTCGGCGGAACGCCGCGGCCTGACGACATAACAGAGAACCAATTGCGCGACATGCTCGGCATCAAGCCGCGCAACCACTACAACTGATTCGCGGCAACGTAGAAGGACGGAGGCATGACATGCGAAACTTCCCTCTCCTTACGGCGGCCCTGGCCGGGCTGGCGATGCTCGCCACCGCGGGGGCGCTCGCCCAATCCATGAACCCGCAGATGAAGGAGCCGCAAGCGATTCCGCTCGATTTCCTGACCTGGATCGATCGCGACTCAGACTGGCTGCAGAAGCAAATTGCAGCACTTGGCGGAACTGGAAAGCTCACCATCAATGGCGGCATTCTGGAGACGACAGACCTTGATACCTTGAGGGCAGCCAATCGCATCCGTGCCTTTGCCTACCTCGCCACCAAGGGCCTGAGGCCTCCCTATTTCGATCTGACGATCGCTGCGGGTGATGCGACAGCGCGGTGCGTCACACAATTCCCCCGCAGCATAGCGCCAGGCATCGGTCCCATGGATTTCGCAAGGAAGAGTTTCCCGGCTGACGCTGCCGACCAAACCGAACTGAAATCCTGCACCGTCGCGGGTAAGGGGGGAGACTATGCAGGGCTTGACCGGGCGAGCTTTCGAGATCGCTACTTCGACGCCTCCGGCACATTGAAGCCGGAATTCCAGGACCTCGGCTCCGATCCCGCGTTCAAAGCCAAGGCCATCGATGAGGGCTTCTTCCTGACGACGGAGGACTATAGCGGCCAGTTGCAGCTGGACCTGCGGTAGACAGCTACGAGGTAGCAGCAACAGCCGCGAGCGAATGAGGCTGGCCCAGACGCTCGTGGCCTGCTGCCTGAGTCAGGCACCGCATCGCATGGCTCGGCAATCTGCGCACTCTACTGTCTAACAGATCACTAAAATGGCGAGCTGGAGGTGCCGCTCGTGGCATCGCGACTTAGTGCGAATCGTCGCAACATGGCGCTTCTGGCCACAATCGACGATGAGCAGCATGTTGGCCTTGGCGCGTCCAAGCTGTCCATCGGCCCCGCTGTGGTCATATCCGCGTGGAATATTCCTCCGGGAGTGGTAGAAGACCAAGGTTCGGCACGCGGTAGTCAGGCTCCTTCTCCGCGACAGCGGCCAGCACCCCGTGCAATTTGTCGAGTAGCCCACAAAGTTGCCAAAACAACGGGCCGTTTGCTTTCAGGTTGAGTTGCGCAGAAAGCAGCGCGTCGCGGCGGCTTAGTGCCTCCCTTATGATCTCCTCAGCGTGCCGAGCAACAGTCTGTCATACCGGCTTTTTCGTCTGCCCATGCGGCTCTCCTTGGCTGTAAGCACCCGCCCCACCGCCGTCAAAATAGGAATCTATTCCTCGTCGAGTCAATTCGCTCTTGACATTTTTGTTCCGTTTTTGTTCACTTCGCAAAGAGAAGGTTTGGAGCAATGGCCGTGGACCACATTGTGAGCTGGACAGCAAGAAGCTGCGCTGCAGGCGATCGCCGACAAATTCATCGCCCAGCACAAGGGCGACGCGGTGAAGGCGCTCAAGGAAATGATCGTCCTCAATGGCTATCTCTAAGACCGTCTTGACGAACTCTACGAAACTCTCGGCTCCGCGTCGGGCAAACAGTAGGAGGAACGACAATGGGCATTATTCGCCTGGACGCTGAAGCGAAAGCCGAACTCCATTCTGAAGCGGTCAAACTCATCGCCCAATACGACAGCCCGCTTGAGACCGTAAAGGCGCTCATGGCGTATAACTGCGAGCTTGAGACTAAAATTCTGGCCCTCGCTCACCGGCACCCTGGACTCGTGGCGTTCGGTTACGACGACACGCCGCCAATCTTGGGATGAGCCATGAAGGTTGGGACCATGCGGCCCGATGGCTATGGTGATGACGGCGAGCGACTCAGGTTCTTCGAGATGCACATGAACCCGGATGATTCGCGACAAATAGGCCAACCTCGGCCGAGCCAGCCGGTGACGATAGCTCGCTTGTTCGCAGCATGATGGGGTCGAGTTGACGATGCAGGATCTTATCAGCTTTTTGGAAACTAACTCCGCGCTGATGCTGGCCAACCCGGCCGCCTTTGCCAGTTTTGCCGTTCTTTTCGGAGGAGGCGGATTTGCGGTCGGCCGCTATTTGTTGACCGAGCGTCTCGCAAATCTGGAAAGTCGCATTTCCAGGCGTGACGAGGAAATCGCGGAGTTAAAAACCAGGAAAGTACAGGATGACGAACCGTCGATGGTGCCCATAGTCGGCACTGCTGCAATAGGCCCAATCAGCCGAAGCGACCCTGTAGCTCTGGCCATCAGACGAGCCCGACGCACCGGCCCGGCAACCGCAAATGAAGGACGATGAGCGTACTGAAGGCCAGCCATCCTCTCCAAAAAGCGCCGAAAACCGAGCAGCAGGGCGAAGGCCGGATGCCATACACCGAGTGATACCAATGACACGCCGATCTGTTGCTGAAGATCTCGAAAGCGCAGCTCAGCGCATAGCCGACATGTCTCGCGCGGATTTGCAGATCCTCCTGCGTCGCGCTGCTTTGATGCTCCGAAACGTCGATGGCGTGCCGCTGGAGTCCGCGACCGCAGATGCACTCGATTCCATAGCAGCTGAGATGAAAATCGGCAGGCCAGATCTTATTCAGATCATTTTGCGAGAATGGCTGGAAACGAATGCCTATTTGCCGGTTCGGGCGATCGACGAGGAAAGCGAGACGGACGGGAGCGCGTAACTACCCTCAGCTAACGTCGACGTCCGATCGCTGACCGATTTTCCGTGTCTTTCGAAGTGTCCTGTTCAAAGCGACCGAGAAGTCGAACGCGCAAGCTCTCACCCTGCTGCCGTTCCAGTCCACATAGGAGGCGAAAACGCGATCGAGCCTGTCAGGCTTGGTCCAGCCATTGGTTCAGCGAGGTTGCGATTGCCTTCGGAAAGACCGTCAAACCAGCTTTTGGCGACAGGGGCGGACCCGTTGTCTCAGTTGGCCGGTGGCGGCGCAAGGTGCCCGCTGGTGGCACGCTGCCGCGCGAAAAGAGGCAGCATGACCGGAGAGAACGAGGCCGCAGATCTCACCTTCGATGGCTCGAACATGTTCGAGCCGCCATTCCGTGGGCAGCGGGACCCGTTCCCAGGACGAGTGGTGCGATGGGCCGGAAGAACCGCCGTGTCTCGCCGTGTCGAAGCTAGCACTCCACCTGATCCACAATCTCGAGGTCGGAGAGACAGATCGCTTCAGCGACATTTTCGATCTCGTCGAGCGCTGGAACGTCGAAGGCAATCGCCACGTGAGGGAAGCCGCGACGGGTTGCTCGAAGATCTGCAGAACGCGAGCCTGCATCGCAGCACACCCCGACGATCTCAGGCCATGGCTGCGGCCTCAGTCGGCTATCTGGTGAATGAAACTCTACGCCATTCTGGTCCGACAGAACGCCATTGGTCTAAGCCAAGCGGCCTCAGGCACTGTCGCCCCAGTTCCCCCAGAGTAGTGTAACCGGCACCGGCTCATTGAAGGAGAAGACGGTTCGGTAGGCGCCGCCCTGCCCGATCGTCCTGGCGGTAAGCCCCGCCTGGCGGGGCACGGCCGGCTTCTCTGGCGGCGGCACGCGAAAGCGTCCGGGGAAGACCTCGGGTCATCTGGTTTCTCCATTTTTGAGGAATTTGAGGAAGGTTCAACTGGACCGCGGCATGTAATCTGCGGCAAATCTCATGGACATTTGGGTCAGCTGTGTGTATATATACACAACATGAAGAGCGCCGATGTCATTCACAGGCTGTTGGCGGATGGCTGGTACGAGGTGGCTCGAAAAGGAAGTCACGCCCAGTTCAAGCACAAAGCCAAATCGGGCCGAGTGACAGTACCGCACCCTAAGCGAGACATCCCGATCGGCACTCTCAAAAGTATTGAAAAACAATCCGGCGTGAAGCTGAGGTAGAGAAATGCGCAACTACATCGGATTGATCCACAAGCAAGCGGACAGCGACTTCGGCGTCTCCTTTCCCGATTTTCCGGGCCTGGTGACGGCTGGCGTCAGCCTGGATGATGCCCGCGCTATGGCCGAGGAAGCACTGGCCTTTCATGTCGAGGGGTTGATCGAGGATGGCGAAGCCATTCCCGAGCCGTCCTCCCTCGAGGAAGTGATGTCGGACAGGGACAATCTGAGCGGTGTCGCCATTCTGGTTCCCTTGAAGGCCGAAGCGGCGAAGGTCGTGCGTGTCAATGTCACCATTCCGGAAGATGTCCTCGACCAGATCGACCAATATGCGGTGCGCCACGGCTACAGCCGATCGGGATTTCTGACCGCTGCGGCAAAAAAGGTGATGCAGATCGAGGCAGCGTAGCGCCTCGAAAGTCGACTTGGGATGAAGCTCTGTGGTCTTGTTCGGTTACATTTCTTTCCGAACCGGAGTTGTCAGACAAAAACAACCATGTCTCATTTCGTGAGGCACGGTGCCTATGTTCCGCCGCAAATGCGACCGTACTTGGCAAATCAGCCTGCGTATTAGTTCATAAACTTCAAGGGAGTATCAGACGATGACCATGTCCAGAGCCATTGCCGCCATGTTCGTAACCGCCGCGCTGGCAGGCTGCGCGCAGACCGAAGCACAGCAGAGAACCAGCACCGGTGCGCTGCTCGGCGCCGGCGCCGGCGCGCTTGCCGGCCAGGCGATCGGCGGCAACACCAAGAGCACGGTCATCGGTGCCGGAGCCGGCGCCTTGCTGGGCGCCGTCGTCGGCAACGCCACCACGCCGCAGCCGCGCAGCGAACAGCTTTGCCGCTATCAGGACCGCACCAGCGGCCGCATCTACACCGCGCCCTGCGACGAGCGCTATTACAACGGCGATTATTGACCGTTAACGCTTCTCCCCCGTCACAATTTTGGGGAGAGCGCCCCACCGGGGGTGAGGGGAGGCGCGGTTCTGAAATGCTGGCACCGCCCTCACCTGCTTGTCGGCAGATCTCTCTCTGATCGAGGCTCTCGATTGGGGCCTCGTCGAGCACGGCGAGCGCCATATTGGCGATGTCGAGCGGGGTGATGGCCATGGCTCAGGCCTCCGGCTGTGTGGTTGGTCGGGGAAAACGGGGCATGGTGCCTCCACGGCAAAAAGCCGCTTCAATGCGGCTGGGGATTTCTTGTGATTTTGGGTTGGGCAGAACGTTGCACGTCTCGTGCTCGGGGGCCGTCACGACGCCAACCGCCCGTCAGGAAATGGCGTGGCAGATGCTTCGTCAGCCGTCTTTTTCCCATTCGAGCAAGGAAGACGGCAATGCTTCGGCAGTTTCAGGACACCGCCGCGCAACGCGGCGATGTCTTGCTTGGATTGTGTCAGCCGATGCGTGCGCTGGTCGAGATCCCTGTTTCGGCTGACTTGGCAAAGACGCTTGCTTTCACCCTTCCGGCACCTCCCGCCATAGCCAAGCCCTTTTCCAGGGCATCCTGAAGAGCTGGTGTGTAGTAGGCGGTGTTTTCCAGGCCGCTGAAGAAGTTTATGCGATGAACTTCCCCCTTCTTGCTCATGACAATGCCCGCTTTTCGGAGCACTTCCTGAACTGTTTTGTACTTCACGTTCATAGTTACCTCCCCTGCCGAGACAGTCAGCATCGCCCTTTCTTGTAACTGTTTGGTGCCGCCGATTGGCCAAAGGGCAACATGAATGTTGTAGCGAACCCCAAAATTCACATCACTCTGATGCAGCGCAGCGGGTGAACTTGGGATTCCCCACAGTGGCCGACCTGGCGTCCCGAAAGAGTGGGACGTCTGACGCCCGCCCCTTCGCCCGATCACGCCTCGGTCGTCTTCAGCGCGATGAACGTAATGCGCTTGAGGCTCGAGGGCGTGCGGTCCCAGTTTGCCGCCAGTGCCAGCTCGGCATCGGTGGCGAATTCGCCGAACCCAACGATCGGGACGCGCGGTTCAGCGAAATGCTGGTGGCGGCGCTCGCCATCAAGATGGCGCATCCGTTGACTTACAAGGCCAGTATGATTGACGTCGCCCGCAGCCCCAATGACAGGGCGCTGGTGCAGCTCGAAACCCCCGTCTGGCGGCTGGTCATGGGCCGGGCTTGACCGCCTCGAGCGCCGGGGTCCGCCCAAAGCGCTGCATGACGAAACGGCCCATCTTCTGGCCGGGCACTTCGATCAGCGTGTAGGTGATCCAGGACAGCAGGCACACCACCGGCAAGACGACGGCAACAACGATCGCAAACCGCACCGGCGCCGACAATTCGTGGCCGAACCGGGTGATGACCAGAGCCGCCACCGGCTGGAGAACCAGCAGATGGATCAGATAGATGCTGAAGGAAAGCTCACCCATCAAATGAAAGAACCTGTTGGCGAGCGTCATGGCGATCTTTCTGGCCACGATGCCCATCATTCCCGGCAGCATCCGGTAGAGAACCAGGGCAAAGAAACCCACGACGAGCGCTTCGCGCATCAAAAACTTGCCAAGCCCGTAGCCGCCGCCGAAGGGCAGCGCGGCCAGAGCCATGGCCAATGCCAGATATGCGAAGGGCCGCTTCTGCCTTTGATGGACGACGCCCGCCAGCAGCATCCCGCACAGGAAAATCTGCATCTTCAGCGGCAGGAACGACGGCATCGGAAAATGCACCGATAATTGTCCCATCAAGAACACGATCGCGCTGCCGATCGCGGCGACAAGGATGGCGCTCCATATCCAGTCAAGCCTGCGCACCAGCAGCATGACCGCCGGGAAGAGTCCGTAGAACTGCATCTCCAGCCCCAGGCTCCAGTCGGGCAGCGGCGTGCGATAGGCGAAATTCGGCACCAGGCCGAACAGGAACAGCAGATGGGCGCCGATATTCTTCAGGCCGCTGTCGAGATAACGCTCGGGCGCCTGCGGCGACCGCAGCAGGAACTCGTCGATGACCATCCTCGACTGGTAGAGATAGGGGCCAAGCGCCAGGGCAGCGAACAGCATGACATAGAACAGCGGCGCTATCCTGAAATAGCGGCGGGTCCAGAATTTCAGCCAGGTTTCCGGCCTTTGCCAGGGCTCCTTGTCCTGGCGCAGCTGGTAGTGGAACACCATCAGGAAGCCGGACAGCATGATGAAGAGATCGACGCCGAGATCCGGTTCGCCGAGGATGGGAATCTGCCAGCCGGTCAACAGCAGGCAGTGCCCAATCAGCACCCAGATCGCGGCGAGCGCCCGAAGCCCGTCCAGGCACTCGATGCGCGATGACCGGCCTTCCGTCATGCCGAACTCCTCGATGGCCATGTTGCAATGCAGCATGGCGGCTGAGGGAGGAATGTCAACCGCGTGGAAGGAACACGATCTGCGCTCGGCTGTTACGGAAAAACGTTCAAGGCCATGATTTGCATGCGGTTGACTGCCATCATCTATAATGACGATTAGGTTCGGTCACAGAACCAATGATCGGAGCTGCACTCGAACGACGTGCCGGGCCAAGCGTCATCGGACGTTGAGCCGGACACCAATTGCCCCGCTGAAAGGCAATCGTGCCGGTCAGCATTCGATCCGCATCAATGATCAATACCCTGTCTCTTTCGGTGGGTAGACGGGGGCGGCAGAGGATGTAGCAATCACCGACTATCACTAAGCATATTGCGACTGTCGATGCCCTTGCCAAACAATCTAGACAAAACCAACCTATCGCTCACTGCCAGGAGCTTAACAATGTTGAACCTTGACATTCCGATCCATCCGGGAGAAATCCTTCGCGAGGAATATCTCGCACCGCTTGGCCTGAAGCCCTATACGCTGGCGAAGAAGCTGCATGTACCGCGCACCCGCATTGAGCGCTTGACGCACGAGGCGACCCCGATCATTCCGGATACCGCACTGCGCCTGGCCAAGTTCTTCGGCACCACGCCGCAGTTCTGGATGAACATGCAGGCCAGCTATGACCTCGCCGTCCAAGGCCGAGCGAAGCAAGCCGAGATTGCTGAGATCGAACAGCTCAAAGTCGCGGGCTGAACAGTTTTGCGGTCACGGCACCCGACTGGAGACGAAGCGGCCTGGAGCCGGCATGGCGACGAAGGGCCAAGCAGGCGAGGCCGCATCTTGGGCACAATATTCACCCTTCCGGTCTGCAACAGCCGTCAACGACATCATCGGTCAATCCAGCGCGCGCAGATAGCGGATGGGGCGCCCACCAGCAATCCGGTCGGCGGCTGTCGCTATCGAATTGGCGTCGATTCCGAAGTGCCGGTAAAGGTCACCGATTGTCCCCGACTGGCCAAAGTGCTCGACGCCGAGACTACGTGTGCGATGGCCGTAGACCGAGCCCAGCCAGCCGAGTGCCGCTGGGTGGCCGTCGGCGACGGTGACGATCGCACAATGGGATGGAAGATCGGCGAACAGCCGTTCGACATGGCTCCTGGCATGAAGAAGGCCGCGCTCGCGTGCGCGGCTTGCCGCAGTCCAGCCTGCGTTCAACCGATCGGCCGAAGTTACCGCCAAAAGACCGACGTCGCGACGATCCTCGGCCATCATGCCGACCGCCTCGATGGCTTCCGGCGCGACGGCGCCTGTATAGGCGACGATCACCTCGGCATTCGGGCCAGGATGCCGCAGCCAATAGCCGCCGTCGACAATGTCCTGCTCGAGCTCAGGTTCCATGGTACGAATGATCTGCTCAACCGGGCGCGTCGAGAGCCGCAGATAGACCGAGCCGCCGGTCTCGTCGCGCAGCCAGGTGCGCTCCGACTGCACGGCGTCGCCGTCGCGCTGCATATAATCCAGTGCAAAACGCGCGATGACGCTTAACTCATCGACGAATGCCGGCTCGTAAGCCGCAAGCCCGTCCTGCGCCATGCCGATCAACTGGGTGGCGATCGACTGATGCGCGCCACCTTCCGGCGCCAGCGTGACGCCCGACGGGGTGGCTGCAAGGAGAAAGCGCGCATCCTGGTAGCAGGCATAGTTGAGCGCATCGAGACCGCGCTGGATGAACGGATCGTAGAGCGTGCCGATCGGCAACAGCCGTTTGCCGAAGACCGAATGCGACAACCCGAGGGCCGACAGCAGGATGAACAGATTGTTCTCGGCAATGCCGAGCTCGATGTGCTGGCCGGAGGGGCCGAATTCCCATTTCTGCGCCGAGGCTATGCGTTCACTGCGGAACGTGTCGGCGAGCGAGCTACGCGCAAACAGGCCGCGCCGGTTGACCCAGGGGCCGAGATTGGTCGAAACGGTGACATCGGGCGACGTGGTGACGATTGCGTCGGCAAGCGGCCCGCCGGCCCGTGCAATCTCGTCCAGGATCCTGCCGAAGCCTACCTGGGTGGAAACGCTGCCCTTGGCTTCCGGGCCGAGACGATCGGGGACGCGGATGCGTTGGGCGTGCCGGCGGCGTCGGCCTTTCGCGGCAAAAGGCACCGCATCGAGGAAACGTCGGAAATCAACCTTGCCAATATCCAAGCCTTCGAAGGCATCCCACTCCCGCCCCTCACCGATCGACATCGAGGCGCGAAAGACTGCCATCTGATCCTTGGTCATCAGCCCGGCATGGTTGTCTTTGTGGCCGGCCAGCGGCAGGCTGTCCTTTCGTCATTGGTGGCGAAGCTCACCCGCACATGACAATTGTCGAGGACGGAATTGTTCGGTCCGTAGGCCTTTTCGATCTGATTGAGCGATTGTGCGATCAGGAACGACTTGATGCCATAGCCGGCCATGAAGGCTAGCGCGCTTTCGAAGAAATCGAGCCTGCCGAGCGCGGGAAACTCGTCCAGCATCATCAAAAGACGCTGTCGGTGATCCTTCGCGTGAAGATCTTCGGTGAGCCTGCGGCCGATCTGGTTAAGCACAAGTCGGATCAGCGGCTTTGTACGACTGATGTCCGATGGCGGCACGACCAGATAGAGCGTCGTCGGCCGTCTCTCCTCGACAAGGTCTGCGATCCGCCAGTCGCAAGATGACGTCACCTTGGCCACAACTGGATCGCGGTAGAGGCCCAGAAAACTCATGGCCGTCGAGAGCACGCCGGAGCGCTCGTTCTCGGACTTGTTAAGCAGTTCCCGTGCAGCCGACGCCACCACCGGATGCGGGCCTGCATCACCCAAATGCCGCGTCAGCATCATGGCGCGCAGCGTCGCCTCGATTGGCCGCTCTGGATCGGAAAGGAAGTTCGCCACCCCGGCGAGGGTCTTGTCTTTCTCCGCATAGAGCACGTGCAGTATGGCGCCGACCAGCAGCGCATGGCTGGTCTTCTCCCAATGGTTGCGGCGTTCCAATGTGCCTTCTGGGTCGACCAGGACATCCGCTACGTTCTGCACATCTCGAACTTCCCACTCGCCCCGTCGCACCTCCAGCAGAGGATTGTACGCTGCGGATCCAGCATTGGTCGGATCAAACAGAAGCACCTGGCCGAAACGGGCCCGCCATCCGGCCGTCAGTTCCCAGTTTTCGCCTTTGATGTCGTGGACGATTGCCGAACCCGGCCAGGTCAGTAGTGACGGCACGACCAGGCCGACGCCTTTGCCGCTTCGGGTCGGTGCGAAACATAGCACGTGTTCCGGACCGTCATGACGCAGATAGTGTCGGTCCAACATACCCAGCACCACCCCATCATGACCGATCATCCCAGCGGCCTTGATTTCGTCTCGCGTCGCCCAGCGCGCCGAGCCGTAGGTCGTGGTGTCCTTTGCCTCGCGCGCCCGCCACAGCGACATCCCGATCGCTGTAGCGATCGCCATAAGGCTTCCGCTCGCCGCAATCGCCGCGCCCTCCATGAAGACCTTCGGCGCGTAGGCGTCGTAGAAAAACCACCACCAGAAAAAGGCTGGCGGCGGATAAATGGGCTGTCCAGCCAGTTCGAACCACGGTGGACCGAGTTGGCTTTGAAAGCCGAGCCGCCCTGCCGTCCACTGTGTCGCCCCCCATGTTGTCGCGACGACGATCAGAAAGGCGGTGACGACCTGGCCCCATAAAACCTTGCTTGCCTGCATGCGTCGTTTCCCAAATGGATGATCGGAAACAACCGAAAAGCTCGAATTCCTAAATCCGCAAGAAAAAAGGAGCGGTCGAAGCAGCAGGGCGTACCCGGGCGTGGAAAGACTTGCCCGATGCGGTCTCGACTGTTGAACGAGCATCGGGGAGGCGCGACGAGGATTTGGTCATCGCCTCGCTGACCGTTGCTGAAATCCGCCGCGGGATTCTGGAGAAGCCGCGGGGCAACAAGCGCGACGCACTCGACAAATGGTCCTCTGGGTCCGAAGGACCGCAGGTGCCGTTTGCGGGCCGTATCCTAGCGTTTGACGACAAGGGGGGGCTGATCTGGGCGCGGCTGATGGCAGAAGGGAAAGCGGCCGGCCAGCCGCGCAGCGGACTCGACATGATCATCGCCGCCGTCGCCGGTGCGAATGAGTGTGTGGTGGTGACGGATAACGAAAAGGACTTTGCCGGAATTCAGATTGTCAATCCAATACGCGGAGCAGTCTGATGCAACGGCCGATCAAGGAATGCTCAGCTCGGCCGCGCCGGGAATCGTCTTAGCGCTCTCTGTCGACGCACAGCCGCCGCCATGGCGCTCGATTACATTTCAAGTAACCTCGCGAGATGGTGATCTTTCACATAGCGCGGCACGACGCTGAAAGGCGTAACTCAGGTGCTGCGGCTGACGAATCCGGCCATCCGCATCGTTGTTGCCGAGCCGGAGAACGCACGCCCAATCCGAGTGCGCCGCGGGCGCGCTCAATGGCCAGACGCGGCTTACATTAGGCTTATCTGATATGACTGTGCAAGCACAGCTGCGACCCACTGAACGACCAGCGTAGCAGCTGCCGGAGAGCTTCAAAGCGCCGGCTACCGCCTCACTGCCCCCCCTCGTCTCGACGAAAGTGTTCGTTCGAATGATGCTTTTCCGTGGCCTTGCGCGCAAGTTTTCGTCAGCCAGCACAGGGCCTCCTCTTACGCTCGCTGGTCGTCAAGGCCCAGCGGCCTCTAGCTGACAATCCCCCCGCAGCCAAGCCGCTGGGTCCCTCAGCGCGGGACGGGGCATTGGAGACGACGTGGCGCTCACCGTTACAGTCCGAAGGCGGGTGACGGATGACCGCGTCAGCCTCTCCATCCCGAGCTACGATTTCCCGCATTCGATCAGGCACAGCAAATACAAGGTCTAGCTAGGCCAGCAAATCGAGCTTCGAGGCGAAGTCACCAGGGTAGATGAAACAGCTTCAAAGTCGAGGCCGATGTGTGCACAGCCGCTCAATCGGCTCCAATTCGCTGAAGGGCTCGAGCATGCCTTTGGTGATAATCTCAAGTATGACCCCAGCGCCGGTCAACTGCGCCAGGGTGGCGTAACTTTCAAGTTCATCTTGGCCGTGGCCGGACTTGAGATCGATCTGATAGGTGGGACCCTTGGCCAGCCCTTATGTCCGCTGTCGTGAGGCGGACTGGCAGGGTTGGTTAGCGAAAAGCTCAAGTCGACTGGGTCAGCCTCGCCAGCAGGAGTGCGGCTGACTGCAGGTCTGCTGTCTCCAAGCCCTCCCCAAATCGCGCGAAAATTGGCTGGAGAAGTGCTCGGGCGCCCTCGCGTTGTCCGCGAGCGACCAACAGGGAAGCAAGGTCGACAGCGGTCCGCAACTCCCATGCACGCGCGCCCTGACGATTGCTGAGTTCCAACGATCGACGAAAACACAATTCTGCTTCTTCGTCGGCGTCAGGTCGCGAAGCCGCGAGAACATGACTACCTTTCACCCGCAACAGCTCCGGCATGTAGCAAAGATCGCCGTTTGCTTCGACCTGCCGGATCGTCTCATCGATCAGTGATAGCGCTTCCGCGGATCGGCCTGTTGAGGCGAGGCCCTGAATGAACGCCATGTTGAGCGGCGTGGTGAGCAATTCGTATGGCGCTGCGTGAAGCTCGGCAAGGCAGCTTCGAAGGCTTTCGACACCGCTGCTTACGTTGCCTCGACGAATGGCCAGCTCCCCCTTGAAGCCGCGCCCAAGCGCAAGATAGGGCCCGAGGGAATGGAATTCGGCGCGCGAGAAAAGACGATTGATGTGTTCCTTCGCGTTCTCCAGGTCGCCCACCCAGAGGAATACGGAAATTGCCCAGACGAGTGCAATGGACAGGGTCAGCGGATGGTTCAGGACTTCCGCATCCTTTATCGTCAGGAGCGCGCGCTCCCGAGCCCGTTCTGGATGGCCTTGCAGCCAGAGTGTCCTTGCCAAAATCGCGCTGGCCAAAATCCTGCCGTCGAAACCGAGATAGTTCGTCGTGGTCCGGTCGGAGCGCGGCCCGTATCGTAACGCCGCTTCAACCGCCATTTGGGCACGATCGAGCTCTCCGTTGAGGTGAAGCGAAATCCCCATCAGGGAATGCGCCAATGTGGTTGAGACAGAGTCCTCAAGGGTTCCGGCGATGACGGAACAGCGCTCGGCATAGTGCAACGCAGACGTGAACTCTCCCCTACGCAGGTGGAACATCTGCAGCGGGCCAAGAATTTGAAGCTGATCGAGCGCGTCGCCACGCCTGTCGGCAATGGCAAGGCTTCTGTTCAAAGCCACGCGCGCCGCATCCTTTCCGCCACGCGTGAACATCAGGGACACCCCCAGGGCGGCCTGAAGACGCATCTCCTCCAAGCCGCCGCCGGTAGTGTCGTCGAGGGCAAGGACCGCCTCCGCCGTCCAGCGATGGCATTCGGCGAGCAAAGACATCGACACAAAAACCGGAGCCGCCGCGGCAGCCAGGCGGACGCCGACTTCAGTATTTCCGTCCGGCCCGAAGCACCAGTCCAGAGCCGCTCGCACATTGGCCAAGCCCGCTAGGTGAAGCGACCGTTGCACGGCGCTCGACAAAGTCGGCCACTCGGCTCGCGTCTCCTCCAGCCAGCGCAGGTAGTGGGCCGCATGACGTTCGGCGAGGCTCTCGAGTTCCGCATCGTCGACGTCGAGCTGAAGGGCGTAAGCCCGCGTCGTATCGAGCAGCCGGTAACGCATCGTCGCTCCGGCCGGCCTTGCCGCTACCATCGACTTGGCAACGAGGCTGTCGATGGCGCCAAACACGAGAGCGTCATCGATGGTCGCGCTCGTCACGACGTCCAGGACGGCATCAATCGAAAAATGACCAACGAAGACGGCGAGCCGACGAAGCAAATGGCGCTCGAGCTCGGATAGCAGCCCGTAGCTCCAGTCCAACGTGGCCTGGAGGGTCTTCTGCCGGGGCGGCGCGGTACGTTGTCCTGGCCACAACAGCGTCAGCCGCTCGTCGAGAAGTTCAGCGGTTTTCTGCAGGCCGTAACTCGCAACCCGTCCGGCTGCGAGTTCGATCGCGAGCGGCACGCCGTCGAGCTTGCGGCAGATAGCGGCCACGATGGCGGCGTCCGCATCCTGGAGGTCAAGGCGCGCCCCGCTCGCCGCGGCGCGTTCCAGGAACAGCTGGGTTGCAGGGAAGCTCTGCGCCACAGATGGGGCGAGGTCCTGATCGCCCGGCGCGCATAGAAGCGGCTCCAGCTTGTAGATGTACTCGCCTTCGACTTGAAGAGGCTCTCGGCTCGTTGCCAGCAGGTGCGCCTGCGGTGCAGTGGCGAAGATGCGGGCCGCCAGATCTGCCGCCGCGTCGATGACGTGCTCGCAAGTGTCGAGGACCAGGAGGATTCGCTTGTCCGCCAGATAGGCGACCAGACCGGATGTCGGATCGTCGGACTGAAGAGGCAGCCCCAACATCGAGGCTACGGTCGTAGCAACCAGGCTGGGATCACTCAGCGCCCCGAGATCGACGAAATGTACGGCACCCGCGAATGCTTCGATTAGGTCATGGCCCACCGCCACGGCAACAGTGGTCTTGCCGACCCCACCCGTGCCGACGACCGTAACGAAGCGCGTGCCGGCCAGTTGCGTTGAAAGTGCGATAGTATCATCGGTCCGGCCGACCATCCGGATCAGGCGACTTGGCAGGTTGGCTTGCGGATAGCCGACGGCGACCTCGCTTTGCACCCTGTTTTGACCATCCACTCGCGAGACGGGGGCCACGAAGCAGTAGCCTCGCCCCGTCAGAGTGGCGATGTAGCGTGCGCCGTCCCTGCCGTCGCCCAACGCCTTTCTGAGGTTGGCGATGTGAAACCGCAGACTGCCTTCTTCGACAGTGACGTCGGGCCAGACCTGGGCCAGCAGATCCTTCTTGCTGACGATCTGGTTGGGGCGCGCAGCCAAGGCTGCCAGTATATCGAAAGAGCGCGTGCCGAGATCGACAGGCACGCCTTGCCGCAGCAGGAGCCGCTCACCCGCCGCCAGCGTAAAGTGACCAAACGATATCCTGTCGCTCGTCGGCGCGGCTGGCGATATCATGGCATCATTCTTCGTGTTTCGTGATGGCTGGGGCAGATCTCGGGGTCCAGGTCCAAGACCTGTGTCACAGAAACTCCGATTTCGTCGAGCAACGATTTGAGGCAGGGCATGATAGCAGCCCAGCCCCAGTTCCAAGACGTGCGGTCACTGGCGAGCGCTAACACCGCATCATAGTGCATAACGGGTGCTCCAGGCGATCCTTCTCTATGTGTCGAAGCAGCAAGAACTTCCGCTGACCAGCCCAGGGAGAATGATGATGCCTGCACTGTCGTTATCGCCCGTGCCGCGCGACTCGCTTCGGACGCAAGCCCTTACCGTGTGCTTGCGCTCTCGTGGATAGCGAAGCCACGCGCAATTTTCCATCGATTTTCCAAGTGCCCTTTTGCAAGGAACACAGACATCATGAGCCAGTCTGAAAAGGTGTTGTATACCGCCAAAATCCGCACCACTGGTGGCAGGGATGGCACGTCGCGCAGTTCCGACGGTCGACTGGACATCAGGCTTTCCACGCCCGGCGGCCCAGGCGGGGGCACCAATCCGGAACAGCTGTTTGCGGCCGGCTGGTCAGCCTGCTTCGAGGGAGCGATGGCAATCGCCGCCCGCAAGATGAATATTATCCTGCCGGCTGGCCTCGCAATCGATGCGGAGGTGGATCTGAACGTTGCGGACGGCGCCTTCTTTCTCGGTGCGCGGCTCAATGTGAGCGTGCCCGGGCTCGACCGCGACGTTGCCCAGGCTGTTGTGGATGCGGCGCATCAGACCTGCCCCTACTCGAAAGCTACGCGCGGCAACATCGAGGTCGCAATCACCTTGGTCTAGCCCATCGATCACATTGATCGATCAAGCGTGACCACTCTCAGCAAAATGTCATTACGACAAGGCGGTGCACTAATGAACGCAGTCAGAACCCCGGAAAAAATCGACCATCATCGTCGTCATCTCTTTGGCATCGCTGCCGCGACGGTCGCCGCAGCGCAGCTCGGCGCGATCGGTATTGCGGGAGCGCAGCGCAGCGGAACGGAAACGACCGCTTCCCGCCCAGTTAAGCCGCGGACCTCGTTCTCCCCACTGAAGCAGATCGACGCGGGCCCGCTGAACGTCGGATATGCCGAGGACGGTCCTGCGGATGGACCCCCGGTCATCCTTCTGCACGGATGGCCCTATGACATCTACAGCTATGTCGACGTCGCGCCACTGCTTGCAGACGCAGGGTACCGGGTCATCGTGCCATATCTGCGCGGCTACGGCACGACCCGGTTCCTGTCGGACGCAACGCCCAGGAACGGCCAGCAAGCGGCGCTTGCGTCCGACATCATTGCCTTGATGAATGCGCTGAACATCCAAAAAGCGGTGGTCGCAGGCTATGACTGGGGCGCGCGAACGACCAACATCATCGCCGCGCTCTGGCCTGAGCGCTGCAAGGCCATGGTTTCCGTCAGCGGCTATCTCATCGGCAGTCAGGAGTTGAATCGGATGCCGCTGCCGCCCAAGGCCGAGTTGCAATGGTGGTATCAATATTACTTCGCCACGGAACGGGGACGGGCGGGTTATGAGAAGTACACCCGGGATTTCGCCCGCCTGATCTGGGAGCTTGCCTCGCCGAAATGGGCCTTCGACGACGCCACCTTCGAACGGTCCGCTGCCGCATTCGACAATCCCGACCACGTCGCCATTTCGATCCACAACTATCGTTGGCGACTCGGTCTGGCACCGGGCGAGCCAGAATATGATGCTTTGGAAAAGAAGCTTGCAGCGTTGCCGACGATCGGTGTGCCGACGATCACGATGGAAGGCGACGCAAATGGCGCCCCGCATCCCGATCCGGCGGCCTACGCCAAGAAGTTCTCCGGCAAGTACGAACACCGACTGATCTCAGGTGGTATTGGCCACAACCTGCCGCAGGAGGCGCCGCAGGCCTTTGCGCAGGCGGTCATCGATGTCGGCAAGTTCTGACGATCCATGAAGCGGAGCTTTCCGATGAAACCTCATTATCTCCTGCCGTGTTTGGGTGCGATCCTTGCGTCATGCGGCTTCGTGGTGTTGGCCGGTTCGAATGTGGGTGCGAATCCGCAGGCTGCATCTCCGATCTATGGCGTCACCATCCCCGAGGGATATCGGCAATGGGAACTGGTCGCGCCGGCTGAGGAAGCAGAGCCCCTCAACGAGCTTAGGGCGGTCCTCGGCAACGCCGTGGCGATCAACGCATACCGCGAGGGAACGCTGCCGTTACCTGATGGGACCGTTCTGGCAAAGCTCGCCTGGAAAGACGTCCAATCGTCCGAATTCGAATCCGCCTCCGTTCCTGGCGCGGCTACGACGGTTCAGATCATGGTCAAGGACTCGAAGAAATATGCCACCACCGGTGGATGGGGCTTCGGCAGATTTGTCGATGGCAAGCCGGCTGACGAGGCCCAGCATCAAACCTGCTTTGCCTGTCATGAGGCGCGGGTCCAGGGCCATGACTACGTCTTCACGCGCTACGCGCCCTAACGGGCTCACTGGAGTCTTTGCCTGAACGCCCTGCAGGGTAGGTAACCCTATCGAAGGAGAAAGTGGCATGTCGCAAAGATGGCTTGTCACCGGAAGTTCGCGCGGCATCGGCCGTGCCCTCTCGGAAGCGGTCCTCGACGCCGGTCATCGTATGGTCGCGACCGCACGAGAGCCCGCGCATTTGGCTGACCTCACGGAGCGCTACGGCGATGCCGTCCGAACGGTTGCGCTCGACGTTACGGATCCGGCTGCGGCACAGGCAGCCGTCCGCGTGGCCGTGGACAGCTTCGGTGGCCTCGACGTCCTCGTCAACAATGCCGGCTATGGCAACGTCAACTCAGTCGAGGATACGGACCTGGACGATTTCCGCAGGGAGATCGAAACGAACCTATTCGGGACGATCATCGTGACCAAGGCGGTCATCCCAGTCATGCGCGAGCAGCGCGCTGGCCACATCATCCAGTTCTCGTCGGTCGGCGGACGCGTGGGCGCGCCAGGTCGCGCACCCTATTCGGCCGCCAAGTGGGGCGTTGAGGGTTTTTCCGAAGCGCTCTCCCTGGAGATGGCGCTGATCGGCGTCAAGGTCACCGTCATCGAACCCGGAGGCTTCCGGACCGACTTCGCAGGCTCCTCGACCTCGCTGCGGGAGGGCCGGCCCGAATATGACTCGGTCGTCGGCGCAACCGCCAGGCTGCAACGCGCATACAACAACCATCAGCCCGGCGACCCGGCGCGGGCCGCGCAGGTGATTCTCGAGATCGCCGCGATGAACCGCCCGCCGCTGCGCCTACCGCTCGGTAGCGACGCCGTAAAGGTCATCGAGCAGGCCGATCTCGCGAAGCTGGAAGAACTCGAGAGGTGGCGCGGGCTGAGCATCTCAACAGACTTTCCGCAAGAGGTCCGTTCCATCGCGGGTTCGGCCGAGGGACACTCTGAAACGTCCCCGCTTTTGGCCTTGCGTCCATCGCGATGAAATAACCACTCCGACCAAAACCATCGAAAGGATAGATGATGAAAAGGTTGCTGGCAGGATTGACGGTCGCCATGGCCTTATCGGGCAACACCTACGCGCAGGCCGAAAAGCCCGCCCCCGTTAAGCCCACTGTCGTCCTGGTTCATGGCGCGTTTGCTGACGCATCGAGTTGGAACGGCGTCGTCAAAATCCTCGAGAAGGACGGCTTTTCCGTAGTGGCCGCCGCCAATCCCTTGCGGGGTGTTGCCAATGACGCCGCGTATATTTCCGATGTCCTTTCAAGCATTGGGTCGCCTGTCGTCTTGGTGGGGCATTCCTATGGCGGTTCGGTCATCAGCGAAGCCGCCAACGACAACACCAACGTCAAGGCACTGGTCTATGTGGCGGCGTTTGCACCGGATGCCGGCGAAACGGCTGCAGGGCTGGCGGGCAAGTTTCCCGGCAGCACGCTCGGTCCCACCCTTGCTCCGCCAGTTCCGCTTTCAGGCGGCGGCAAGGATCTCTATATCCAGCAGGACAAGTTTCGCGATCAATTCGCAGCGGACGTTCCCGTTGCCGAGGCGAAGCTGATGGCCGCGACGCAGCGACCCATCACGGAAGCGGCGCTGAACGAGCCCCAGACCGCGCCGGCCTGGAAGAAAATACCGGCGTTGTTCATCTATGGGGACAAAGACAGGAATATCCCTCCGCAGGCTTCCGCATTCATGGCTGCACGAGCGCACTCGCGAGAAACCGTCGTAGTCGAGGGGGCCTCACACGTGGTGATGGTTTCAAATCCCGAACCCGTCGCGAGGCTGATCGAGAGGGCGGCCGTGCACTAGCTCGCCGTGCCTTGCAGTGAGGCGGCGCCTTCGATCTTGCCGAGTTCTGGCTTGTTCCGTCAACAATAGGAAATGTTGAAATGAAGGCAGTCCTAATGACCCGGCAGGGCGGGCCAGAGGTGATGGAATTTGTCGAACGGCCGGAACCTGTACCGGGTCCCGGCCAGGTGCTGGTCGAGATCGCTGCAGCGGGCGTGAACTTCATGGATATCGGCGTGCGACACGGCCTAGCGTGGACAGAGAGGCTCGACCCGAAGATTCTAGGCGTGGAAGGTGCCGGGCGCGTCGTGTCAGTTGGTGACGGAGTTGGGAACGTCCGAGTTGGGGACCGTGTTGCGTGGGTCTACGCGCCAGGGAGCTATACAGAGCGGGCGGCCATACCGGCCGATGCTCTCGTGCCGATTCCCGACGAAATCGACGACCGCACCGCGGCGGCTGTGATGATGCAGGGACTTACTGCCAGCCATTTCGCGAAGGATTTCTATCCCGTACAGCCCGCCGACATAGCGGACGGGACCGCAAAGGCTCGTCTTCCGTGATCACGGAGTTACCTGAATTTCCAGACCCATTATTATTCCCGGTGGCGGACCCCAACCCGCTGGGCCGGCGTCTACTAGGCATCTACCCCAAGTGCCCCAATGACGCCGGCCACTTGCCGCGGCCGCAGTGACGCCGGCGGTTAAGGCCTTCGCGCATGGGACTAACCTTCGCGATTGCTATTGGCTTTTGCGCGTGGTCCAGGCGGCCTTCGCCGGCCGAAATGGGCTCTCCAACGTAAACGCGTCTGGCAAAATTCCCTTTTCGACCTGCGTCCATGTGACTGGAGCGGCTATCGGAAAGCTTGAACGGGCTCGAGGCGAGTAAGCGCCGACAGCTGTGTTGCCGCGGCCATTGCGGAGGTAATCCAGAAAGATGCGCCCACAACGAGCCGACGGCGCAGCCGACAAAAGATAGCGATCGGGATGCTTGCTGACCAAGTGCTGCGCCAGCTTTCGGGCATACTGCCGGGCGGCGTCGTGGGTGATCACGGCCTGCAGAGGCGCCATCACATGCAGGCCCTTGCCGCCTGTCACCTTCGGCCAGCTATCGAGTCCTTCCGAACGCAGCATGTCCCGGACCTTCAGAGCCGTCTCGACGATCATCTCCCATTCGACCCCTTCGCCAGGATCCAGATCGATGACAACCCGGTCGGCATGCTCGATATCATCGACGGTGGCGTTCCAGGGATGCAACTCGACAGCGCCTATTTCCACCAAGCCAAGCAGGCCATCAAGATCATCGACCCACAGCCTCACGCCTTCTCCACCCTCGCGCTTCTGAACACGCAGTTGGTGCACGGTATCCGGAATGTCGGGCAATCTGCCCTTATGATAGAAGGTGACCCCGTGCGAGTGGCGAACCAGCTTGAGCGGGCGCCGGCCGAGGTGGACAAGCGCCTTTTTCGCCACCTTCGTCCAATAGCTCATCAGCTCCTCTTTCGACGGCACCAAGGCGTCGGGCAGCAGTTGCAGAATGTTCTCGCGAGGGACGCCGAAACTTTCACTGGACGGCCGCGTCTTGCGAACCAACGGCGTGTGGGCTGGTAAGCTCAGATCATCCCGCAGCCCTTTGAACACGGCTTCGCGAAGCAGCCCGTCATCGGTAATCCCGCTGTATTGGACTTCGGCCTCGACGGTCGGCTGTACCCAAGTCGCCTTGGGTTTGTCTATCGGTTCGGCAAGCGGAGATTTGTCAACGATTAGCGGGTCCAAGCGCTCGCGGACTTCGCGTGCGTCGCTAAGGCTGTAGCCGCTCTGCGCCTTGCCGGCATAGTAGACGCGATTGCCATCTCGGCGGCCGAGGTAAAGCGAGGCAATCCTGCGCGGCCTGGCGCCCAGTTTTTCAACGAAGGCAACAATCGGAAAATTGTCGCTCTTAATGCATTTGAGCTTGAGCCAGCTCTCCTGCCGGCCGGAGCGGTAAGGCGAATCCGCGCGTTTCGAGACAATTCCCTCAAGGCCCATTTCGCACGCGTGCGCAAACACAGTCGGGCCGTCACCTTCCAGATGATCGACATAGACGAGCGCTGGGGGCGCGTCTTTCAACAGACTTTGCAATGCCCGCTTGCGTTCGAGGAGCGGAGCGTCACGCAGGTCTTGGCCGTTGAGCTGGAGGAGGTCGAAGGCGTGGAAGACCAGCTTGGTCGACGCGGCCTTTCCAAGTTCCCGCCGTAGCGCCTGGAAATCCGGACGCCCGGTGGTGCCGAACACTGTCGCTTCGCCATCGATGATTGCCAGCTTCGCTTTTAGCTCAGCCGCAGCGCGGACGATCGGGAGGTATCTGTCGGTCCAGTTGTAGCCGTTTCGTGTGAAGGCCTGCACCCGCCCCAAATGAATGATCAGCTGTGTGCGGTAGCCATCATACTTGATTTCGTGAATCCATCCGCTTCCCTTAGGTGGCTTATCGACCAGCGTGGGCATTTGGAATTCAATGAAGGACAGCCGGCCAACGCCAAGCTCGGTAAGCATGCACCCCTCACTCCAGACACTACAATTCGATTCAATATCGCTGGTTCGAATCGGTTCCGAAACAAAGCGTAGGTCGGGGCGCAGTTCGCAACCTCTCCATAATTGGCGATCTCTTGACGACCGCCGAGACCTACGGCAATGATCGCGCCCGCCTGCAGGACCGTGACGGCAATTGCCACCTCGTCGCCGAGTTTTTGCCGTCGGTCTCTCTCGAAATCCTTGTCGCGATATCCGCTCGGATCACTGGATCCTCCGGCAGGTCGCTCGGAAGCCATTCAGGGAGATTGTCGCCATCGTTCTTGTCCATGGCACCAACAATGCTTTCTGCCTTATTTACGTTCCAGATTTCTAATGTACTATTTTACGAGGGGTTTCGCTCACCACGTCAATGTCAAATAAGCGTCGAATAAGCCCGCCCCCTCCGGGAGAGGACGCGGCCGGGCCGATCGGTGAGAGACTTGCTGCGTTAAGATGAACCGCCGCGCCGGTCGGGTGTTACAGCAGTAAAAAGTCCCGCCGCACATGCCAGGACGGCGGGACCCGATCAAGCGACTTGCACCAGGCAGGGGGGATGCGGGGGGTGGGCTTGCCCGGTTGCGCGCGGACCGTCAGGGACCATAGGCGCATCAGTTGCAATGCGTCCACCAATCAACGGTTGGATCACTAGACTAGCTTCGCCCATCGCAACGATTTCGGGTGGTCAGATCATCCCGGGTCGCTATCGTCAGCATCCGAATGAAAGGAACGCAAGGCCGCCGATGACGTCCTACAAGTCACGCTGCGAGCTGATCCTCGTGGGCATCCGCGAAACGAGCAAGGAGCGCCAGGGGCGGTCATTAAAGCGATCGGGGCGAGCGGCGGAGCCGAGCCGAAATGGACATTTGGCTTCCCCCAAACCACTGCCTCACCAAGCCGTCTTTCCGAATATTCTACGGACAATCTCGTCTTCATTCGCATCAAAGCAGCGGCCGTGACTGAGAAACACCCGCCGCGGTTGCCACGACTGGAGTTTGCCTATTACTGCCCGTGCTTTCTGCCGATGCAGGAGAATTGGCAGCCGCATGCCAAGGAAGGTCCGCCCGTGCGGGTGAGCCATCCCAGTCAGCTTCGTCACCGTGCGCCAAGGCTCATCGATCATGTCCAATTCGAGATTGATGATCGTGTCTGTAAGAATCAGTCGGCAAGATCCGCAAGGCTCAGAAAGCCGCTGCAGAGCGCCGTACGGCCATTGCCGACGGCTTCGCATCCAACGTCCTGCCTATTATCAGACAAATTCAGGCAACGGGCGCATCCATGCGGAAAACGGCCGCCGGCCTCAATGCGCGGGGTATCCGACGGCTCGCGGTGGCACATGGGCAGCAACGCAGATCAGCGATACTTTGAAGCGTAGCGTGGTCTGAAGGCGCAACCGAGGGCATAGACGTGCTGCTACATCAAACAAGCGCAGGAAAAATCCCTCAGTAAACGGCGTTCCTATCTGCGGCGAGCTTCTATAGTGCCCGCGACTGTTAGTAGTTTCATTGGAGCCACGAGCCTCAGCTCCGTCGGGAAGTCCTCCAGTCGCTTCAATCGTACGACGGGTAAAATACAAAACGGCCGTCACTGGCACGGTTGCTGGCCACAGCGATCCGGGGATGACCGATCTGTCGGTGGCCGAATTTCCTTCCAACTGACGGTTGGTGGACGCGTTGCAGATGATGAGCCTAAAGTCCCTGACGGTCTGCGTGCACCGGGCAAGCCCACCCCCCGCATCCCCCAGCTTGGCAAGTCACTTGATCGGGTCCCGCCGTCATGGGGCATGTGCGGCGGGACTTTTTTGTGGTCCTGGTGGAACACTCGTCTGCGATTCACGATTTGATCAAGCAGCAGCGTGCCCTCCGGTCAGAGGCACGCAAAAAGATAGGACTGCGACGCTTGGCCACTTGGACATAGATGAGAGAGAGCAGCGCACGTCAGATGCTGCACGGTCATTAATCGATGTCGAGCGCGCGGCCCGAGACGCAAAGACGGCTCGGCTCCGGGAGCAGCGGCTGAAGGCTGAGAAAACACCCTCCTTGGAAACACGCGATGGAACAGCTTCGCAGTGAAATGGCTGTTTTGGCGGACCCCGGCTTTTGGGTAGCGCTGGCGGTCGTTCTGGTTCCCTACGGGGCCGGCGTTGCCCTGCTTCTGTGGGTAGCTAGTCCCCCGGCTCCGCAATAGGGCGGCTAAAGGGTTTCATCTTCCCTCAATCGCTTCAATCGATGACGCCGCATAACGGTTCGTTAGGCCTGTTTGAGGCCGTGATGGGACTGTCTCCAAACGTTTATCGACCGTCTTCGAAGCGCTCGGTAGGCGGGCAGGCATGCATCATCTCCCAATGGGTGTCGCCCTCGCCATTTCGCTTGCATTCGGTTTAGTCGTGACGGCGATTGCCGCGAAGGATCAGTCGGAAGGCTGCGGCACGTGATGCTCATCCGTCCTTGGCGATGTTCCCATGAGGGGCACGCGACACGATGTGGAGGCGGGACCGAACATCGGGCACACCGAGCCCTAAACTGAGGGCCGTAGCATCCCCTCCTCCTTCGCAGCCTCGAAGGCCATACGTGCCTCTTCTGGTGCCCGCCAATGCCTCTGTGCAGAGCTGCACAGCCTTCTTACACTTGGGTCTCTTCTTGGTCAGATGGATTTCTGAGCCGTCGGGAAATGCCAGTGGATTCTACGTGTCATTGTCCGCTACTGGCAGCCGAAGGGCATCGGCAACTTCGACTATGGCGTCCTTTATCTCTTGGTCTGTCGCGACCAAATGAGGTGCCGCCTCCCGAACCCGGCGTAGCGCGGCAGAAATCGATATGGTGTCCTCTCGGTCAGCCCTGGTGAGGACCGCATCAATTGCCTCCTCCAACACTGGATCGATCCTTGCAACGCCCATCCAACCCCCCGGTTGTAAGGGTTCGATGATACTACCGTGGTCTTAAGGATCAATTCGATGTACGAAAGCGAACGGAAGGGGTCGGAAGGCTGTCCCCGCTCTTGTAGTGCCGGAATAATCACAGCGAGGCAAACATGCACCGCCAAGTTTCACTGAGGGCGACAGTTGGTCCACTTCAGGAGTTCCTTAACTCCTGCCACTGCGTTGTTGACGTGGTACGTCACATTGGGACCTTCAGTCCTGACGTACACCGGAGGGGAGAACCAATGGTTTGCCATGAGGGGAACTTAGGGCGGCAGGATCAGGCTGCCCACACAGTCGCAGCGCCACACGCATTTAGGGAACAAATGCAGCCCTCCCCGGTCAAGGACTCGCAGCGGTCGATCCGTCTCGGTGCAGCACTGTCGGGGTCCGTCGCCATCCCTTCGAGGCGGCGGACCTCCGACTAGAGTGGAAACTAGAACGTCGGCCCGATCTCCCTAGTGAGATCAACAGCCACTTCAAAACGGCTTCGTCCGTTTGGGCAGGTTCACCGAAGCGCCGGTCGCGTTCAACGATCCTGTCCTGTATCGACATAAGGATTTCATACCGAGCGACAACGCTCGTCAGGATTTCCTGATGACGGGAGACTTTCCGCGCTACAATTGGGCATAAAGTCGAAGGCGTTCATAAAGAACTGCCTCCTCGAACTCGCCCTCCGAGAAGAGTTCCATAGCGCTCACGCTCAGGCGCCCCGCCCGCTCGCTTCCTACTGGAATGCTTTCCTCGGCGCATACACGATCAAAGACCTGCTTCAACAGAATCAGGTCGCCAGGATAGGCAATGCCACTCATTGAGCTGCTGCTGGTCATAGACTGTTCCCATTAGGGGCGGACGCGGCGGGCTCCCTCTAGCCGAGCCCAATGCCAAATCGCCTAGGCTTCAAGTCGCACGACCCAGAGCGGATGAAACTACAGCCGCTTCCGTTCCCGGCAGTTCGAACAGCATGGGCAGATGGCGACACTCGGCTTCGTCCACGATCAGCTCCTCGATAGTCGCGATGGAAAGATGGCTTTTAAGGCGCAGCCGGACAACCGCCGCGAGTTTGTGAACGGGGACCGGCACCGCCCCGGCGTGATGGGCTAGCAGACTATTGATCTCAGCAACTACCTTTGGATCGACGGCGTGGGGTAATGGTAGCATGGAAGCCTCCCCTTTCGGAAGAATAACTATAAGCCGATGTGGACGATGAGTCTGGCCACGTACGTTTTTAACCAAACATCGTGGGCAGTTCACGGCCAACACGTACTCACTCGTTGTCGGCCTGATCGATTTCATCAAGCAAAGACCTATGCTCATCCGGCAGCCCCTCTTCTAGGGGAAGATTTAGCGCCTTGCGAAGGTAGTCACGGATGGCTTCTGACGTGATCCACCGTCGTATAAGGCCGGCGATAACCTTCTGCTTCCTTTTGTCGACCTCAACCATTGGCCGAGCCTGCATGCTACATACAACGAACCAGCGAGGAGCCGGACTTGTTCCTCGGGAATGTTTGGTAGAAATTTCTGAGCGGGGGATGAGTGGCTCGCGTGCCCCCCCGGCGCGCTATGCGGTTCAGTTCGAATTCCGTCCTGGCACGTGCGGCGGGAAAACCGAGGCGGCTTCGACCTCTGTCACCTATCCGTCGCGAACGGCTCATGCTCGGGAAGGTGATGATGCAGCACTTCGACAAGGTTTCGCTTGTCGAATGTCTGGCCGCAAATTGGGCAGAACTCCAAATGCCCCGGTTCGTCGTTGTCCGGCGACCCGTGGATTTTGCCCTTCATAGTTGGCGGATTGTGCTTATCCCGTCTCACGTCGTCACCCATCATAACCTGTTGGGATAGCCCGACGGCATTTGGGGGACGATTGGCCGCTGGGCCTACCTACCGGCTGAGAGCGTTCGCCCCAGCTGGGCCGGATAATACGCCCGTTCATGCATCATTGCTAATTTAATAAAATGATCATGGTACGTTCCCCTAGGCGCCAGTGCGATCGGGCCTAGACTCGATTCCGTGCGTAAACCAGTGAGTGCAAGGGCCGCCTCGAGTTCATTCCGCCGATGCAGCCCAAGCTGGTTTCAAAGCCACCCGACGGTGAACAGTGGATTTACGAGGTCAAGCTCGACGGCACCGCAACGTCAGTGGATGCGGATTGTTGCCCACAGCGTATATTTCTGGAACCTAATATAACCAGAAGGATTGAATGGCGGTCTCGTGAGTGCCGTTCATGCCTTTGCCGTTTGTAGAGCCGTTGATGCCGACCTTGGTGGATAAGCCTCCAGAAGGAGGCGACTGGATCCACGAGGTCAAGTTCGACGGCTACCGCTCGCAGATCATCATCGACGAAGCGGGCACGCGAATCTTCACGCGCAACGGAATGGACTGGACGGCGAAGTATCCCGACCTGGTCGAGACGGCCAAAGGACTTGTTGTCGACAGCGCCATCATAGATGGGGAAATCATCGTTCCGAATGAAGCTGGTCTCGCCGATTACGCTGCTTTGCGGAAGGCGATTACCCGTCGCCAACATGACCTCTATTTCGTCGCCTTCGATCTCCTGCACCTCAACGGTCATGACCTACGCGACGTGCCCCTTGAA
Organism: Mesorhizobium sp. M0306; assembly: GCF_040321655.1. NCBI lineage: Bacteria > Pseudomonadati > Pseudomonadota > Alphaproteobacteria > Hyphomicrobiales > Phyllobacteriaceae > Mesorhizobium > Mesorhizobium sp. M0306. The sequence continues at coordinate 211,373 of NZ_JAMYRY010000005.1, read as the reverse complement.
CATCGGCGCGAACTGCTGGTTGGCTTGATCCCTGCGGCAAGTCGCATCCAATTCAGTGAAGCTCTTCCGGGGGAGGCCAAAGCTATCTTTCATCTACTTGATAAGGCCGGTCTGGAGGGGATGGTCTCCAAGCGCCGTCGCAGTAAGTATCGCAGCGGGCGGTCGATCAACTGGCTGAAAGTGAATTGCTACACCGTTGAGGAATATGAACTGCTCGGCGTCGAGCGCGAGGCGGGCAAGCCAGCCTTCGCCCTGATGGGTGAGATCGGCACGCGCAAATATGTCGGACCTGCTTTCATCAATTCGAGCCGAGCGATCCGCGAGCGGCTATGGAAACGGGCCCAGGAACATGCGGGGCCACCGCCCAAGGGCATGAAGCGGCCAGCGACGCAATGGGTCAAGCCGGGGATCAAAGCCCGCGTGAAGCACCTCAGGGGCGAGGAGGACTTACGACACGCATCGTTGCAAGATTTTTGGGATGAGAAATAATCCTACCGGGTCAGCCGTTCGACTGTTTCGATTATGGCCTTGGCCAGAGCCTCGCCCTCGTGCACGGGGCGGGGGCCGTAGAGCACGTTCACCGGTTCCTCGCTTGGCAGCACGCCGGCCGGACAGGTCAGCTCGATCGCCATGCGCACGAGCTGCAGGCCGCTGCGCTCGCCATATTTGTAGTTTTCATCCATCCCCGGATTCTGGTGCGACTCCGGCGGCCGTCAAGCACCTAGTCAAGGGAACCGACCATTTGCAGGATCAGCGTCAGCAGGATAAATCTAAAGGCTGACCCAAAAACTCCCGCCAAAAAAAGGTGCGTTCTTTTCGACGCATGGCCTCCCTCCCAGAAGTACCCCTTGAGGCCTTAAACCACGTTTTTTCGCTTTGGCGAATATGCGCCATCGACTTAGGTGCGGGCCTGTGGATAAACATGGGGGACACCAAACTCCGCCTGGCCAAGGATGCGGGTCCAGTTCGTCGCTCATCTGGTCCTTTCTCGGCTTAGATTGGTCGAAAAGATTCCACACCCGGTCTTGACGATCAAGGAAAATGTTCCTTTTCTGTTCTCATGGCGCACGATCCTATCGACACGCTGGGCAAGGCGACCCGGCACAACATGCTTGTGAAGGCAGAATGCAGCTGCGGCAATGTCCGCTACTTCCGCTCCGCTGACCTGATGATGGTGTATGGCGGCGGCGTCGATCCCCCAAAGCTGAAGTTCGATTGCAGCCGCTGCAAGCCGACGGTGAAGATCACGCTCCTAGAGGTGCACCCGGAGCACCTGCCGAAACGACTGATGATCCACAAGCCAATGAAGATCGACGGCAAGATCCATTGGGCCACCGAACGGTTCCGGGGGTGACAAAAGGCTGGACAGTTCAGGGGCTGATCGTAGCTGGGGCGGCGAAGGGCACAATCGGGTATGATCGTGCCGTACTCACAGCCGGTGCCGAGCAAAGCCGTCGAGCGAACAAGCGATCTGTGACCGACCCACTTGAACCGGCCGAAGCCGCACCCGGCGCTTGAATAATTCAACCGCTGCAAAACTCAAGCTTGATCAAGCCGAAAATCTGTAGACTAAAAACCCGCTCGTTGCAGAACTTGCAACTTCGGGCCAAAGTGGTGCCCCGAACGGGAGATAGGCTGTACCCTATCTCCCCGCCCTCCGGGGAGCCAACTGGCATCCGGGGTTTGCGGAACTTGTCGCTTATTAGGGGACACCGCGAACCCCATGAAGTCAAAAGCGTTTCGGGATTGGCTGTTTGATGCATCCAAGCGACGCCCTTATGGCAAGACTGAAATGCGCCCAAGAAGAGCCACCAGTTCCGCCTGACGTTTCGTTTCGGTCTTGGCGAACAGCGAGGCAAGCTGGGAGCGGATCGTGGTGCGGCTGAGGCGCCAACTGCGGGCAATTTCCAAAGGCGCATCGCCCTGAGCCAAACGCAACGCGAGGTGCGTTTCCGCGCTCGTCAAGCCAAACATCTTTTGCAGTGTCTGAGGATTTGGCCCCGACCTGTTCTCGCGGTCCAGCAACGCCACAATGCTCGTTCCGTCAGGAGCGATAAACCCGTCCTCATCCAATATCACCGGCCTGTCGCCGCTGCTGCGGATCACTACCCACGATAGTGAGCCCGGCAGGAAATGGGCCGGAACATTCGCGATCAGCCGCCTCAAGGCCACCGAAAGCCCGCTGGCCGTATCGGCCACTTCGCCCTGGCGCTCCAGCGTGGTTTGAGCGGCGGCGTTCCATTCGACCACTTTCCTCTCGCGGTTCAGCACGAGATAGCCGCAGCCGATGCGATCAAGCATGCCGGTTATGGATTCCAGGCTGCGTGCTCTTGGCTCCCCGACCCCTGCGCCCAGTCGATCTGATGCACGATCTGAATAGGCATAAGAGGGCCCCTTCGTATGCGCCTCACGGTCATACTTGGTCCTCATCACAATGTATCGGTTGCCGGCTGCAGCTTCAGTGTGTCTATCGATCAGAGTCATTTTCTACCCCTGCCCAAAGTTTCACCAGCCCGAAGCAAGTGGATTCCTCAATCCACGCTTCCACAATACGCGATTCTATACGAACCAAATTGAAGATTGTCGTTAGCTTCGCATCCAGAAACTTATCTCGGAATGCATTTCTTAAGATTTCTTCATGCCGCCAAGCTGCCGATAGTATTCCTGCTCACCTGTTTCCGACACCACACAGCCCTCCCACGAAACGGCAAGATTATCAGAACTTCGTACAGCTCTTTTATCTCAAAACTGACCATAAATATGGGAGATCCCCATGACCACCACGGCCACCACGCCCCGCTCGACGAGCGTTACGAGCACCACCGAGTCAGCCAAGCCGTATCGCGGACGGCGGATGTCAATTTCCCGAAAAGCTCAACCTCAGGGGGCAGCATAGTAAGCAATCTGCCTACGGTCTGCAGGACTAGCATCAACAGAAAAAACCCAAAGAACGACCCAAGAACCCCCGCCACCATAACGGTGCGACGCTTGCCTCGCATGCTTCCTCCCTAGAAAGCGCTTCTCCCTCAGGGGGTAGACATCGCTGCTAGCTAGAAAGCCAGCTAATTGTCGTGGGTGTGTTGCTTGCTCGACCACCAGATCAGGTAGATTGATCCCATCCTAAGCACCGGGACGCGCCTGTCGCGCTCACGGGTAGGCAACTCGCGATAGGTTTTCACCTTCAGAGGCGCGACAACGCAAAGTTCACCGGCCCGGCCTATTTGACAAGCGCGCAAATGGCATATGCTGTCAGCGTCCAAGCCGTTGGGAGCGTAGTGGCTACATGCGCTTGTGCTACCCACCCCGGAGCTGGGGAAGTAACCGGCAAGCTCCTAGAAATTAGAGCATTTGAATTTGACGCGCTGGCACCGCCACCTATCACGACTTTTGGCTTGGGACACCAAGCCTGTGCGGATTTGTCTGGGCTTGTATCACTCGCACTTGCATAGCGGGTGATTTCCCAACCGCTGACGCCGTCCTTCCCCGCTGGACCCTCAGCCCCCATTGCACCTTTAGGTCCCTGCTTGCCGGGCAGACCTTGTGGACCGACAGGCCCTTGGGGCCCTGGGGGGCCCGCCGTTGCGCAACCTGCAAGCAACGCGACACATGCTAGAGTGGTAATAATTCTCATGATCACCTCCCCGGTTTCCCGGTGAGTTTGACGACAAAAACATTCGCCAAATCGAGCGAATGTATCACCACGCGATTGTCGTGGATAGGAACGCGATCGGCGGCTAACCGAACGTCGTATATGCGCCGTGACGACGGGCAGCCAGCAATCGTGGCGTAAAGTGTTGACGCACCTTCCTTGCGGAGTCTTCTCGGTTTCGCCTCATGTGAAACCCTTGCACAATTCCCAGGCGCTCGCCCGGTCATTTTTGCCCGCCCTGGGGCGCCGACAACGCTGCGTCCTTCTTCTTTTTCAAGCGCTGAGGCACTTTAGATCGGACCTCCGCTACGCCGTCAGCAGACTTCTTCCGCAATTGAGGCGTAACAAATTTGTCGGTGATGAAGTGTTCCAAGCTGCCAATGAGAGGATCGAGATCCTTGAACGAAGGGTTCCAGCCACGATGGGCGGAAGCATTGCCGGCATTTATCAGCACCTCGAAATTGTCGCGTTGTGACGGGGTATCAGGCCCGAGTCCTCCATAGTTTTGAGCTTGGCTTCAAATGCCTGCTCTGGATCGACGCCAAGAACTTCCGATGCCACATCGAAGGCAGAGCGGATCCCGATTGCTGCGAGGATATTCAGATCGTGGTCAAGAGCTTTATAAATCTGAAACAGGCAAGCTTCTAGATCGGCTGATTTGTCATGCTCAATGTAGCTATTCAGCCTGTCTAACCAGGCGGTCGCGCTTAAATTTAGCCGGCCAGCTCTTAACTAGAATGTCGTGTAACTAGAATGTCGTGCTCATACTCGACGTTTCCAGCGCTGTCATATCCAACAGGATAGTGCGACTCGGAATCGGTGAACTCCGACTGGGCAAAGACATGATCACAGCCGCAGCAGACGAGCAGATACCAATCCTTCCACCATCGTAGTTCCCTTCGCTGCCAGTTACGCGGTGGTGACCTTTGATTTCACAATTCCGCTCGCCTTTGCACGATGCGCAGAACGCTTTCTGCCTTGAACCGATTCTGTTCTGCTCGCTCACGCAACTGCCCTTGTAATTCACGCCTATTTAGATAGACCTTGTCGCAGGAAATGAGTGAGAGCGCGAGCCAGAACAACCGAGGAACGAGTTGCTACGCTTTTTGCAACGCAACGCTACGGTATCGAACGGGGCGAGGCGTCACGAACAGCGCAAGCAAGCTTCGAAACCGTTGAGGGATAAGGCTTTGCGGGTACGCGGCGGGATGGCTAGGGATGGCTGGTAGCGAATTTCAAGTCCGGTGCCTTGGCAACAGCGCGTCGCGACTGAACGGATTCATGCGACGCGCCTTCCCGCAGCCTTTTGCCGACGAGACTTGACCGCCTCAAGCAGTTCGCGCTCGCTGGTGTGAGCATTTCGAAAAATGGCCACAACCATTACTGTCAAGATTTCGGCCGCCTGGTCCAAAGGGTCGAGATGCTCATCCGCGCAGACCTGATCGAACACGCGTTCGCAAATAGCCAGGTCATGAGGGCTGAGGCAGGTGCGATTGAAATGCCGACGCAGCATCTGTGCGAACCTTTCAGGGCCCGCTACCGTGCTTGCGGCGGGCTTTTGTTGATGAACCGCTGAAGCGATGGCTGTTTAAGTGACAACGTCATCCGCAGTGCATAGGAATCAATTTACTTGGTTCCTGACTGCTCCGTTATTAGTCCTAGCATAAGCGCACACTCACGGGCTTTATATTGTCCGGTAATCATAAGTCTATAGTAATCCTGCCGCTTGTTTTCCGGGACGTGAAATCCGCGCCGAAATTCGGCTGCCTCTTTCGGAGTTCGAGTGCAACCGAGTTTGCTGGCGGTGACTTTCAAACTCGCCAGTGAGCATCCGACCTTTGCCGCAATGTTTTTCAACGGCTCGTTGTTACCGTATCCATCCAGAATTATCCTGCGACGAGCTTCGCTGTTGAGCCTAGTGGCCATTTTGGTGGTCTCCTCAACTGATATTCCACGATGCCCGATTCTATACGCACCAGGTTGAAGAGTGTCGTTGGCGTCGCATCCAGAAACTTATCTCGCAATGCATTTCTTGCCGTAATCCAGCGTGATCGCCGTTTCACTCGACTCGAGTTCACCAGTCTTGCCAGATGCCCGAAGTACACCACATGATTGAGACGGGCATGGGCATACCCGATTCGGATATGGCACCACGCGATGGACACTAAGAGGCAAGACGAGGTCCGTGCGGGGCAGCCGCGGGACCGTGATCGGCGTCGTTGGCCACGCGAAGATCAACCCCACAATGAGGACGCTCCATCGCCCGCGCCGGCGTTCGAACCTCTGCCCTTTTCGACGCTGGAACTGGCGCCAGAGGATCAGTTCGCCGCTTGGCAAGCGCATATGGCGCCGCTTGTCGAGGTCAGGTTGCCGGATGACAAATCGTTGAACGATGGCTTTCCCGCCGACCACACGGCTTGGAATCTCGGTGGCATGCTGATGATTCAACAGCGCGCGCCGGCACATAGCTTCATGCGTTCCGCCGCGAAGCTCCGATCCAGTTCGATCGATCACTGGTATATCGTCTTGCCTCGTACCGGCCGGTCGTGGACGGAGATCGATCGCCGCGTTGCGGAAAACCAGCCGGGCAAGTTGGAGATCAGATCACTTGGCTATCCGTTTCGCGGGAGGGTAACTGACTCGGAAAGTCTCGTTCTCTATCTGCCGCGTGATTTGTTCTCTGATGCGGCGTCAACCCTCGATGCAAAGAACAATTCAATTCTGTCCGGTAACTTTGCCAACCTCTTGGTCGACTACGTCAACAGCATCGAAGCAAGGCTGCGCAGTCTCACCGCTGACGATCTACCCCGCATTGTGCACGTAACACGCAGCATGATCATTGCCTGCCTCGGGCCTCCGGCCGAACAGGCTGCGGCCGCCGAACAATTGAGAAGTGTCGCCCTAATGGAGCGAGCGCGTCGATACGTCCAAAACAATTTGGATGCAGCTCATCTCACACCGGATTCAATGGGCCGGGCGCTCGGCGTATCGCGCTCTCGTCTCTATCAGGTGTTCGAACCGAGCGGTGGCGTTCTCCATTACATACAAAGTCGCCGACTTATGGCAGCCCATGTTGCGCTTAGCGATCCAGCGGACAGGCGGCGCATTGTTGAAATTGCTGAGGCCTTTGGGTTTAGTTCAGCGGCTAATTTCAGCCGAGCATTCAGCAAGGAATTCGGTTACAGCCCCCGCGAAGGCCGCAGTACTGTGGTATTGCCGCGCCCCGCACACTCTGTTTCGCATGCCGGAGACAAGGAGGCCTCTTCCTTTGAAGGTTGGCTCAAGGCGCTCGGAAACTGACTACAGGATCGCGAAGCTGATTGGGCTGACTCAGGTGCCCGGGGCGGCGAAGGTCACGCCGCCTCATGGACCACAATATCTTCGTGTCGCGCCTACTGCGCATCAATCACACAGCTGATTCTCGCCAATTCACGGTTTGTTAACGAACTGTGACGGTTCATCGTTATCGATAATTTGCCGCCAGTCACGGCGGAGAATACATGGAACTAGGCTGCGGGCGGCTCTTATTAAGACTGCGATTTGAAAGTTTGCCAAGCTCGACAGTTATGCTACTTTTAGACTGGGGGGCGCGAGTCTGCACCGCCTATGGAGGTGGTTCTTGCCCTCAGAGGCTTCAGGCGTCGGCACGGAGAGTGAGGGGCCTTCATCGAGCGATGCTCCAAGTGTCGGCGAAGGCGTTCTCGCAGACCTTTTGGCGAACACGACCGAACTTTTGTCGTTCTATGACCGTGACTTTCGCCTGACGCACTACGCGGCCAGGCTCAAAGGCTTGTACGGAGGCGCGGTAGCGCCGGGCGCCGCCGTCTGGGAGATCTACCCGAGCTTTCTCGATACGAGCTATCGCGACGAATTTCTTCGTGTGTTCCAAGGTGCCTCTCCGGCAAGCATCGACTTGCCGCGATCATCGGGCGGAGCGCAACGGTCCGTTTTTGTGTTCACCACGGCAAACGGTGCGGGAATCATCGAATCAAGAGAGGACGGCGGGCGGAGCGCAGCGGAGGAACAAGAGCATGTAGTTCTACTCCATCAGGCGACGCACGACGTGCTGACCGGACTGCAGAATCGGCGGCGATTCGGCGAGCGGCTGCAGCAGGCAATCGCGGCCCTCGGCGGATCAAAGCCGAAAGCCGCCCTTCTGCAAATCGACCTTGACGATTTCAAAGCGGTCAACGACACGCTCGGCCATGGAGCAGGCGACACTCTTCTTCAACTCGCGGCGGGTCGTATCCGCGATGCGCTGCAGGACGGCGAATCCGCATACCGGTATGCCGGCGATGAGTTCGCTGTCATCCAATTGGGAAAGGAGCAGCCAGCAGAGGCTGAACGCCTCGCCGGATCTCTAGTCGACGCGTTCAAGGACCCGTTCGTCATCAACGGCATTCCCGTGTTCGTCGGCTCGAGTATCGGAATTGCTTTCGGGCCGGAGCACGGGACCGATGGCGAACAGTTGATGAAAGCCGCTGACATTGCTCTTTACGCGGCCAAGACAGATGGACGCGGCTGCGCTCGAACATTCAACCGTTCGATGCTGCTCTTGCTCGAGCAACGCGAGAATCTCAGGCGCAGCCTTCGAACCGCGCTGGAGCGCGGCGAGCTTTATCTGGAGTATCAGCCGCTCATTCGGCCTCCCTCGTCAGTGACGGGTTTCGAAGCGCTGCTGCGGTGGCGGCACCCCGAGGTCGGAATCATTCCACCCAACGTGTTCATACCGATCGCCGAAGCCGACGGTCTGATGGACGAGATTGGACGATGGGTGATCGAGGAAGCCTGTCGCCAGGCGTTGACGTGGCCTTCCTCGCTGACAGTCGCAGTGAACCTGTCGCCGGCTCAGTTCCTCAGCGGTTCGCTGACGGACACCGTCGCTCAGGTCCTCGACGCAGTTGGGATTGAAGCCGACAGACTTGAACTTGAGATAACCGAGAGGGTCCTACTTGAGAAGACGATTGACAATATAGACACATTGAATACGCTGAATGTCTTGGGAATACGAATATCGCTAGACGATTTTGGAACATACTATTCTTCGTTGAGCTACCTTAAAAATTTTCCCTTCGATACGTTGAAGATAGATCAGTACTTTATTGCGGACTTGGAGACCGATCTCAAAAGCCAAACGATCGTGCGATCGATCATGAATCTGGCGCACGGCCTCGGGATAAATGTCACTGCCGAGGGGGTCGAGACCCCGGCACAGGCACGGTGGCTGATCAAGGAGAATTGCGATTGCCTGCAAGGCAACTTCCTGGGAAAGCCGCTTGGAGCCGAGGCGATCAGCGGTTTCATCAGGCGGTCCCCGCTGAGGGTGGTACGCGCGATGGAGGAATCAAAACAAGCGCTCTAGCGCCTTGCGCCCTTCGTTAACGGTGAGGCGGAGATTTGTAGAACGATCGAGGCAGATACCGCGCAGTTCTTCAAGTCGGTGCGAGACTGACTCATTACGGGCGCGGAGAAATTTTTCATCGCGGAGGCCATCACCCCGCGAGAGCTCAATACTGATGGAACAAGTGAGGATGCCGATGGGACCTGTTCATCATGACCTGGCTGGAGAGCCGACCTTTGAGCCGATGATCCAGATCGACATGGAAATCAAAGCTTTTGTCTCCGCTTGGAAGCATTGCGATTATGTCTCGACATACGTGGCCCGGATGATCAGTCAGAACAGGTCAGACTCGGTCCACCATTCAAATCTCTTTTCCTCTGCCTTCAACGAATTGCTGGAAGTCGCCTTTCGTACTCGCCATGCCGACGGCGAACTGGCGTGCAGGGTGTCTCGCCATGGCGCGACAGATAGGATCGAGTTGACATTTCCTTGCGTGCCAGAGGAGCGCCAATTCTACGAAGAAGCCGTGTCGCAGTTCGTAGGAATGGAGGCCAGAGAGCGGTATCTCAATTCGGTGTCTGGGGATCTCGCGCCGAGCCGCGAGGTCGTACTCCTGGAATTGGCTGTTGACTACAACGCGACACTCTGGATCGAGGACGCCGAGGGCGATGCAATCAAGCTTGTCGTGGACCTTCCGCTTGAGGGCTTGCAACATTGAGCCCTTACGACCTTCTCCCGCGCTTCAAGGCGCAATACGACGCCAATAACCAGGAGTTCTCCATTTCGGGAGTGGTCCGGCCTCAGGCGATCGATGAGCTTGGGCCGAGCATAGCATTGCTCCGCGATGCGATCGGCCATGTGCGCGGCGTTCTCTACGTCAATGTCAGGCGCCTGACGCAGATGAACAACGCTGCGTTTCACAGCTTTTCGAGGATCATCATCGACGCTTGTCGCGCTCGACCCGATCTCAAATTCGTGGTCATCACGTCAAGCGTCGTCGGATGGACCTCGCGAAAATTCGGTCGCCTGAGCGCAATCGAACCGAACATCACGGTCGAGGAGTATGACACCGAATTCTATCCGGGGCAGGGTTTCCTTGAGGAAGGGGGGTTCGTACCCATCCTGCGCACTCAGACAAAGTTGACCTGGCGCCACGAGCGCGCAATCTTGCCGCGACACGGCATGAGGTCCGGGATCGTCATGGCCGACATCTGTTGCGGGATCGGTGATTTCGCCGTGCTCGCGCAGAAGGAGTTCCAGCCGTCGCGGATCGTCGCCCTCGACCACTCCATATCAAGCCTGAACTATGCTCGACGAGTGATGCGGGAGTTCGACATCCGGGGCATCGAATATACCTATGGCGATGCGTCGGAGATGCTGCTCGACGAAGCGCAGTTCGACTTGGTCACCTGCCGACATTCCCTTCAAATCTTCAATCGACCTGAACTCATTCTCAAGGAGCTCTACCGCATCTGCAAGCCGGGCGGTCGGGTCTATATCACCAACGAGAAGAATTCGCATTGCCTGGGCGAGCCGCGCGCCGAAAGCATTCGTTGGACCTACAACGAGGTGGCGAAGCTGTTCGGGCATTTCGAGATGGACGTCGAGCTTGGACCCAAGAGCCGGCGATACCTGATCGAAGCCGGATTCGAAGACATCCGTATGGAGACCTTCATGGTCACTAACCTGGACGGGGATCCGCAGGACTTCGCCGACGTCATTGCGGCCTGGGCGGACGTCTATGCGGGCGAGATGGCGACCAGACGCGGCGATGGACCGGAGTTCGTCGCACGATTCCGGCAGGGCTTCCAGGACCACATTTTCGCTGCGCTCCACCCCAAGGGTTATACGGGTTGGCCGATCTGGGTCGCATCGGGGCGACGGCCGCAATGAAAGCCGACGATGAGCCTACACCGCGATTCGGCCTGCGCTCCTTTCGAGCGAAATTCGTATTGGTCGTTGGCGGCGCCGTGCTGTTCGACCTCCTTTTGAGCGGTGGCCTGGCGCTTTGGAATGTTCAAAAACTGTCGCGCGACGCCACATCCGAAGTCGGTGAGGGCCTGACGACCGCAAACCAAGAATACATTCGTTCCTATGCCGAATCGACAGCGTTAAGCGTCGACCTGCTGCTCGATCGAGTCCATGGGGACGTCAAGGCGCTGGCGGGCGTGCTGCAGGCCCAGATCGACGATCCAAGCAGGCAACAACAGGTCGGGGCCACGCTTTCGAAGGAGGTGCCCGGCTCCGTGAGGGTCGTCTACGACGCACAGGGCGATTGGGCACAGAACCTGCCGGGAGCGCCTTCCGTGGTCAGCGTCTGGGGCTACCTGCTGGACGCCGACCACAGTCCAATGCCAAGCGTTCAGCGGGAAATAGAAGACAGCACCGTGTTGGACCTCGTTGCGCCGACGCTCATGTCCAGCGGGTCGTCCAAACTGCAAATGTACTATATTGGTCCAAAGGAACGGCCGATCTTCAGGACCGTACCGTATACGGACCAGGCACAGACCTTCGACCGGCTCTATCCAGGCCACAACAAGGCGGAGTTCTGGGAGTTTTTCTTTCCGGGAATCTATGGGTCATGGCAGCAATGGGCCAAGGATCCAGCCTCGCGTCCGGTCCCTGACGATATCACCCAGACAGCGCCTTACACCGATGCGATCACGGGAAAGCTAATCGTCAGCTTTTTCCACCCGCTGTGGACGCGCGATCGCACCGGTATCGCTGGTACAGCGGGAGCAGACATTACTCTCGATCAACTCGCGGAAGTCGTCGAACGTGTGAAGATCGCTGAGACCGGGTTCGGCTTTCTCACAATGTCGACTGGCAACGTGGTGGCGATCAATCCGTCAGGCCAGGCAATCATCGGCCTGACTTCATCGAGCGATGCGGGCACCCAGGGCGTCACCGGCCTGGAGAGGTCCCTGCGGGGAAGTACGCAGCCGGCTATCGCGTCGCTGCCTCTCGACCAGAACAATGACGGTGTCATTCAGCATGTCATGCTCGGCGACAAGGGCGAACGCGTACCCTACATTGTTGTCCTCAAAAGATTGAAGCCGACCAATCTGTGGAGTTCGGGACCGATCAAGTCCGAAATGATGTCGGTCGGGATCGTCGTTCCCGAACGAGAGATCTATGCGTCCCTGTTCGCCGCGCAGAAGAGTATTTCCCGCGCAACCAACCGTATCCTGCTCTTTCAGATCGCCGCGATCGTAGTTTCGCTTCTGATTGTTTTTGCCGCCGTGCTTGGAATTTCGAAGCGGATCACCGCGGGCCTCAGGGCGCTTGCCAGCGCCGCCCAGCGGCTCCAGTCCAAAGACTATTCAGTCCGCGTGAGCATCCCAACGCGCGACGAAGTTGGAGCGGCAGGGATCGCTTTCAACCGCATGGCTGAGCAGATCAGCTTTCACACGGAAAACCTCGAGCAACTCGTCGACGAACGAACCAGGGAACTTGGGGACGCAAATCAGGAGATTTCCGCACTCAATGAAAAGCTGCAGGACGAGAACGTTCGCCTTGGTGCCGAACTCGCGGTCGCCAGACAGATCCAGATGATGGTCCTGCCGAAACAATTCGAACTAGAAGCGATTCCGGGGCTGGAGATCGCAGCCTACATGCGGCCGGCCGACGAGGTCGGCGGCGACTATTACGACGTCCTGCAGAACGGGCCACGGGTCAAGATCGGCATCGGCGACGTGACCGGTCATGGTCTCGAGAGCGGCGTGCTGATGCTGATGGTCCAATCCGTTGCACGTGCGCTGCAGGAGACCAACGAGGGGAACCCGCACCAGTTTCTGGATCGATTGAACAGGGCAATCTACAAGAACATAGAGCGGACGAACACCGGCAAGCATCTCTCGTTGGCCTTTCTTGACTTCGAAGATGAGCGGGTAACGCTATCCGGCCAGCATGAGGACGTTCTTGTCGTGCGTGCGGATGGGGAAGTTGAACGTATCGATACGATTGATCTGGGTTTGCCGGTTGGCTTGGAGAATGACATCTCGAAGTTCATTGCCACGCGTGACATCCTGTTCGGGAGCGGCGACGTGATCGTGCTGCACACAGACGGTGTGACGGAGGCCGAAGACCAAGACAGAGAATTGTTCGGGTTCGAGCGCCTCTGCCAGAGCGCACAAAAACGTCACGGCAGCAGCGCCGAGGACATCAAAACCGGGATCATCGACGATCTGATGGCCCATATCGGGATCCAGAAGATCCACGACGACATCACCCTCGTGATCATAAGGCATAAATAGCCATGCCAACGCTGTTCGGTACCCCTGACATTGCAATCGGGATGAAGGAGAGCGCCAGTCGCGTGCGGCTCTTTGACGGACCTCTCGACTTGAGTTGGCGTCATTGTGCCACGACCGCGGACTTCATCGCCGATCTTTTCGCGTTGCGCTTCCGGTCGTCCCGCAATGACTACATAGAAGTGCGGCACAGTATCGGATATCTGGTCAACGAACTCATCGAAAATGCCGTCAAGTTTCGCGCACCAGGTGAGATCTTGATCGAGGCGTCGATGGATTCGGAGTGCTTCAAGCTCAAAGTGTCGAATGAGGTCGATGGTGAAGATGCCTCTAAGTTCCAAAGTCTCCTGGCGGATCTCACGGTTGGCGACCCCATGGACCTGCTGATACAGCGAATTGAAGAGAATGCCAACAACCCCGACATGGCAGGCTCCGGACTTGGATTGCTGACGTTGATGAGCGACTACGGCGCACGCCTGGCTTGGATATTCAGCGCCGCCGACGAAAGCGATCGGATTTGCGTGGAGACATATGCCTCCATTCCGATCTCGCAAATTCACAACTAGATGAAACGAAGCCAGGCTATGGAAATCAAGACAGACGACTACCGTGTGTGGACTGAAGGAACCGAAATTTTCTTCGACGGTGCAATGCGACTTGCCAGTTCCGACGCCGGGGCGCCTATCACGGCGTTGGCGACCAGTGTTCTTGCCTCGAATCCCGCTTCCATTACGCTCAATCTGAAGGACCTTCAATTTCTCAACTCTTCCGGCATCAACTTGCTGGCGAAATTTACCATCGAGGTGCGCAAGCATCCCGCTGTTCGACTTATTGTGCGTGGAACGCCCGACATACCCTGGCAATCGAAATCATTGCCGAATCTGAAGAAGCTGCATCCCGCTGTGGTGCTTTTGATGGACTGACCAAGGTCGTCCGAAATGCCAAACGACCGCGTGGTGCAAGGGCGCTGCGGCGAGCGAGATATGTACGCCAGGATAAGTATCTGGATGCGAAGCTAACGACAATTCGGCTTCGTGGGCAGATGCTCGCAAATGCTTGGCGGGGGCTGGCACAGGCGGCAGGCGTCCAGGTTGGGGGGATGTCGGGCCGCCTGTGCCGATCAGTCGCCGCTGCGCAGTCAAAGGTGACGTCATTGAGTAAGCGTGCCGAGGTCAACGGTGGCCGGCTGGAGTTCATTCCGCCACAGATCCCGACTTGGGTAGAGCAGCCGCCCGAAGACCGGGGATGGGTTCACGAGGTCAATCTTGACGGTTACCGAACCCAGATCATCATCGATAAAGGCGGCGTGCGTCTTTTCAGCAAGAACGGCAGTGACTGGACCACGAAATACTGGCCCATCGCGCTGGCTGTCGAGCTTCCATGCTGGGCTGCCATTATCGACGGCGAGGTCATTGTGCCAGGCGACCAACGCGCTCCCGATTGCCCTGCCCTGGAAGCCGTGATCTGGAACGAACCCAGCCGCCTGGTGTTCGTCGCGTTCGACATCCTCCATCTCGACGGTCGCAATCTAGCCTCTTTGCCCCTGCTGCAGCGCAAGCAGGTGCTGTGGCGACTGGTTGAGCACGGCCTCGGCAAGATCCAGTACAGCGAGCATTTCGAGCGCAGTGCGCTAGCGATCTTCCGGGCCATCGAGAAGACGGGGCTCGAGAGCATCATTTCGAAACGCGCCGACAGCCGCTACAGGAGCGGATCGTCGAACACATGGCTGAAGGCCAAATATTTCGAAGAAGCCGATTTCTGAGCGTCGACGACCGCCTTTGGCGCAATCGCGGGCTCGGCGATGTCCGCTTTGGTCGGCGGTCAAGTCGGGAATGGCCGCCATGCGGCGCGAAGCGGCATCCATTGCAGCCCAATGGCGGGCGTACAGGTATCGAATGTGTCGCGCAGTTTTGGCGCGCACAAGGCGCTGGACGATGTCTCGATCGACCACGCTGCTGCGCCAGATCGCAGGCTTCGACTTTCCCGACTCTGGTCGCATCTCCATAGGCGGCGAAAGTGTTGAGCGGGTACCGGTGGAGAAGCGGCGCATTGGCATGGTGTTCCAGAAGACGCGCTGTTTCCCAATATGAGCGTCTCCGACAATGTCGCCTTCGGCTTGTCAGTGCGCGGCGAGCCCAAGGCGGTGATTGCCAGCGAGGTGCAGCGCGCACTCGACCTGGTGCAGCTCAGCAGGCTCGGCGGCCGCCGGCCGCACCAGCTGTCCGGCGGCCGATTGCCGTCGGCCCGGGTACCAAGCTTGCCGCAGGCGCCAAGGCAAGCTGCGCTGTGCGACCCGAACGCATCCGCATCTTCACTGATGCCGAGGCACCGGATGCGTCCAATGCGAATGTGCTGCGAGGGAAGGTGTCAAAGCGCATCTTCGCCGGAATAGCAGCACCTACTTTGTCGAGCGTGCTGACCAGACGCTCAAGGTGATTGTGCAGAACACCGGTGCTGGCAGGCTGACGGAAGGTCAGGATGTCGTGCTGTGTTGGTCGCCGGAAAGCACGGTCTTGATTGCGGCGCGGTAGCAAGCCACAGACGTGCCACTGCCCGACCCAGATGGGGAGCGTGGATGACATGCGTTTGTGATGGGAAAAAAATTGCGTGCGGCAGCCTGGTTGAGGTCGGCGCCAGAAACCCCGATACGCCCGCCTACGAGACCATCACAATGTTTGGTGACTAGTCGCGAGACCGTTCGCCCATGCCAGAACTCTTGCTACATGCTCACCAGCCAAAAAGGGATGCGCCGTTAACCAGATTTTCTAACCCTCCAATGCTTAATCGCGAGACTGAATGGGTGAGGTGATCGGTGTCAAACATAAGGGCGTTTCCGCTGTATCGGCGGCGGAAGTTGGTCGAGGAAATTGCCCGCGTGCTGGAATCCAAGAACGGGGAGGATGCGAATGCGTTCTGGCGCAGCACCGCCAAGACAATTCTCCTTCAGTTGTCCGAATCAGGAGTTGCGCTCAGGCTCGCCGAACTGGAAGTTGGATCGCTTCTTCATGCCGTCTTAGGCGATATAGCCAGCCGGAGTGCTGCGAAACGCGTACATTAGCGTCGACTCACGAGGATTGATTGCCCCTCGCAGACTCGACTAGGCTTGGCATATGTTACCAGCACTGCTTCCGTCGAACGCAAGGCCTCTCTATCCCCATTGGGTCTAGGCTGGTAGATTCGGCAACCGAGCGGGTGACGCTATTTTGCGTGATTTCGCAGTCCGCATCCAATGTCAGGTGCGGCTCGCAGATTGTTTCGGTCGCGTGGGCGGAATTCGTCTTGGAACTACCAGCCAGGTCGACAGTGCAGGCCGAATTTGGTTCTCGAACGCACGCTGGCCGCTATTCGTAACTCGAGGCCGCTGAAGGAACGGCGGGAGTTCGGCTACACTTTCTCGGCAGGTATGGCACGGCGCAAGTGGACGATCCGGTCACCGATGTGCTGGGGCACGCCGTCGCCGCCAACTATGCCGCAAAGATGGCTGGGCGCAATCGCGTCCATCTGGCGGAGGTCAGGCTTTGGCGTCTGCCAACTCTGACCGGACGCGCTTAGACCGTAGCTTTCCGCTTTGCGGGGCCTTTCCCTGGGGTGGTTTTGCAGTCGCTCTGCGGCCAAGACCGCTAGCTTTAGCCAGAGCAGACCGCTTGGCCGCATAGTTAGGCGCCACCATAGGGTAGTCCCAGGCCAGTCCCCACTTGGCTCTATACTCGTCAGGTGTCATGCCCAGCAAACCCAGGTGACGCTTCATAGACTTGAATTTCCGCCCATCCTCTAGGCTCACGATATAGTCAGCAAATATCGACTTCTTCGGATTTATGGCCGGAGTAAATACCGGTGGCGGTGCCACGACCGGCTGGACTAGGGCCGATAACGCAGAATTGACGGTAGCAATCAGAGTTGGCAGATCGGCCACGGGCATTGCGTTGTTCTGGACATAGGCCGCGACGATGTCCGCCGTCAGGCCCAACAAACCAGTGCTTGTCTGCTTAGTTGCTTGAGCCATCAAGGTCAGTCCCCTCATTAGTCACACGTTCCTATTTCGGAATTTTTACCAACGCAAATCCTAACGACGACTATTTGTTTGGCAGGTAACTACGACAGCAATGCGTGCTCGTAAATGAACGCAGACGCCAGCCATCGCCGACGCATTTGCATTCAGCCCACGCTCAACTCCCAGTGGCTGGCGCCGCCCCTCGGCGGCGGTCCTTCGGAGTCCGCTGCCCGCCAGATATTGCGAGAGCAGGCGCGCGCCGCTGCCGGTATGCGATCGTTCTAGTCGGCTGGACAACTATCCTTGGCCGACTCATCATCCATTGATGCATCTCGGAGCAACTCGAAAAATCCTAGGCTACTTTGATATCGGCCGTCAGGAAGGCGCCGAGGTGCTGACTGGCGGCGGGCGCGCCGAACTTCCGGGCGACCTTGCCGGCGGCTACTATGTTCAGCCGACCGTGTTCAAGGGGCATAACAAGATGCGCGTGTTCCAGGAGGAAATCTTTGGACCGGTGGTCTCAGTCACCATGTTCAAGGATGACGGACAGGCGCTGTCGATCGCTAACTATACCCTTTACGGCCTCGGCGCCGGTGTCTGGAGCCGCGATGCAAATCATTGCTACCGCTTCGGCCGAGCCATCTAGGCGGGCCGCGTGTGGACCAACTGCTACCACGCTTATCCCGCGCATGCTGCGTTTGGCGGTTACAAGCAGTCGGGCATCGGCCGCGAGACCCATAAGATGTGCTTGACCACTATCAGCAGACCAAGAACATGCTGGTCAGCTACAGCCCGAAAAAACTCGCTTTTTTTGATCGATCCGACTGCGCTACCACAACGGCGGGGTTTCCGCCTTGGCTCCGCTGCTGTGTTAGCTTTGTTTGGCACATGCCGTATTCGCCCTAGGAGAACGCTCCGCTATCCTGAGTGTCCGACAAGCAGGTTGACATGGAGATGAGCCGCGCCAAATCGCGTTCGCGGCAGGAGTTGGATTTCACCCTAGCGGGGAAGTCCGCAGCGACTCATTTGGGAGTTGGCAAGCCGGCAGTGTTCTGACGTTGTCAATGAGCCGCGTTTGGCCGAGCCAGGCGGCTGCGAGCAGGCGGGTCGGCCGATCGATGCTTGCTATCGGTTGCAGATCTGCTTCGCCACGGAGTTCCAGGTACTCGACCTCGCGATAGCCTGCGGACAGGATCGCTGCACGCGCTTGGGCAAGCGCTGGGAGGACGGGAGAGCCGTTCGAGAGCCCCTCCGCAGTATCGAGCAGGACCGATGCGAGCCTTGGGGCAATGGCCCGCTCCGCTGGCGAGAGCCGAACATTGCGCGATGACAAAGCCAGACCATCGGGTTCCCGGACTGTCGGACAGGGGACGATGGTAATTGGCATATCCAGGTCCCGGACCATGCGAGTGATAAGTAGAAGCTGCTGAAAATCCTTCTCTCCGAAAAAGGCGAAGTCAGCGCCGGTCTGCAGGAAGAGCTTTGCAACGACGGTCGCCACCCCGTCGAAATGGCCAGGCCGGGACGCACCGCACAGGCCTTCGCTGACGCCGGACACGGACACGGTCGTGGTGAAGCCGTCAGGATACATCTCAGTCGCATGCGGAACGTAGAGCAGGTGTGCGCCCAGTGGAGTGAGTTTTGCAGCGTCTTCGTTTTCGGTGCGGGGATAGGCTGCAAGATCCGCGGCACTGTTGAACTGCTTGGGATTGACGAACAGCGTCACGATCACACGATCGGCCTTCTGAAGCGCAGAACGCACGAGACTCAAATGTCCTTCGTGCAAGGCTCCCATCGTGGGCACCACGGCGATGCTGGCACCAGAACGGCGCCATCCCGCCACAACGGCACGAAGTTCGACAATGGTGCGGACAATCGGCACGCTCATGGGAAATCTCCGGCCTTGGGCGCATCGGCGAAGAGATGTTCGGCGGCTGGAAAGCGCCCTTCCCGCACATCAGCCGCGTAGGCCGCAATGGCAGCTTCGGCCGCTGAGCCCAGTTCAGCATAGCGCTTCACGAATTTCGGCCGAAAACCAGTGAACATGCCCAGGATGTCGTCGATCACAAGGATCTGCCCATCGCAGGCGTCCGAGGCACCGATGCCGATCGTGGGAATTGTGGCTCTCTCGGTTATTCTCCGTGCGAGCGGATCCGTGACCTTTTCCAGCACTATGCTGAACGCCCCGGCCTCGGCAACAGCAATGGCGTCGCGAAAAATCCTGTCGCCGTCTCCGCCCCTGCCCTGGACTTTATAGCCGCCGAACACATTGACCGATTGCGGCGTCAGCCCGACGTGGGCCATGATGGGAATCCCGCGAGCAGTGAGAAAGCGGATCGTCTCGGCCATGCTCTCGCCGCCTTCCAGCTTGACGGCGGCGCATCCGGTTTCCGCCATGAGCCGCGCGCCGTTGCGAAAGGCCTGTTCGGGGCCTTCTTCATAGGAGCCGAATGGCATGTCAACGACCATCAACGCGCGCTCAAGACCGCGTCGCACGGCCTTGCCATGCATGATCATCATGTCGAGCGTGACGCCGAGGGTCGAGGGCAGACCGTGAAGCACCATGCCGACACTGTCGCCGACCAGCACGACGTCGCAATATCTGTCGACGAGCTGCGCAACGGGTGTGGTGTAGGCGGTCAAGCAGACGACCCGATCCTTGCCCTTGCTGGCCGCGATGTCCGGCGGCGTCAACGCCTTCGTTTCTACCGCCACACTCATCGGCACATTTCCCCGGCGTCAGGTTTTAAGCGGTCAACGGTTTTGCATAGTTTTGTGCAGGTGCGAAGGCCAAAATCAAACTGCATCGGAAAAGTTGGTGCATTGCGAAGCGCTTCAAACCAAGGGCTAGAGGCCGCCATTTTCTGCTGCTTCGGCCGAGTTTCGCAGTACCCTTATTGTGATTGTTTTGAGCAAGAGCGTGGTGGTGGTCTCAAGGGGTGTGCTTCAGCTCGAACGGTTTGACTGCCGCAACAGCGCGGTTCACGTTCAGAATCGATCTCAGGCCACAAGGCGTACCGAAATGCATTGTGGCGAAAAAAATAGGCAATGACTGAACACGGGACCAAAGCTGTAAGGCAACGCATAAAAGCCGGCGAGCGCCATGCTATCGCCGCGGAACTGATTGCGGTTTTGGTCGCGGTGACGGCTGGCCAACCGCGTATCATAACGATTGGAGACGGCAAAGCCTTGCCTTCCGGCCCGTTCGAGCTTGGACATCGATCCTGCAATCCGGCCTGAGAGACTGGGTCGAGCAGCAGACGCGCCATCCGCTGGGCTACATCGAGCAGCTCTACACCTTCGCCGACCGCGACCGGTCAGGAGACGGGGGCGCGCAGCGGGGTGATTTCGATTAGCTATCTCGCCCTGACCCGCGAGGAGCAGGCTGAACCTGCCGATAAGGCCGCCTGGCGCAACTGGTACGCTTATTTCCCATGGGAACATCATCGCGCTGGCGCTCCGTCGACATTGCCTGAGGCGTTTGTCCCACGCCTGAAGGCGTGGGCCGAGGCAGCCGATGATCGCGCAGTGAGCCACGATCGCTGGCGGCGCGCGGTGATCGCTTTCGGCCTTGAGAACCACGCTTGGATGAGGACTTGGTGCTGCAGCGCTACGAACTGCTTTACGAGGCGGGGTTTGTGGAGGAAGCCCAGCGCGGTCAAAATGACGCTTACGCCCCATCAATCTTCGGCCGAGCCATGCAGAAGGATCACCGCCGCCCTTCAGGATCGGTTTTCGCAAAAGTCGGCTTGTAGCATCAATTTTCATCAGATAGAATCGTTTTTCATAGTATTTGGCTGAGCTGCACCAAAATTCGAGGAAAGGATCCCCTTTTCATGCCTGTGGCGCAGAAGCACCAATTTTCAGGTCCTGTTCTCGTTTTTCAGGAAATCCGCCTTCCGGAGATGGTGACCCCGGCCGGGTACAGCGCCCTGATCGGAGCCTACGAGCTCGCCGTCCCCTTGCCCCGGACGCTGTCGGCCACTGGCGAGCATCATCGCATTACCGAACGGGATGGTTGGCGGATCATGACGCCCCGCCATGCCCCACATCCAACACTCGAAGGCCACCTGACCTTCGCGCTCAAGTACGAGGGGCTCGACCTTGCCGTCCTCAAACGGCTGTTCCAGGTGACCGGTCCCGCACCGATCGAGGCGCTCGTCCGTGAAAGCCCCACAGGCAGCTATGCCCGCCGCATCTGGTTTCTATATGAATGGCTGACGGGCACGCGTCTCGATCTGGCGGACGCGGAGGCCGGACGATACGTTTCGGTTGTCGATCCCGAGCTGCAGTGGCCCGGATCCGAGAAGACCGCTTCGCGCTACCGCATAAGGGACAATCTCCCCGGCACGCCTGAGTTCTGCCCGCTGGTGTTCCGAACCAAGACTCTCGAAAAATTCATCGCCCTTGAACTACCGCGGCGCGCGGAGGCAATCGTAGCGGACGTGCCGCGCGACCTCCTTGCTCGGACCGCCGCCTTTCTTTTGCTCAAAGACTCGCGATCAAGCTATGCGATCGAGGGCGAGCGCCCGCCGCAAGATCGCATCCAGCGCTGGGGCCGCGCCATCGGCGAAGCCGGCCGCTGGCCGATCGATCGCGATGAGCTGCTGCGTCTGCAAAGAATTGTACTTGGCGACGCCCGTTTAGTAAGACTTGGCTTCCGAAAAGAAGGGGGTTTCGTCGGTGAGCATGACCGAGACAACGGCACGCCCCTGCCCGATCACATCAGCGCTCGGCCCGAGGACCTGCCGCGGCTAATCGATGGAATGGCGGCCTTCGATCAGGGCCCCGCGCAGAACCTTGATGCAGTCATAGCCGCCGCAATCCTCGCCTTCGGCTTTGTCTACATCCACCCGTTCGAGGACGGAAACGGCCGCATTCACCGCTACCTAATCCACCACGTCCTTGCCATGCGCGGCTTCAATCCGCCGGGAGTGGTCTTTCCCGTCTCGGCCGCGATCCTGGACCAGATCAACGAGTACAGGGGCGTGCTCGAGAGCTATTCGCAGCGCCTTCTGCCGTTGGTGGAATGGGAACCGACGCCGCAATTCAACGTCCGGGTGCTGAATGACACCGGTGATTTCTACCGGTTCTTCGATGCAACCCCGCACGCCGAATTCCTCTATGCCTGCGTTCGGCGGACGATCGAACGGGACCTTCCCGAGGAAACCGCATTTCTGCAGCGCTACGATCAATTCCGGCAGCAGGTGGACGCCTTTATCGAGATGCCCGAGCGGTTGACCGATCTGCTCTTCCGTTTTCTTCACCAGAATGATGGACATCTGTCGAACCGCGCGCGCGAAAAGGAATTCGCCGCGCTGACCAGTGACGAGGCAGGAAGAATCGAGGCGATCTACGCGCAAACCTTTGGTGCCCATTGAAGGCGTGATCATCAGGATCGATTTTTAGTCCGACCGTTTGCGATTCCCTTGTCCCTGCCTTCATCTCCCACGCTTGACTTGTCGCCGAGACATGCACGATTTTTTCCGCACGGTCTGACCGGCCGCCGATCGGCCGCGGCCAGAACGCGCTTGACAAACCGGCGCCGGCCCGTTCAACCTGACGCATTCACCAGGGGAGTCCCGGCAAGGGGCTGAGATACTGCTTGCTTTCGCGGCGCAGTGACCCGTTGAACCTGATCCAGTTCATACTGGCGTAGGGACGGTGCAAGCGCTTTGCGGGAGTTTACGCCCCAGGTCCTGTTTCGGCAGGTCGACAGAAGCGTCTTTTCATCCTTCCGGCACAGAACTGGGTCTCCAATGCATGAGCAAAGGAGCCTCAAGATGAATGCCCTCACTCCCGCCGTCTCGACGGGACCGCTGCCAGCCTCGCGGAAAATCCACAAGCCCGGCGTCCTCCATCCGCAGATCAGGGTGCCGATGCGCGAAATCTCCGTCCATCCAACGGCCGGCGAGCCGCCCGTCACCGTCTACGATCCGTCCGGCCCCTATACCGACCCGGCTGTCGAAACCAGCATTGAAAACGGTCTTGCCCGGCTTCGCCACGAATGGATCACGGCGCGCGGCGATGTCGAGGCCTATGACGGCCGCCGCGTGCGGCCGGAGGACAACGGATTTGTGACCGGTGAGCGCCTGACGCCGGAATTTCCCATTCGCAACCGGCCACTCAGGGCCAAGGCAGGCAAGGCGGTGACCCAGCTTGGCTATGCGCGCGCCGGCATCATCACCCCCGAGATGGAGTTCGTCGCCATCCGCGAGAACTTCGGCCGTCAGATGTTGCGCGGCAAGCTGCAGCGCGACGGCGAAGCCTTCGGCGCGGCCATCCCCGATTTCGTAACGCCGGAGTTCGTGCGCGACGAGGTGGCGCGCGGACGCGCGATCATTCCCGCCAACATCAATCATCCCGAGAGCGAGCCGATGATCATCGGCCGCAATTTCCTGGTCAAGATCAACGCCAATATCGGTAATTCGGCGGTCACCTCCTCGATGGCCGAGGAAGTGGAAAAGATGGTGTGGGCGATCCGCTGGGGCGCCGACACGGTGATGGACCTGTCGACTGGCCGCAACATCCACAACATCCGCGAATGGATCGTGCGCAATGCGCCGGTGCCGATCGGCACGGTGCCGCTCTACCAGGCGCTGGAGAAGGTGGGCGGCATCGCCGAGGATCTGAGCTGGGAGGTCTATCGAGACACGCTGATCGAGCAGGCCGAACAAGGCGTCGACTACTTCACCATCCATGCCGGTGTGCGGCTGCATTACATCCCGCTGACCGTCGACCGGGTCACGGGCATTGTCTCGCGCGGCGGCTCAATCATGGCCAAATGGTGCCTGCACCATCACCGGGAAAGCTTCCTCTACGAGCATTTCGCGGAAATCTGCGACATCTGCCGCGGCTATGACGTCTCCTTCTCGCTCGGCGACGGGCTTCGTCCGGGCTCGATCGCCGACGCCAATGATGCGGCGCAATTCGCCGAGCTGGAAACGCTCGGTGAATTGACGAAGATCGCCTGGGCAAAGGACTGCCAGGTGATGATCGAGGGGCCGGGCCACGTGCCGATGCACAAGATCAAACAGAACATGGACAAGCAGCTCGCCGTCTGCGGTGAGGCGCCGTTCTATACGCTTGGCCCGCTGACGACCGACATCGCGCCAGGCTACGACCACATCACCTCAGGTATCGGCGCCGCCATGATCGGCTGGTTCGGCACAGCCATGCTCTGCTACGTCACGCCCAAGGAGCATCTTGGCCTTCCCGATCGCGACGACGTCAAGACCGGCGTAATCACCTACAAGATCGCCGCCCATGCCGCCGATCTGGCGAAGGGTCATCCGGCTGCAAAGGTTAGGGATGATGCCCTTTCCCGGGCGCGCTTCGAGTTCCGCTGGGAGGACCAGTTCAACCTGTCGCTCGATCCCGAAACCGCGCGGTCCTTCCACGACCAGACCTTGCCCAAGGAGGCGCACAAGCTGGCACATTTCTGCTCGATGTGCGGTCCGAAATTCTGTTCCATGCGTATCTCTCACGATATCCGCACGGAGGCCCAAAAAGAGGGAATGGCCGCGATGGCGGCGAAATACCGCGAGGGCGGCGACCTCTACGTGCCCTCGGACGAGACCGGCGCACCGCTTGTGCCGGAGGCACATGAGCGATCATGAGACTGCTGGTCAAAGGGGCTGGCGTCGGCGGCCTCACCGTCGCCTTCGAACTCGCCACGCGCGGCGCGGCTGTGACCGTTGCCGAGACAAGGCACAGCCTTGGCGGCAATGCGTCATGGTTCGCCGGCGGTATGCTGGCGCCATGGTGCGAGCGTGAAAGCGCGGAGCAGCCAGTGCTGGATCTCGGACGCGATGCCGCCGACTGGTGGGATGCGGTACTGCCGGGTCACGTGACACGGGCCGGAACCCTGGTCGTGGCCGCGCCGCGCGATGCGGGCGAGCTCGACCGGTTCGCCAGCCGCACCTCGGGTCATCGGCGTGTCGATGAAGATGAAATCGTGTTGCTCGAGCCCGACCTCGCCGGCCGCTTCCGCCGCGGACTGCTCTTCCCCGACGAAGCCCATCTCGACCCGCGTCAGGCGATGGCGGCACTTCATGATAGGCTGGCGGCGATGGGCGTCGAGTTCCACTTCGGCGCCGACGCTTCGGCTGTTTCCGGTTTCGATCGCCAGATCGAATGCACGGGAATGGCGGCGGGCGATGACCGACTGCGCGGCGTTCGCGGCGAGATGCTAATCCTGAATACGCCTGATGTCTCGCTGTCGCGCCCAGTCAGGCTGCTTCATCCGCGCTTTCCGCTTTATGCGGTGCCACGCACCGACCACCGTTTCATGATCGGCGCGACGATGATTGAAAGCCAGTCTGTCGGACCGGTCACGGCGCGATCGATGATGGAGCTGCTGGGTGCCGCCTATGCCCTCCATCCGGCCTTTGGCGAGGCCGAGATCGTTGAAACCGGTGTTGGCGTCCGTCCAGCCTTTCCCGACAACCTGCCGCGCGTGGAAACGAACGGCGAGATCATAGCGATCAACGGACTCTATCGTCACGGCTTTCTCCTCGCCCCCGCTATGGCGCGCCAGGCTGCCGACCTGATTTTCAGTCAAGACAGAACCAAGGAGCTTGCCCATGAAACTAACGGTCAATGGCGAAGCGCATGAGGTTGCCGCCACCACGCTGGCGGAGCTGCTTGCCGCGCTCGACTATGAGGGCGATTGGCTGGCGACGGCCGTCAACAGCGACCTCGTGCACAAAGCCAACCGGGCGGAATTCCAGTTGAGCGACGGCGACCGGATCGAAATCCTCTCGCCGATGCAGGGAGGCTAGCATGTTCGATCTTCTCGGGACAACGCTTCCCTCCCGCCTGCTTCTCGGCACGGCTCAGTATCCTTCGCCGGCCATCCTTGCCGATGCGGTCAAGGCGTCAGGCACGTCGGTGGTGACCGTCTCCTTGCGACGTGAGATGGCAGGCCGCAGGGAAGGCGAAAAATTCTGGTCGCTGATCCGCTCGCTTGGCACGAGAATCCTTGCCAACACCGCAGGCTGCCACTCCGTCAAGGAAGCGGTCACAACCGCGAAGATGGCGCGCGAGATCTTCGGGACGACCTGGATCAAGCTCGAAGTGATCGGCGACCACGACACGCTGCAGCCGGATGTGTTCGGTCTGGTCGAAGCCGCCCGCATCCTGTACGAGGACGGTTTTGCGGTATTCCCCTATACCACCGACGACCTTGTTGTCGCCGAGCGGCTGCTTGCGGCGGGCTGCAAGGCCTTGATGCCGTGGTGCGCACCGATCGGTTCCGCCCTCGGGCCGATCAACCTCATGGCGCTGCGCTCGATGCGTGGGCATTTCCCCGACGTTCCCATGATCGTGGATGCCGGGCTCGGACGGCCGTCGCACGCGGCGACCGTCATGGAACTCGGCTTTGACGCCGTGCTCCTGAACACGGCGGTCGCCAAGGCGGCCGATCCGGTCGGCATGGCGCGTGCTTTCGGCAAGGCGGTCGAGGCCGGTCGTGAGGCCTTCTGCTCGGGAATGCTCGAACCGCGCGACGTCGCCGTGCCGTCGACGCCGGCGATCGGCAGGGCAGTTTTTTCATGAAGCTCGATCCCTTCTACCTGATCGTCGACAGCGCTGCCTGGATCGAACGGCTAGTGCCGCTTGGCGTCAGGCTGGTGCAACTGCGCATCAAGACCATAGATGAGGCCAGGTTGTGCACCGAAATCCGGAAGGCGAAGGCCCTGTGCGCCGAGCACCAGTGCCAGCTCATCGTGAACGATCATTGGCGCCTGGCAATCGAGGAGGGCTGCGACTTCGTGCATCTCGGCCAGGAAGATCTGCAAACCGCCGACCTCTCAAGGATACGGTCAGCCGGTGTCAGGCTCGGGTTGAGCACGCATGATCATGTCGAGCTGGCGATGGCCATTTTTGCCGATCCCGACTATGTTGCGCTGGGTCCGATCTATCCCACCATCTTGAAGAAAATGAAGTGGGCACCGCAAGGGCTAGAGCGGATCAGCGAGTGGAAGCGGCGGGTGGCGCCAATCCCATTAGTCACTATCGGCGGCCTCAACCCTGGCCGCCTCGATGGCGTCTTTGAAGCCGGCGCCGACAGCGCCGCAGTGGTCACCGACATCACTTTGAGCTCCGATCCCGAAGCGCGCACCAGGGAATGGATCGAAAAGACGGACCGATGGCGATGAGACGAGAACCGCATGTGCTTGTCGTTGGCGGATCGGATTCCAGCGGGGGTGCTGGAATAGCACGCGATATCGAAACGATCGCATCCATTGGCGTGCGCACCTGTCTGGCCGTCACAGCGCTAACGGTGCAAACGCACGACGCCGTGACGGAAATTCATCATTCTCCACCAAGCCTGGTCGCCGATCAGATGCGCGCCGCGCTGCGGGCCAACGAAGTGGCGACCATCAAGATCGGCATGCTCGGAACAGCCGAGATCATCGCTGCGGTTGCCGCCGTACTGCGCGAAAATCGACAGGTGCCGGCAGTACTCGATCCAGTGCTGGCCTCCACCTCAGGCCGGGCTCTCCTGGAAGCAGGCGCTATCGCCGTCATGAAGCGCGATCTGATGCCGCTTTGCTGCCTGGTCACGCCCAACCTTCCTGAACTGGCGCTCCTTATTGGCTCCGAACTGGCAGTGGATGAGAACGGTGCGCTCCAACAAGGACAAAGACTGCTGGCCGCCGGCCCTCAGGCAGTGCTGATCAAGGGTGGGCATGCCTCGGGACCCCAATCGACCGATATTCTGCTGCGCTCCGATCATCAACCCATCCATGTCGATCTACCGCGCCTTGCCACATCGATGCGCGGAACAGGTTGCATGCTGGCCAGCGCGATTGCGGCGCATCTGGCGAAGGCGAAGCCGCTCGAAGATAGCGTGCGCGAAGGCAAGCGGCTTGTCTTCGCCACGTTTCAGAAGAATGGAGCAGAATGAACCCGGCTTGTGCGGTACAAGCAGCTTTTGCCGCTAGTACGCCGGATCCTGAGCGTTTGCTCGCTGTCGCAAACTCTTCGACGAAAATCGCAACAACACGGCGGTTCGAACCCGAACTCGTGGCAGCAATTCGCCAGCGGTCGCGGCAAAAGGCGTTGAACAACAAGGCTTGAGCTTAGGCACCAATCGGTTGGCCGAATCTCTTCCCTCCCCTAAAACAGGCACGTTGCGCCGCTGCCTTGGCGGTCGCTGTCGGGATTGCGACGGGTGTTCGCATAGGGGCCAGGAATTCGCGACCGATCTGCTCTCCCCGGAAATATGGCGCGAGAAGATTGCGACCACAGCCATTTGAGCCATTGCTGTTGTTCAGCCCGTTTCCCAACCACTGCACAGTTTCGGGCGAAATGCACAAAAGCCAGCCGGTGACCGGAGGCGGTCATCGAAGCAGCCAATGCCCTGGGCCCGAGCTCAATGGGGAGGCGCGTAGCACCACGTTTCAAGGTCGGTGAGCCTAGGAGGGCGGTGATCCCAGCGACTTTGTGAGAAACACACCGAGATTCGATGGTCGAGGACCTTCAGCGGCTTTCAATCAGGTAGATTGCGATGATCCCGTCTTGCGAAGCTCGCGGGCGCCTACCGAAGCCAATTCTCAATGATAGCCGCTCCGCGACGGCATGACTGTCGTTTCTTCACTGTCTGCCAGGACGAGTGAGCGTCGGATGCCGCAGCCTTCTGACTGCCCCTGCGACGCGATCGCCGCCACGACTAAACCGACGACAAGCGAAATGGCCAGGGCGACACTTACCGACAGATGATGCATACCGGCGTTCCTACCGAGCGCACCTACAACCGTCGACCAACGTTTTGAATCCAGCCTGCGACGGTCTCAGACATACCTAACGAAGGCTTAATTTCAGTCGGGACGAAACTGAGTAGACGGCAATATTGGAACAGTCGCCTGGCCCTCTGCATAGCCCTTCGGATGCGTCTTCATCGTAGCTTGAGGAACGCGCCCGTGTAGGTCTGGCCGGCAAGCGTAACGGTTCCGGCCAGTGCTCCGTCCGGCCGCATGACAAAACTGACGTCGGCGCCATTCGGCAGGCGCTCAAGCTTCAACGTCCTCCCTACAATTCTTCCAGCGCCGGCGGCCTCTCCCGGATAGTTGTCGCCCAGATTTCCCCACGCATAGGTGACCGTCACCTTCCCATTGGAAGAAACCGTTTGAACAGCAAGTTTGGCGTCATACATCCCCTCCAATCGGCCGGCCCATAGACCGGAAAAATCGGCGTACTTTGTTGGAACGCCCTTGCCTGGCGGAGTGACCGCCACGGATTGATGCATGATTGCTGAGCCGGAAGGAACCCCGGCAGCAGCCAAGGGCGGTTGGAGAGGAATTCCCGATTCTAACGCAGGTTCGAGAGTGACGGGTTGCGGCGTTTCGGGGGCCGATTGGCACGCGGCTAAGACAAGCGCGGCGAAGCCAAGCATTGCGTTGTACATTTGGTGGGCCATCTTCTGGTGCCCCGGCCATCTTTGAATCTAGCGCAGACCGAACTTATCACGCGTTTTCACAACATGTGTCTAGGCGTCCATCATTTACAAAGCCGCCGGCAGAGGGTGCACTCACTTCGGCGGAAGGGCCAAAGGGGCCGCCGGCGAGGCGAAGTGCTTCCGCGCGGTCCCGATCGCGTTTTTCGCATATTGTATGCTCGCGGCGGATCCTGGCGCAGTGCTATGGAGAATTCGTAATTCGCCGCTTCATCGATCCCGGGGAGCCATCGCCTTTTCTACGCCAAGTCGCGATTTTGACGCCGGCGTGCGATTTTTCCCTACGCTTCGATCTCGTGTCAGAGCATCGAGGACAGATGAAATCAAGCGCAGAATAGCGGCCTCGCCCGCCCCCGCCTATTCTTCGCAAGCCGCGATCGCCGGACTGACGACGCAGATGCTTTTTCGTGTTATGATGGGCTTGCAACGCGCGTAATCTCGACCTCGGCAATATGGCAGAGGTCGAAAGCTATTGCCTTGGCACAGGAAGCTTTCGCCCCAGCACTTGATCGCCTCCGAAACGCTGGGTGCTGCTTTCCCTGACTGACCCGGGCGAGGAGGTTGTCCATGTCCACGAGTAGTGTTGACCGCCCGCTGCAGCCGGGCGACCGGGCACCGAATGTTGTGCTCAATGCGATCTCACGCGAAGGCAAGATCGCGCTCGATGATTTTCGAGGCCGTAGCCCGTTGTTGATCGGTTTGTTCCGAGGCCTGCACTGTCCGTTCTGCCGGCGCCATGTCGCGGCGATGGCGCAACTCAAGCCGGCCCTGCGTGAGAAAGGCGTCGAATGCCTGGCTGTGGTCAATACGCCGGTCGAGCGGGCGCGGCTCTATTTCCGTTACCACCCGGCACCCGATCTCCTCGCCGCATCCGACCCGGAGCGCGCCTCGCACCGTGCTTTCGGCTTGCGCGAGGTCGGGATGGACACGGTCATGGCGATATCGTTCCATCTCCCGGGCGAGTTGCCCGAGCCTATGGACGTCATGGCAATGAATGAATTTCTTAACAAGAAGGAAGGATATGAGATTACGGAAGTCGATCAGCAGGCGATGGCTTCCAGCCAGGCGCAGCTTGTCGGTCAGTTCCTAATCGACCGGGCGGGCATCGTACGCTGGAACTTCACTGAAGTTCTGGAGGATGGCCTCAACACCTTCAGAGCGCTGAATCCCGAGGAATTGATGTCGGCAGCTTCGCAAGTTGCACATTAAGAGGCTGCGGAAATGGGCTGCTGAAAACTCGCTCGACGGCCACCGTCCTGTGGTGATTCTTTGGATTTAACAATCGTCGAAATGCTCAGCGCGGGAGGCTAAGGTCTGCCCGTGGGCTTCGTAGCGATTTGGTCGTCGGCTTTTGCTTGGCTCTCGTCGCGACAACACTCCGGGTTCCCAGGATTCCGGTGATCAGTCACCTGACTGACCTCTACGTGTCCTATGCCCGGAGTGTTCCCGTCGTCCTGCAGTTATTCGTCGCGTTCTACGGGCTGCCCTTGTTGGTGATCCTGTTCGGCGCCAAGGATCTTATTTCTGCAACGATCGCTGCGATGGTGGGGCTGAGCCTCTATCATGGAGGGTATCTGTCGGAAGTCATGCGACCTGCATACCTGGCTGTCGATCCCGGCCAGCATGATGCGGCCGACAGTCTGGGATATACCTTCCGACAGAAGATCACCCGCGTAGTCGGCCCGCAAGCGGTGCACTTCGCATTGCCGGGCTATGGAAACTCGATCATCTACCTGATCCATGACGTTGCGCTGGTCATGTACATCGGGGCTGCGGACGTGATGGCGACCGCGCACTTGATCGTGGAGCGCGACTATAACCAGTACCAGTTCGAAACGTACCTCGTGCTGGCGGTTATCTATTCGCTGATGTGCCTTGTCGCGTGGCTCATCGTGCGCTTCTTCGAGCTCCGCTCACCAATGCAAGCGCCAGAGGCGACGACAACAGCTCAGATCAAGAACGCGGCCGTCGCGAGCGTGTGACGTAAGGGTAATCCGACCATGTTTGATACCGAAATTCTGCTCCAGGACTCGCAGGAAATTCTGGGCGCCGTACCCGTGACGCTCGGCATGGCTTTCACGATTTTCATCCTGTCCACGATCGTCGGCAGCCTTTTTGCGCTCGTCGAATATAGGCGGCAGCTTGAACCTGCGACCCCATCGTCCCGAACGATGTGCGCTACCAGCAAAGCTGCAGCTTTTTGGGCTTGATCGTCACACTTGCTTCGCAATGATTGCGTTTCCCTTCGAGCTTTGGGTGGGGAGCCTACAGGGCGCCCCTGCCGAGTTCATGTTTCATTGTCACCTGTCCTGAGACCGATTTCGTCGCCTTGGCGGCGACCTGCTTCTTGGCGATCTTCTCGGCGGCGTCAGCCTGGAAGTCGGGGTGATGGTGGCCATAAGTTTCAATCAGAACATCCACGGTGATGCCGAGAAAGCCCGCCGCCTGCCACATGTCGGCGCCGGCCCGCATAAGCCATGTCGCAGCGGTATGGCGAAGCGTGTGTGAAGTGACGTCGGGACCGAGGCCGGCCGCGTCGCGAGCTCTCCTAAAGCTCTTCTTTACCGACACCACCGGCTTGCCATTCCACTCCACGACAAAATCTTGCGATATTTTTCGGCCGATATTTGCGCTTTTGCCGCGCGCCTTGGTTCTGATATCGAGATCGGTGCACGCCCAGCGGCGGAGGTGAGCCAATAGCCGGTCCGGCAGGCGCACGGGCGGCTGGCGTTTTTTGGTCTTCTTTGCGCCATCGGCGCTGCGGTAAAAGATGCCGCGGTCAAGGTCCACATTACCACGCCCTTTGGTTGGACGGACGGCGGCGCCGCAGACTGCGGCCGAGCGTGTTCCTGTGTAAAGCGCGACAAGCATGAAGCGGGCGAGGTGTCGTCCGGTACGCCGGCCGCTCTCCTGGCCCTTCCATTTCTGCTTCATACGCCACGCTGCCCAGATGAGGGCGGCCGCTTCACTGCGCGTCAACCAGCGCTCGCGTGCACCGGCCTTGTCGGGCAGGACAATCGTCGGTGCGGCAGTCGTGTAGCCTTCCCTGCGATAGTAGTTGATGGCCGCACGAAAATCCTCGAGTTGCCGGCGCGCAACGGCTTCTGTGGGACAGCACGCGGTGTAGTCGCGGCAGAGTTTGCCGTTGATAGCGGCGAGCGTCTTTTCACCGAAGAAATCGAGGATTTTGTCCAGCCGAGCCGCCGTCTCTTCTGGCGCGGCATGCTTCGGTGCAACCTCTCTCAGGTAGATGTTGATGACCTCGGCAATCAAGACATCTTCGGCGCCGCGCACTCGGTGGTACTTGCTGGCGATGTAGGCCGCGAGCGCCTTTTCAGCTTCAGGTCCTGGACGGCCTTTTTCGCAGCTATCAGCGCTGATGAACGTTGTTCTATCGCGGATAAACCATCCAGCTTGGTTTCGGAGTGTTCCGTCCTTTTTCCAGCTTTTGTCCCGCCAGACGAGGTGTGGCCCTTTCGACGTCCGCGGCATAATTCCCTCATTCTGGTGATCGCCAGCAAGGTCACGTACTCCTTTCCGGCGATTAGCTCGGTTTCAAGTCGACCAGCGTCACGCTCCTTGCGCAGGCCCGCCGCGCGCATCGAGCCGTCCGGAAAGGCAATTCGTGCTGCAATCTCGACGCGGAGAGGCGTGGTCTCATCGAATTGGTCGGGGATTTTCAAAACGGAGCCCTCAGCCAAATCTTTATGATCCGATAGTTTCACTCGGAAACAGTCGGATCGCGGGTCTCGTTGAGCGCATCTTTTTTCCTATCTCGCCGTGCCGGATGCCCTGCCGCGCGATCCTTCCTCTGACCACGCTGCTGCGAAAAGCGCCAACTGGAGCTGCTGCGGCAAAGGTGCTCCTTCGACCTGCTAATCGGAACGGTTGTCCTAACACGCTTTCGCCTTTGCGCCTCGACGCTCCGCGAGCCTTTCGGCTGGCTGCGCACCCGTGGCCGGTCAAACGGCTCCCGACTGAACTTCGGCCATCTGTGCGGCTTCCGTTTCCATGGACTCACTGGCCGGCCCTCGGGCTGGAACCCGCGCGCCGCGCATTTGGGGGTTCTGCTGATCGCCTCACGCCGCGGTTTCGGAAATCTCTCTCGAGTTGGTCGGCAGCCGAATCTTCGTTCGCGTTCCTAGAGTTAGAGGGCCGCGCTTGGTGCACTGACGGGTTGAAAGCAGGGAGAGAGGCTCCCCGCGCCCGGCGCGGAGACTGGCAATGCCCAAGCATCGGCACGAAGCTGCCCCCACCCGGGCCAGCTTATATGACGAAATCACCAATAAGATTATCGGCGAGTTGGAGGACGGTCGGCTACCCTGGGTTCAGCCATGGGGGACGGCGGCCGCGAAAGCGCCGCTGGCCTTGCCGAAGAACGCCGTCACCGGCCGGCAATATTCTGGGATAAATATCCTGATCCTCTGGGGTTCGGTGATCGAGCAGGGCTTTTCGGGACAGAGCTGGCTGACTTTCCGTCAGGCGCTCTCGCTTGGCGGCAGCGTCCGCAAGGGTGAGCATGGAACGACGGTCGTCTACGCCGACCGATTCGTGCCCGAGGACGAGAAAAAGCGCGCCCACGAAACCGGCGAGCAAGCCCGATCGATCCCATTCCTCAAACGCTTCACGGTGTTCAACGCCGCGCAGTGCGACGGGCTGCCCGACGATGTTGCGATAGCCATACCCCCACCCTTGTCCGTCCTGATCGAGCCCAAGGTCGAGACGCTGATCAAGAAAACCGGGATCGATTTCCGGATCGGGGGCAGCCGCGCCTTCTACGCTCCGGCCCACGACTATGTGCGGATCCCGCCACCCCAGGCCTATTTCGATCCGATCAACTGGCACCAGACCGCCCTGCATGAGCTTGCGCACGCCACGGGTCATGTCTCACGCCTCAACCGGGATTTCTCTGGTTCCTTTGGCACCAAGAAGTATGCCTTCGAAGAGCTGGTTGCCGAGATAAGCGCGGCTTTTTGCTGCGCCTCGCTTGGCATCACGCCGACCGTGCGTCACGCCGACTATGTCGGCTCGTGGCTAGAGGTGCTGCGCGAGGACAACCGTGCGATCTTTCGCGCCGCCGCACTGGCAAGCAAGGCTGCGGATTATCTCCTGGGGTTCTTGCCTGACAGCATCGCCACTGACGATGATCAGTGAGAGGCAGCGTGATTGCCGCCTGCTTCCAGGTCGGCTTCTCCCTGCGAATGCGTTTGTGATCGAAGTCTTCCTCGATGCCGGACGCCGCTGCGGCGAAGTCGTTGCAGGACGCCAGGACCGAGATGCAGCTCCGCGACAAACGTGGCGTGGCTGTCGAGCACATCGGAGGGAGAGGCGTGTCGGAATTCTCATGACGGGTTTGGAGGTCGAAAGAGAGGCTCTCGGCTGCCCGTCGCGGAGTAAATCCCAATGGCTACTGCCGTTCAGAAGATCACCCTGTCGTCCTCGCGCGACATCCCCTTCAACAAGCTGGTGCTCTCCCAGTCCAACGTCCGGCGCGTCAAAGTCGGCGTCTCGATCGAGGATCTCGCTGGCTCGATCGCCCGCCGCGGCTTGATCCAGAGCCTCAGTGTCTTGCCCGTCGTCGATAGCGACGGCAACGAGACTGGCATGTTTGAGGTGCCTGCCGGAGGCAGACGCTTTCGCGCCCTTGAGCTGCTGGTGAAGCAAAAGCGCCTCGCCAAGACCGCGCCGGTGCCCTGTGTGGTGCGCGACCGTCACAGCACGATCATTGCTGAGGAGGTGTCGCTCACCGAAAACATCGAACGTGCGCCGCTGCACCCGCTCGATCAGTTTCGCGCCTTTCAGGATATGCAACAAAAAGGCATGAGCGAGGAGGAGATTGCTGCAGCCTTCTTCGTGTCGGTCAACGTCGTTAAGCAACGGCTTAGGTTGGCTTCTGTCTCGCCAGTGCTGCTCGAAGTGTATGCCGATGACGGCATAGCGCTGGAGCAACTCATGGCTTTCACGGTCTCCGAAGACCGTGCCCGCCAGGAGCAGGTCTGGGAAGCGATCAGAAATAGCTGGTCGAAAGAGCCCTATCAAATCCGGCGCATGCTGACCGAGACGACGGTACGAACATCAGACAAGCGCGCGGTCTTCGTGGGCATTGATGCCTATGAGGCTGCCGGTGGCATCGTCATGCACGACCTGTTCCAGTCGGACAATGGCGGCTGGTTGCAGGATGCAGCGCTGCTGGACCGCCTGGTTGCGGAAAAAATCAAAGAGGTTGCGCAGGAAGTTGCAGCCGAAGGTTGGAAGTGGGTCGAGGTCGCTGTCAGTCTCCCATACGGCGCAACACGTGGGCTGTACCAGCTGCAGGGTGATCCTCTCGACCTCTCTGCCGAGGAGCAAGCTGCCATTGACGCCCTCAGTGCCGAGCACGCCAAACTTGCAACCGAATATGAGGGTGCTGACGAGCTGCCCGAAGAGGTCGATCAGCGGCTCGGGGAAATCGAGGCCGCGCTCGCCACTTTCGACAAGCGCCCAAGGCAGTTCGATCCGAGCGACATCGCCATCGCCGGCGCGTTCGTCAGCATCGACGCCGACGGCTCGCTCGCGGTAGAACGTGGGTTTTTCCGTCCTGAGGACGTGCCGCCAGTTTCACTCGATGGCTCGAATGAATCGAAAAATGACGGCGGGTCCGGGGCTCCCGGCGACCCGTCGGTGCACCGTGCCGTTGTCACCATGGCCGGCCAGGCAGTCGAGCGCGAGGAAGACGAGGACGATGCGGTCAGGCCCCTGCCGGACCGACTGGTGACAGAATTGACCGCGCACCGGACGCTGACGTTGCGCGATGCGGTTGCCAGCAATCCCCACGTCGCCATGACAGCGTTGTTGCACAAGCTGGTCACCGACACGTTCCAGCACCGCACCAGAACCGGGTGCCTGGAGGCCTCGATCCGTCACGTCTTCTTCCCTCTGCAGGCAGATGAACTGAAGGACAGCCCCTCGGCGAAATCGGTGGCCGAACGCCATGAGGCCTGGAAATCGGACCTGCCGACTGACGACGATGCACTTTGGGACTGGATTGCCGCACTCGATGAGACCAGTCGTGCGGCATTGCTCGGCCATTGTATCAGCTACGGCGTGAACGCGCTCCACGAGAAGGGCGACCGTTACGGCGGCGCTATCTCGGCGCGTGGTGTTCAGCAGCGGATCGCGCAAGCTGATCGA
Source organism: Mesorhizobium sp. M0306 (assembly GCF_040321655.1). Classification (NCBI taxonomy): domain Bacteria; kingdom Pseudomonadati; phylum Pseudomonadota; class Alphaproteobacteria; order Hyphomicrobiales; family Phyllobacteriaceae; genus Mesorhizobium; species Mesorhizobium sp. M0306. Next base: position 174,509 of record NZ_JAMYRY010000005.1, on the reverse strand, counting down.
CTGGCCCGGGCCGTCGGTCTCGATATGATCGAGGCGGGTTGGATGCCGACTGTCGAAAACTATCTCGGCCGCATCACCAAGTCTCGCATTCTCGAGGCGGTGCGAGAGGCGAAGGGTGAACAGGCCGCGCAGCTTATCGACCATCTGAAGAAGGGAGATATGGCGAAAGAAGCCGAGCGCCTGCTGGCTGACAGTAGCTGGCTGCCCGAGCCGCTGCGCCTGGTCGACCTTGACGGTAGTGCCGGCGCTGATAGTGGCACCGGAGCCGAGGGCTATGGGGAAGAGCTTCCCGAATTCCTCTCAGACGATAGTGCGCAGATTGAAGATAGCGGACCGCATATGGCCACCGAATAGATCGCCTCGCGCGGGGTGGCTTCGGCCGCTCCGCGCTCTTTCCTACCACCTACCGGATGCTCGCTTCCCCTGGCCAACCGGAGGGGCAAAGCCAATTGGCCAGTTCTGCCGCGTCCCTCCTCGCTCGGCCGCTGCTGCTAACCCGCCATTCCCACTGCGCGCCAAGATTTCGCCCGCCTATCGACCGCGTTGCCGCCGCCACCATTGGGCTGACGGCGTGCAGCGGCGTAGAGCCGGATCGAAGAAGGCCCGCTATCGGACAGACCGCAGTCCAGAGGAGAGAGGCCGGCCAGGACGGATTTGAGCCGGGTTGGTCGAGAGAGAGGGCCCCCCGATTCATCCCGTTCCGCTCTCCTCGAGGTTTTCTCCATGCTTGACGTTTCCGCTTCCAAGACTGCCGCTTCGGCGGAGCCGCTTCCGCTTGTCTCATCCCCGGCGGCCGAACCAGCCGCATCTATCCAGCTTCGGCGCAGCCGCATCATGGGCGTCAACCGAATCGAACTGGCGGACTTCAACGACACCATGCGAGAGCGCCTTTCGACCTACGGCCTCTTCGGCGAGATCATCTCCTGGAAACTGCGCATGTTCGCACCCACCGACGCATCTGGCCCCGCAATTCTGGGCAAGCTGCTGGAGCGCTATCCCGTGCGGCGCATCGAGACGCGGGAGGATGCATGATGCCCCGGCACGACGCGTCCAACCTGGCGCAACGCTTGGGCCGGCAGGCCGAGGCGGTTTGTCGCCACTATCTATCGAACGGACATCGCGAGGGCCGCTACTGGTTTGTCGGCGATGTCCGAAACACGCCGGGCCGCTCGATGTTCGTGCGGCTCGTCGGCTCGCAGAGCGGAAAGGGCGCAGCCGGCAAGTGGACTGACGCGGCGACCGGGGAGCACGGCGATCTTCTCGATATCATCCGCGAAAGCCGCGGCTTGAGCGACTTCAGGGACGTTGCCCATGAGGCAATAGCGTTTCTCGGCTTACCGCATCCCGAACCAGAGCAGGCATCAACCCGGTTGAAGTTGGTGGCCGCGCCGTCGGAAACGTCGGAGAAAGCGCGTCGGCTGTTTGCGGTGTCGCGGCCGATTGCAGGCACGGTCGTAGAGACGTATCTGCGCAACCGCAGTATTACTGCTTTGCACGGGACCGAAAGCCTGCGTTTTCACCCCCACTGCTATTATCGGCCCGACCAACACTCGCCGACTGAGACCTGGCCGGCGATGATCGCGTCCGTCACCGATGTCTGCGGTCATTTGACCGGCGCACATCGCACCTGGATTGACCCTTCCGGCAGGGGCAAGGCACCGGTAGATACCCCGAGGCGCGCTATGGGCGACCTTCTCGGGCATGCGGTTCGCTTTGGTCCGCCCAGCGAAGTCATGGCGGCCGGCGAGGGCATCGAGACGGTCCTGTCGCTTCGGTGTATCTTGCCCGACATGGCCATGGCCGCAGGGCTCTCGGCCGCGCATCTTGCTGCCATCCTGTTCCCCGTCACCCTCAGACGGCTCTACATTGTCCGTGACCCCGATCCAGCCGGTGACGGCGCGCGCGATGTCTTGATCGAAAGAGCAAATGCTGCCGGGATCGAAGCGATCGTGCTCTCGCCGGCATTTGGCGATTTCAACGAAGATCTCTGTAGGCTCGGCATCGCTGATCTTCGAGCGCGCGCCCGGGTCCAACTCGCCCCGCAGGACATCGCCCGATTTATGCCAGTGGCGGCATAGCTCGGAACCGGCCGCTCCCCGCGTAGTGGCATTGCTCGGGTGCTCCTGAGATCGGAGAGAAACCGTGCCTCCGGCCTTCAAGAGGGCGATCGGCCAGCAAACGACCCGGCCTCGCAATGTCTTCGGCCGACTATTTTCCGGCGCGCTCCCAAGGGAGCGCTTTCCATCGCGAAGCAAAATAGCCGGCCTGCGCCCTCCTCCGCTGACGCTCCGGCCCTCCGCTTCGCTGCGGGTGCAGGACCGTCCCGCCCGCCGGCTTTCTGCCATGAAGGCCGCGAGGGTCGCGGTCCAACCGACGGAGCATCCAAATGAGCGAGCATGACGACTACGAACCACAGCATTCGTCTTCACCGATCGACCACGCCCTCACCGAACTCCAGCTCTATGGCTACCGGCCCTTCGCGGATGAGCCGGATCCCCGACCGCTTCCGGAGGGCCACCGCGTCGCCGGCGCGATTGCAGACATCTTCGACGCGTTCGTCGCCACCCTGCAAGATACCCGCCTCGAGCCCGACCTCGACGATCTCCTTTGGTCGACCGTCAACGTCTTTCACCGCGCCGCAGATCGGATCGAGCGTGAACTTGACCATAATGAGCAGGCGCAGCGCCGCAGCCAGCGTGAGCAGGACGGCAGCGAAGTGAAATCGGTCGAGCTGGAACGCCTGACGGCCGAAGGACAGACTCTCATCGAACGCCAGAACGCCTTCGAACTGATGCGCGATCAGGCCGCCGAGTACTATGAGCGCCACACCGGATCGAACTGGCGACCGCGCAGCGGATCAATGGTCAACCACCGCAACCTGACCTCTGCGGTGATCGACAGCCGCGATTTTCTCAGCGCCAAGAAACGCGCCTCGCAGGAAGTCCTTTTGCCACCAGGTCCGAAAATCGCCTTCACCGCCGGTCTCGACTTCAATGATCACCAGTTGATCTGGGCCAAGCTCGACCAGGTCCACGCCAAGCATCCTGATATGGTCTTAATGCACGGGAAATCGCCGAAAGGTGGCGAAAAGGCAGCCTCCTGCTGGGCCGACCATCGTAAGGTACCGCAAATCGGCTTTGCCCCCGATTGGACAAAGCATGCGAAAGCCGCCCCGTTCAAGCGCAATGACGCTATGCTGGACGTGCTGCCGATCGGCGTCATCGTCTTTCCCGGGACTGGAATTCAGGACAATCTTGCCGACAAGGCAAAGAAGCTCGGCATCCCAGTCCTCGACTTCCGCCCCAAGGGAGGCGGCGCATAGCGCCGCTCTCTTATCTTTGTCCGTTGCACGATACAGCCGCGGTCGGGCCGGAGGCTTTCTCCCGTTCGTTGGATTGGATGGGTCCGGGATGCCGGATTTCCGCTCCCGCCGACGCCCCTCGGTTGCGATAGTCAAATCCACGTCCATGCGCAGGTGGCGCGACACTATCACGCTTACCTTCACGTTTCAGCTGCTTCGCCGCCGGCACTATCGGCTAGATAGTGACGTCCGTTCAACCGGACGGGGCGTGGATCGGGGCGAACTCACCGAAGGACCGAGGGGATCGGATGCTGTTTCTGACCAGGCTGTGCATCGCTTCCGTTGTCGCTGACGCGACATGGCGCGACGCACGCTTCGGATTCGCCACGACTGCCGTCCCGTTCCAAAGATGGCGAATATCCGGCGATGCACGTCAGCAGCCTTGAACTGAGCCATGGCGTGCGTGTCTTAAGCGCGGTGCTAGCACCAGCTTACGGTTTCCGGAAGTCTCCTCAGGGGGAGGCATCGACAGCGGTGATCGCGGTAACCAGGATTTCGCCAGTGCGATGGTTCGCCGGAAATCCTCCGTTGATGTCTCTATCTGGTCTGCCGCTCCAGACGGCCTCTTCAACGGGCTGATCTGGCCGAAGGTCGGCTTCGCCTCAATCGCCTAAGCCGCAATGGCGCCGATCGACTTTCTTCCCCTGCCGGCTTCGCCGTCATTCCTCGCGAAACAACAAAGTCGCTTGGCTGCCATCCTCCGCTGACGCTGCGGTCCCAAGCGATGCGGCGTCGATCGCCTCCGGCCCGCAGATCGCCATCGAGGCCGCAATGGTGCGGGCTCGAAACAGAGTTCAAGGAGAAAGTTCATGGCGACCATCGGAACCTTCAAAAAGACCGGCAACAACGAGTTCACCGGCGAAATCGTCACCCTCTCGCTTCAGGCCAAAAACGTCCGCATCGTGCCCGAGGCAAACCACACCGGCGACAGCGCCCCCAGCCATCGCGTCTTCGTAGCGCAGGTCGAGATCGGCGCCGCCTGGGCCAAGCGCTCCAGTGAGGGCCGCGACTATCTCGGCCTGAAGTTGGACGATCCAAGCTTCACCGCTCCGATCTACGCCAACCTCTTCGACGATGAGGACGGAGAAGGCCACAGCCTCATCTGGTCCCGGCCCAACGGCCGCCGCAACGGCGATTGAGAAAGCCGCGAGCTCCCGCCCGCGAACCGAGCGGGAGCTGTCGTTGCTTGTGGACGCTGCAGTGGAGTGCCGTTGCAGTTCACAGCGGCCATCAAAATCGCAATCCGAGAATCGTCCGTATCATCTTTGAATATTCGGTGCAGGACGTCTGAGCAGATCTGCGGCCTCGATGCCGAGAACGTTTGCCAACTTGTCGACAACGTCTATCGTCGCGCCGTAGACGCTGCGTTCCAATGCACTGATATAGGTGCGATCAACGTCCGCACGGTGGGCAAGTTCTTCTTGCGAAAGCGCCGCCGCCTTTCGGTGCTGCCTCAGATTGTGCGCAAATACCTCGCGTATTTCCATGTCCGCGAGTGCAATGCTTGTCGAGTATTCAGCCACGGAGTATTCTCGACAAATTGACTTCGACGATTGGAAATCGCTTGCTCAAGCCACTGCTCGATCCTGATGTCGCCGACATTGCACCGGATGCCCCGATCCTGACCGGCTATGATGAGGAGCGGCTACTTACCTACATTCGCCTGCTCGACGCGGCGGCGGAAGATGCCGACTGGCGAGAGGTGGCCAGGATCGTCCTGCACATTGACCCAGAACAGGAGCCGGAGCGGGCGTTCCGGTCTTGGGAAACCCATCTTGCACGCGCGCGATGGATGACGACCAGCGGCTACCGGTACCTTCTCGCGGGCGGCGCTCCGCACTGAGCGCCTTGTCATGCTTTGCTGAATCCGCGCAACGATTTGCCGACTCTCCAACTATTCAAATCTCTCATCACTCTGAATGTTGGTGCCGGGGCCTTAGATGCGGTTATGCGGAGAGGACAGGAACCGTGCAGGGCGATTGGACCGAACCGGCGGCCTACGTGCACATGTGCAGCTACCAAGCTGAGGAGTTCGCCGCCGAATATCTGATCCGGAACAATAAATTCATTGCCGAATGCCGCCAGATCGCCTCGCGGCTCTCAGGTTCCGGAGATCCTGTCGATCAGCGCGACTTCGCTGCCCGTTGGGGTGCGCGATTTCAAAACTGCCGGTGCCGGATTTCCGCAGGCTGAGAATATCGTCTGGACAGAACAGGCCTCGCCGCGCGTGCTGCGGGCCACGCGGATGTCCGCTTCCATCAGCCCCTCTCATCAGAGAATTCGGCCTTCCAGACTTATCGGAGCCAGCATTTGGCAGCAGAAGGAAGGACTTCACATTCTTTGGTCTGCTTCAACCGGGAAGAGCCATCTGGTCTGCGAAGACCGCTCCGGCGAATTCGATGCTATCTTATTGCCGCTCGACGCTGCATTTGAGACGCGACTCGATGCGGCGCGCCGGCTCTGGCGGGCGCTGAATGGCCGAGCTGTCAGTCCATCCTACGGCTCGCTACCGCAACAGACCAAGATCAGGCACATCCTCAATTTGCGCGCGCATGATGGTCGCCACATGGGTGCAACCTATCGTCAGATCGCGGAGGTGCTGTTGTCGCGAGAGCCGATTGTACCGCGGGACTGGCGTGATCATCATCTCCGGCACAAGGTCCGGGCCATCTTGCGCCGTGCAGCTTTTTTAGTCGCTGGCGGCTATCGCGATCTTCTCTTCTACCCCCACAGTCGCAGCGCGAAGTCCGGCCGCCGAAGACTTTCTTCGGGGTAGCAACAACACGCCCCCCGATCTTTGCCCTCCCTCCCTTTTCCCCATTTCGAGCATGGTCCGCTTTGCGCGTCCCGGCAGGCCAGGATGACAGCACAACCGAATGGAGATCGAGCAATGTCGAAGGGTCCCGCGGACGCGCCCCGAAAATACCTGCGCACGAAGGAGGCAGCACCCATCGTGGGGCTCTGCGCCCGTACTCTCGAAAAGCACCGGACCTATGGCACCGGGCCAAAATACCGAAAGATCGGCGGACGCGTCCTCTACGACATCGACGACTTGCATGCCTGGATAGAGCTCGGCGCACGCACCTCCACCAGCGATGCGAACGCGACCAATGTTCCGCCGGCAAAACCACATGCAGCCCGCGCGCCGGCTTATGTCGGCAGGCGCGACTGCAGCTCCTGATCTGTGGCACAATGAAAATGCAGTATCCCGAGACCATTCAGCAGCAGCTTGCGCTGCCTCATGCCTACTCATCTGGCTTCGCTCTACGCGGTACGCGGGATCTTATGGCGTGGCTGCTCGCCCCGTTGGTGAAATCCCGCCGCCTAACACCGATCCACTCTCATGCGGACAAGGAATCGCCCTGCGTTGAGGCGGCGAATATGCCTGGCATGGCAACGATTTGGAACGCTGACATCGGTCTGGGCCGCGCCGCAAATCATCCACGCCAATGCCAGGAAATTGCGACAGCGCCTGCTCGCGACGAAACAGCACCAAACGCCGACCTTCATGTGGCCTGGTCAACGCGTCCACAGCCAGACGGCAGCATGCGAGCAGCCGAGTTCCTACAGGCGCAAGCGTCGTAACGTTTGCCTGCTGCGCCCCAGGATCGAGTCATGAGCAAGCACATGAAGATCATCGCCGCGATGGTTGGCGGCTCAGTGCTCGCCGCGGCGCCGGCACTGATTAGCCATCCGCCGCTGGCCATCTGGAACGCGTCCGCGAGCGTCCCCATCGGGCTCTATCGCATTCTGCCGGCCGACAAAATCCGTGCTGCCAGCATCGCCGTCATCGTGCCGCCCGAGCCATTGGCGGCCTTCATGGCAAGACGCGGATATCTGCCGAAAAACGTGCCGCTCCTGAAGCAGGTTTTGGCACTCGGGGGCGCGACCGTCTGCCGCAAAGGTACAGCGATCATCGTCAACGGCAGGACCTATGGACATGCACGCGAGCGTGACAGCCGCGGTCGCCCCCTGCCCAGCTGGCGGGGCTGCCGCGAGATCGCCGACGACGACGCCTTCCTCATGAACCCGGACGCTCCCGAAAGTTTTGACAGCCGCTATTTCGGCCCGCTCCCGCTCTCATTGATTGTTGGTCGCGCCGTTCCCGTCTGGACCACCGAGCGCGCCGCTCCGGCGCTGGATGTCACCAACAATGTTTCCCGGCGAACCGTCACGTCTCGGCCTCAACGCCCACTAAACACTCATGAAAGGAGCACTGCAATGCCCCAGATCGGCACCTTCACGCGCAATGATGACGGCTTCTTCGGCAATCTCTCAACGCTGACAATCGAGGCGAAGATTGCCATCCTGCCTGCTGAGAAATCCAAAACCGAAAACGCGCCCGACCACCTCGTCTATTGCGAGGGAATGGCGGTCGGCGCGGCGTGGGACCGCACCGGAGACAAGGCTGGGGACTATATCTCCGTCTCAATTGACGACCCGTCCTTTACGCAGCCGATCCGCGCGAAGCTGTTCCGGTCCGACGCCGAGAACCGCGTCTGGAGCCTGCACTGGAACCGGTCATCGAAGCGCGAGGGGCGAGGCTGAACAGATGTTGTTTGAGCCCTTCGATGAATCTCTCTCGTCAACGTCTTTGACCGAGCGGACGCCGGTCAAACCCTTGGAGAGGATCGCCAGTCCGGCAGCAGCACGCGACGAACATCAGAGGCGGCCGGACACTTGCTTTTCACTCCAGAGGCCGATTTCATCAGCGTTTTGGCAAAGCTGGTCCGGCCAGCGAGGCGTCGCGCTTAGCGGAAGTGAACACCGAAGCGGGCTGGCAGCTCATCGGTTCCGGGGTCGGCGGGATGCCGTCCACAGAGGTGTGACAAGGATTGCCACATGCGTCGTGCTCGCCTTCGCGACTCCGGAAGCTGTTGCAGACGCATGCTCTCATGGTGAACGGCCGGCTCACTCCGAGAGCACGATCTTGTCGGCTGGCCAGTGGTCGCGGCATATCCGGGAAGCGGCTAAACGGTTCGCCATTCCGGAGCGTTTGCTTAGCGGCGTCATGCATGTCGAGAGCGTCGGCGATGTTCGAGCGCGTTCAAGAAAGGGCGCAATAGGGCTGATGCAGATAATGCCGGCGACGTGGGAAGAACTGCGCGTTAAGCATCGACTCGGCGACGATCCCTATCAGCCTCGTGACAACATTCTTGCAGGCGCTGCGTATCTTCGCGAAATGCTCGACAGCTTCGGGCGCAGCGGCTTTCTTGCCGCTTACAATGCCGGCCCTGGACGGTACAAGGAACATCTGTCAACCGGCCGTCCGCTGCCACGCGAGACGGTCGACTACGTCAGGAAACTCGCGCCGCTGATCAATGGCGCAATTCCCAGTCCGACGTGTGCACGGCAAGGAAGAGACAGAGCCAGCTCACGCAGAACCGCGCTTTTTGCGCATACCAATGACATTCGGAACGCCGCTGCATTGAATGGCAATGGTTATGCAGACACGACCTTTACGGCGATTCATTCGTCCACAATGCGGTCGCTAATGGGCAATTCTGTTGCTGACCTGACCGCGATCGAGCCGTGGCCAGGTGAGACCCGTTTCTGGTCGAACCACGCTGTTCCTGGGCTATTCGCTCAGCGCGCTTCACCCGCATTGCGATGATCGGCACATTCCTCCTCGATTGCATTCCGGCCTGCTCCGTCGCCGAAATTGCGGCGGAAGGGTTGGCCGCAGATGAGGGCGGAGAGATTGGCAGGATAAAGGGCCGCGAGGTGCGGCTCGGTCGGCCGATTGTTTTCCTTGTGAGTTTCAACTCAATTCGCGATGTGCTGGCACAAACGGCGATGTGCGCTATTCCTATTTTTCGGTTTTTCCAACGGAAACCGCACCTCTTGGCCGCCTAGCATGAAACGTGACGATAACTTTCGCGTCCGCCCTGGTCGCATCCGCTCCCGCGCCGGCCAGCGCGCGCGACCCTTCATCTTCCAGGCGCTTGCGGCCACACAGCGCGCTGGCGGTCACCTTACAAGCAAAGGCCGGATCACCTCGCCACGAGCTTCAACGTTTGGCCGCGGCAGGTCGGCGGCCATCCGCACCAGTCACCTCATCTCTGAGCGCTCACGAGGCGCCGTCGTCAAGACCCGTGTGGTGCGGCAGTTCAGGGGGTCTCCACCACTCGCCACCTATCTCAAGTACCTTCGCCGCGAAGGTGTTACACGTGATGGCGAGAAGGCGAGGATGTTCGGTCCCGGCACCGAAGAGGCAGATGATGACGCCTTCTCCGACCGCTGCAAGGACGATCGGCATCACTTCCGTGTCATCGTCTCGCCGGACGATGCAACGGAGCTCGGTGACCTCAAGAACTTCGCTCGTGAACTGATGGTCGACATGGAGCGCGACCTCGGCACGAGGCTCGACTGGATTGCCGTCGATCACTGGAACACCGAACATCCGCACGTTCACATCCTCGTTCGCGGCGTTGCCGACAATGGCGAGAATCTTGTCATCTCTCGCGACTACATCCGCCAGGGCATGCGCGATCGGGCGAGCGACATTCTGACCCAGACGCTGGGGCTCCGCACCGACCTCGACATCCGCCAGGCCATCGAGCGGCAGGTCGACACTGAACGCTGGACGCAGCTCGATCGCCAGCTTGCTCGCGACATCAACCGTCATGGCGTCATTGAAGTGGCACCACATCCTGATGGCCAGCCCGACGAGTTCCTAGGGCCTAAGGTCGGCCGGCTCCGGCAACTGGAACGCCTAGGCCTCGCTTATGAGATCCATCGGGGCCAATGGATGGTGGCCGAAGAAGCTGAGGCGACTTTGCGCGCCCTCGGCGAACGCGGCGACATCATCAAGCGCATGCACCGCAGCCTCACCGCGCAGGGGCTAGAAAGGGGGACAACCGACTATGTGCTCGCGGCCGAAAAGATTGATGCGCCCGTGATCGGACGACTGCTCGAACGCGGCCTCGACGAACTGCGCGGCACGGCCTACGCCATCGTCGACGGCATCGATGGTCGCCCGCACCACATTCGTTTCTATGACCCTGATGCGGCCGGGGACTCTGCCCCAGGCTCGGTCGTGGAGTTGTGCCGCGATGCGGGTGCAAATGGCTCTGGCAGGGTCAGTCTCGCCGTCCGCTCTGACCTTTCGATCGAACACCAGGTGCATGCTTCCGGCGCGACTTGGCTCGATCGGCAACTTGTTGCGCGCGAGCCGGCCGAACTCCGCGACGGCGGCTTTGGCAGGGACGTAAGACAGGCACTGGAAGATCGGGTCGACGAGCTTGTCAGGCGCGATCTGGCCAGGCGCGAGGGACAGCGCGTTATTCTAGTGCGAAATCTGATCGATACGCTACACGATCATGAGGTGGAATCGCTCGGTGCCCGCCTCGCCATCGAGACCGGCCTGTCATTCAGAAACACTGCCAACGGCGATCATGTGGCTGGGATTTACCGGCGGCGTTTCTCGCTGGCTTCCGGCCGGTTCGCGATGATCGACAATGGACTAGATTTCAGCCTCGTGCCCTGGTCGCCTTCGCTCGATAAGCGCTTTGGCAATCAGGTTTCCGGAGTCGCGTGTCTGGATACAGGGAGCATGGATTGGAGCTTGGGAAAGAAGCGCGGCATCGGGTTGTGAAACGTACAGGCACAGATTCTATCTGATGCTAGCGACAGGAAGCCAGCACCGTGCGTTCTGTCTGTACCTTCCCCCCCGAGCGCCATGGCCTCTTTCAAAACGAAGCTCGCAAAATCTTCAATCAGTCCGCTGTCAGCACGACCTTGACACTCTGTGAACGGTCGGCGGCAAGACGGAAGGCATCGGGGGCGGAAGAAAGCGTGCGCTCCGCTGTCACCAGCTTCAGGACGTCCACCTCACCCGACACGATGAGATCGACCGCCCGGCCGAACTCCGTGCCGAAGCGGAAGGTGCCTTTGAGGTCGATCTCCTTGGCCATCACCGCATTGGCCGGCAGTGGGATCTGGCCACCGGGAAGGTTGCCGACCTGGACCACCGTGCCGCCACGCCGGACGCTGGCGATCGCAGCGGCAAGGCCGGCCGCGCTGCCCGAAATCTCGAACGCCACATCAAGCGAACCGCCGGCCGAGAGCGCCTGGAGTTCGGCGTCGCCGCTGGAAATGTCGACCGTCCTGTCAGCGCCCAACCTGCGGGCGAAGGCGAGCGGCGCGGCGACGATATCGACGACGGTCAGTTCAGCGCAGCCGGCAAGCCTGGCCGCAAGCATGGTCAAGAGACCGATGGGGCCGGCACCAAACAGGACGACGTTGCGGCCCCTGATGTCGCCGGCCCGCGCGACGGCGTGCAGGCTGACCGCCAGGGGTTCGGCAAGTGCCGCCGCCTGGTAGGCCACATCAGATGGAACCTTGAAGCATTGCGCGGGCGTGGCGTCGAACAGACTGGCGAAGCCGCCCGGCATATGCGGTGTCTTCGATGCCGAGCCCATGAAATAGATGTTTTCGCAGAGATTGGCGCGCCCCTCCAGGCATCGCGCGCAATGCCCGCACCAGCGCGACGGATTGACCGCGACGTGGTCGCCGACGCCGAGTCCGGGCGCGGCGCCGTTGATCTCGACGATTTCGCCGGCGATTTCATGGCCGAGGACAAGCGGCGAGGTGACGACGAAGTCGCCGGTGCGGGCATGGCGGAAATAATGCAGGTCGGAGCCGCAGATGCCCCCTGCCCCGAAGCGCACCCGCACCATACCTGGTGCCAGCGGTTCGAGCGGATGCTCCACGACGCGCAGGTCCTGCGGGCCGAACAGCGTCGCCGCAATCACCTGGCCACTCACCGGATCAGGCCCATCTCGGTGGGCAGCCAGAGCGTGATGGCGGGTATGAAGGTGATCAGAAGCAGCGCCACGATAAGCGGCACCAGCCACGGCAGTATCGCCATGGTGGTGCGCTCGACCGAAAGCTTGGCGACACGTGACAACACGAACAGCACCATGCCGAGCGGCGGGTGCAAAAGCCCGATCATCAGGTTGAGCGTCATGATCAGCCCGAAATGCACCGGGTTGATGCCGTAGACGGCGGCGACCGGCAGCAGGATGGGCACCAAAATCGTGATCGCGGCGATGGTATCGAGGAAGCAGCCGACCACCAGCATCAGGATGTTGACCAGGATCAGGAAGACCCACTTGTTTTCGGTCAGCGCGAAGATGAAGGTCGAGAACAGCTGTGCTGCCTGGCTGACGGTGAGCAGCCAGGCGAAGATCGATGCGGCGGTGACGATGAACAGCACCGACGCGGTCGTTTCGATCGTGTCGAAGCTGGCCTTGGCAAGCAAACGCAGCGTCATCGTGCGGTAGCGCACCAGCCCGAGGAAAAGCGACCAGATCACGGCCGCCATCGCCGCCTCGGTCGGCGTGAACCAGCCCATCGTCATGCCGCCGATCAGGATGACCGGCGTCATCAGCGCCATGACCGCGGAGAAATTGAAATACCAGTCCGCCGCGATCAGCACCAGCAGCGCGATGCCGACCGCGATGTTGATCGACAGGCCAAGCTGCACAAGCACGTAACAGCCAATCGGAAAGGCAGCCACCACCAGCACCTCGCCCGCCGCTTCGGCCAGCCGCCGAAGCTCGAAAGGTGTGTCGGAACCCCAGCCGCGACTGTAGGCAAAGATGGCGACCGTAATCATCATCAGCACGGTCATGACCACGCCTGGCAGGATGCCGGCCATGAACAGCGCGCCGATCGAGACATTGGCCATCATGCCGTAGATGACGAAGGGCAGCGAGGGCGGAAAGATCGGCCCGAGCGTGGCGGAAGCGGCGGTGACGCCGACCGCGGCGTCGATAGGATAGCCGTGGTCCTTCATCGCCTTGATTTCGATGGTGCCGATACCGGCGGCGTCGGCGAGTGCAGTGCCCGACATGCCGGAAAAGATCACCGATCCGATGATGTTGACCTGCGCCAGGCCGCCCTTCATCCAGCCGACCAGGGCAAGGGCGAAGGAATAGATTCGCCCGGTGACGCCGGCGATGTTCATGAGGTTGCCGGCCAGGATGAAGAAGGGAACGGCGAGCAGCGGAAAGCTCTCCACCCCGGCGATCATGCGCTGGGCCGCGATGATATCGGGCGCGACGCCGTAGATGACGAGGTAAAGGATCGAGGCGGCCGCCATCGAAACAGCGACCGGCACGCCGATGAGCATCAGGACAAGAAAGCCCCCGACCAGAAGCAGCATCGCTCAGACCCCCGCCGTCTCGAACGCACCGGGACGCTCGAGCACCGAATAGCCGCGTCTGTAATTGCCGATGAAGACCTGGATCGAGCGCAGAAGCATCAGCACGAAGCCGGCCAGTACGGCGTAGAAGAACCAGCGCCGCGGCAGGTTCACGGTGACCATGCGCTCATGCGCCACGATCGTGACGTAGCGCCACATCAGCCATGTTCCGTAGGCGAAAAATGCGACGCGGATAATATCGACGGCGAGCGCCAGCCAGCGACCGACGCGCTCCGGCAGATAGTGGTAAAGCACGTCGACATGGATATGGCGCGACAGGCGCACGCACATCGCGGCGCCGAGAAAGACAACGACCACGAGCGCGTTGATGGCGATCTCCTCGGTCCAGGCAAGGCTGTTGTTCAGCGCATAGCGGGTGAAGAACTGCAGGAAGACACAGACGACCATGCCCCAGAATACGGCAAGCGTGATCCAATCCTCGATGCCGTGGTCCGACAGGTCGACGTGTACCGGCACCTCCTCGAAGGCGTGGGCGATCTCTTCGACGGTGATCTCGGTGTGGTGTTCCTCGGCCATTGGCGCGGGCTCCCGAAGCTGGTGGATCGTCAAGGATTGGAAAGGCCGTCCGGCACACTTTGAAGCCGGACGGATGGGCAGGTTAAAGCGGCGAATCCGATTGCCGCCCTATCCTCTTGATTGAGCATCCGATTTGCCGATGCTCTACTTGATGGCGCGGATCGCTTCCCAATCGGCCTTGTTGTAGCCGAACTCCTCGAAGGTGACCTTCTCAAGCACATTCTTCTCGAAGTCGGCACGGTCGACATCGGTTACGCTGATGCCGCGGTCCTTGAATACCTGCACCAGTTCCTTTTCGCGGGCGACGATCTTTGCCGTGGCGCGGGCGGCAGCCTCCTGCATCACCTCGGTAAAGATCTTCTTGTCCTCGTCGGACAGCGAGGCCCAGCGCGACGCCGATATGATGGTGTTGAGATGATCGACGATATGGCCAGTCATCACGATGTTCTTCTGCACCTCGTAGAATTTCTTCGCCTCGATGGTGGTCAGCGGGTTCTCCTGGGCCTCCACCGTGCCGTTCTGCAGGGCCAGGTAGACCTCGGCGAAGGCAATCGGCGCGGTGTTGGCGCCGCAGGCGCGCGGCATGGCCAGATAGGCCGGCACGTCGGGAACGCGCATCTTCAAGCCCTGCATGTCGGAGCACTTGGCGATCGGCCGATTCGAGGTGGTCTGCCGCGTCCCGTAATAGGTGGTGGCGGCGATGTGGTTGCCGGTTTTGTCCTCATAACCCTTGGTCAGGGCCTTGTAGACGTCGCTCTTGGTGTATTTCAGCAGATGGTCGGCATCGCGGAAAGTATACGGGAAATAGGTGACGCCGATCGGTGGATATTCGCGCGCCGCGAAGCTCGATCCGGAAATGATGATGTCGACGGTGCCGAGCATCAGGCCCTGGTTGATGTCTGCTTCCTTGCCAAGCTGCGAGGCCGGATAGACGTCGATGGCGTAGCGGCCCTGGGTGCGCTTCTTGATCTCGTCGGCCGCCCACACGGATTCGGTATGGAAGGGCTCCGTCGTCTCGTAGACATGTGCCCATTTCAGGACCGTTTCCGCCGAGGCCGACGCCATGGGTATGGCAATTGCGGCGATCGCACCGAGCAGAACTGCGTATTTTCTCAGCATCTAATTCCTCCCTGGTTGAATTTGACGGCCAGATCTCCCCCCGGCCAACTGCTATTCCGCAACCTCCTTGGCTGCGGCTCTCTCATCGAAATTGCGTGAGAATCTGATTTGCGACTGGCGCAGATGCTGCTGCATGGCGGCCTTGGCCCGCTCGGGGTCGCGCGCGGCAATCGCATCGCGCACGGCACCATGCTCCTTTGCCGCGATCTGCCAGGAATCGCTGGTCTCGAAATAGATCGACAGGCGTTCGAAGTACGGGTTCATGCGCTGGTCGAAAAGCTCGCCGATGAAGCGTACCAGCACCGCGTTCTCGAGAATGCCGGCGACTGCAGTATGGAATTCCCGGTCGAGCGCAATGGTCATCTTGTTGGGGTGACGCATGGCCTCCATCCGGCGCAGCACGTCGTCGAGCCGTTCGATATCTGCAGGCCGGACGTGTAGAGCCGCTTCGGCGGCGATCGCACCTTCGACGAATTCGCGCGCGCGCAACAGCTCGAACGGACCTTCCTCCATTTCGGGTTCGGAGGCGGCGGCGCTCGGCGGATCGGTGACGTAGATACCCGAGCCGACGCGGATGCGTATGCGGCCTTCGACCTCCAACGCTATCAGCGCTTCACGGACCGTCGGGCGTGAAATTCCGAGCTGGTCGGCCAGATCCCGCTCGGTCGGCAGACGGTCGCCGACGGAAAACTCGCCGGCATCGATCAGCTGCCTGAGCTGATCGGCGACCTGTCGGTAAAGCCGGCGTGGTTCAACTGCCTGGATCGGCATGCGCGTTTAGTTCCCTCCCGGGCCATCCCTGGTACATTGGTCTGACCCATTGACCACAGCTTAGACAGAGGATGCAGAGAGTCAAGCTCGATAGAACCGCGGCCTGCGCAACCGGAACGCGGCGGCATTGCGCAAGCATTCCATGCGTCAGCGCCGTCCGCGAATGACCAGGACGTTCCCGGCGGCGACGAGGACGAGCCCGATGATCGCGTAAGCGGTCCAGGCGTAGCCTTCCAGCGCTGTGGAGATCAAAAGCGCAAAGACGGGAAATATGACGGTCGCATAGCCGGCGCGGGCGCCGCCAATGCGTCCGAGCAGCGTCAGGTAGGCGGCGAAAGCCATGACCGTCGATATGACGGCGAGGAAAACCAGCGAGCCGATATAAGAGGCGGTCGTCGCGAACACGAACGGCTCACCGAGTAGGAAGGCCAGGAACGCCGACCACAGAGTGCCATAAAGCATGCCCCAGGCGCTCGTTGAAACGAGCGGCAGGCCGCGGCGCTGGTTTGCGACGGAGACGAGATTACCGGCGCAGAAGCTCAGCGTGCCGCAGAGGCACAGCAGAAGGCCCACCAACGTGCCGCCGGAAAGCCCGTTCGCGGCGATTTCGGGAAAGAACATCAGCGCTATTCCGGCGAAGCCAATGATGCCGCCGGCGAGAATGCGCGGCGCCGGGCGCTCGCCGATGACCAAGGCACCGAGCACCATGTTGATGACCGAGGCGAGTGAGAAGACGACCGAGAGCAAGCCGCTGACGAGATAGCCGGCGCCGTAATAGAAAAACAGGAAGTTCGATGAGAAGATGAGGATGCCGAGCACAGCAAAGCGGAAATGATCGGTGATCGGAAAGCGGAGCCGCCGGCCGGAAAAGCCCGCCCAGGAAAACATCAGCAGCGTGGCGATGGCGAAGCGCCAGACCAGATTGACCTCGTTCGATACGCCGCTGCCGACCTGAAGTTCGATCGCGAACCACGATGCGCTCCAGGCAATGACCGTCAGCGCGTAAAGCCCGTAGTCGACCGGTTCGAAGGGGCGGTCGCGCGTCGTCGTGCGCATTTCCGCGTTAGCCGGTTCCGCGGCGCCGTTTGGTTCTCTTGTTACTGACATGCTAGCAATGGTCCGTTTTTGCGTGGTCCTCATGTAAGTGAGGCAGGCCCGAGCGGTCACCAGGATAATTGCGCTGGGGTACGCCGCTGGCGCTCCGATGTTGCAGGAGTTTGATATTGATAGGCTCCGTTCGCCGCGAAGCGATGATCACTATCGCCAGCCACGGAAGAACGACGTGTCCCCGCCCGCGGCGCGGCGATTGCAACAACAATGCCGGTCGTTGTAACCATTCCGGCCGCTTGATTTTGGAGGAGACGCAGCATGGACCGATTCACCGGCGGTTGCCTGTGCGGCAACGTCCGAATTGTCGCGTCGGGGCGCCCATACCGGGTCGGCCTTTGTCACTGTCTCGACTGCCGCAAGCATCATGGCGCCCTTTTTCACGCTTCCGCGATTTTTCCTGAGGATGCGGTGACGATCGATGGCGAAACACGCGACTACGCCGGGAGGTTTTTCTGTCCCCGCTGCGGCTCCTCCATTTTCGGACGCACCGCAGACGAAATCGAAGTAAACCTGGGGTCCCTGGATGCGCCTGACCAACTGATGCCAACCTACGAAAGCTGGATCATCCGTCGCGAGTCCTGGTTGCCGCCGTTTCCGCTCACCAGACGATACGAGCGCGATCGTGACGCCACGGATCGCTTTGAAGAATAAGGTCGCACGAACGGTGCGCCGGCGCGTCAGTCCGGAAGATCGGCCTTGCGGAAGCCGTCAATGAACTGCTCAAGCAGCGCAGCGTCGTGGAATGGCTCCGAAGCGATGATCACAGGCTAGTGGTCGCAGCGACAATCAACCCGCCCAAGACGGCAACATTGATGGTGAAGCCGGTACGAAGCGCTTCGCGTTCATCGCCGCTGTAGCGCCAGAAGTTGAGCGCCATGAAAGACGCCGCAATGGTGAATACGGCCAAGGCCGCGGCGGGAAAGGGTCCACCAAGGCCCGTTGCCAGGCAAAAGCCGCCTGCAATCTCCAGCACCGATCCGGCCGCGAGAAGAGGCCCGGGAGCAGGAAAGCCCCGCTCGGCCAGGGACGCTGCGATCGCCCGGAACCTGAGGAAATGCTCGGCGCCCGCCCAGATAAAGACGCCGCCGAGCAAAACCAATCCGAGGTGGTGGAAGAACGCGATCATTCCTTGCTGCCGTCCTGGGTGTAAACCGCAAGCTCGTAACCATCCGGGTCAGCGAAATGGAAGCGCCGGCCGCCGGGGAAGCCATAGATCGGCCTGACGATCTTGCCTCCCGCTTGCTCGACACGCTTGACCGTTCCCGGCAAATCATCGGCATAGAGAATGACGAGCGGGCCTCCTCCCGACCTCGCTGGACCAGCGGCAAAGCCACCTGACAAGCGCCCGTCGTTGAACTCGCAATATTGCGGGCCGTAGTCAGTGAAGGTCCAGCCGAACGCCTTTCCGTAGAAGTCGCGTGACCGCGGAATGTCTTTCACGTTGAATTCGACGTAGTCGATCCGTTGGTCGTTGTTGTTGCTCATGACGCATACCTCTCATGTGATGTACGACGCCGAAAGATAAGCACGCATCTCGCTTGCCGGATTGAACAAAACGGCCATCGACGTATGAGCCGCACACGGCGCTGCCGATGGCGATGCACGTGGCATCACCCCTCGCCTACCCTCTTCGTTCCGGCCGGAAGAAAACGACCGATTCTTGCAACCGTTCTCGATTGGAAGACGTTGTCTCGAGCGACGGCCGGGCGCAGCCGCTGCGCCGTAGGTTCACCGCCGCTAATCCGAAGGGGAGCGAGATGAGCGATCCCGTCCCAGCGCAGGCAACGGGTTCATTTCAGCAACGTCCAGCGTCGGCGCGGCTTCGCGGGAGCTTCGCCTCGGTGTGGGTGCATCGAATGGACCCGGCGGGCTCACCGCCAATCGTCGTCATGCCCGACGCAACGATCGATCTGCAATGGATCGGAGGCAGCTTGCGAATTGCTGGCCCCGACAAGGAGCCGCAGACCGAGGTTCTGGCAGCGGACGAGGTCGTGATCGGCTTGCGCTTCCATCCTGCCGCGGCGGCGGCATGGCTGGGCGTGCCGCAAGTCGAGCTGGTCGGCAAGAGGCTGTCGCTCGACGATTTGTGGGGGGCGCGCGCTCGCCGCCTCGCCAGCCGCGTGCGCGCCAGCGACAATCTCGAGGATCTGGCCTGCTCGCTTCAACAGGTCGTCGCCGAGGAGGTGGCTTCCCGCGCGCCAGACGTTCCCATGCAGGCGGCATATCGCTTGATCGAGCGCGGGCCGCCAACCGACGCGCCGCTCGTCCCTTGGTTGATGCGCGCGCTCGAGATGAGCGAAAGGACGTTGCGCCGGCGCTTCGACGAGAGCTTCGGCTATGGTCCCAAGACGCTTGACCGTATCCTCCGCTACCAGCGCTTTCTGCGGCTTTCGAGCTACTCCAGCAGCTCCACCGCCATGCTGGCAGCCGAGGCGGGCTATTCCGATCAGGCGCATCTTGTCCGCGAGAGCCGCCGCCTGACGGGAAGCACCCCGCGACAGATTCATCACCTGCTGCACAACGAGTGAAACCTCGGCGCGTCCTTCGACTTGGCGGCACGCTGTTGGCCGTTTTGTTCAAGTCTTCACTGTCGCCCGACTTTATTCATGGTGTCTCCGATAACCAGAGGAGACTGCCATGAAACCGCGCATTTCGGTTTTGACTATCGCTGTCGCCGACCTCGAGAGTTCTCTCGCGTTCTACCGCGACGGTCTCGGCTTGCCGACGGAAGGGATCATCGGCCGCGAGTTCGAGCACGGCGCCGTCGCGTTCTTCACGCTGTCCGGCGGGTTGAAGCTCGCGATCTGGGCTCAGGACGACCTCGCCTACGACACCGGCCTGCCCAAGGCGCCGATTACCTCGACCTGGTTCACAATCGGCCACAACGTTGTGCGCCGCGAGGAAGTCGATCAAGTGATGGATGAGGCCGCCCGCGCCGGAGCCGAGATCATCAAGCCTGCCCGGGACACGTTCTTTGGCGGATATGCCGGATACTTCCGCGACCCGAACGGACATCTGTGGGAGGTCGTCTGGAACCCCGCCAACATACCGAGTGAGGATCCTCTTTAAGGGCGGCGCGGGCCTGCAGTCTCGAACCGCGTTAGTCATCCCCGGCGCTGGCAAATTCTGTCGGCATCGGGCGGCGAGCGGCCATGCTTTCCCAAGCAACGAGGACAGTGTGACGGCAGGCCACCAGCACAATCTTAAGGGCTGACTATGTTGCTCTATCCAGATTCGCCTCGCCTGCATGACGCATCATGCGGCGAAAGCTCATTGAGATATGCGCCCGCCTTATGTGCCCAATGGACTCCCAGTCGCCGATCTCGGCGGCGGCAAGGACCTCTTCCATTTCGCGGCGGAACGCGGTGAACTCCTCGACAAGGCCCAATTGCGGCATCATCTTCAGGACGACGCGCGCGACTTGAAAATACAGGCGCTCGCTGATCTCGCGTAGCGGCTGGTTGCCGGTCATCGCGGTGAGCTCGTAGAAAAAATCCATATTGAGGCGCAGGAAAGCGCGCTGGTCGGGATTGAGTATATCGGAATCGCAGCGCGCGATGAGCGCCCTTATCCGGTCGAGATCGTCCGCCGTGCGCGGGATCGGCGAGAGCTTGCCGACGAGCAGCGCCAGCTCCAGGCGCAGGTGATAGACCTGTTGCAATTCCTCGATATCGACATCGGTGACGATCGTGCCGACGCCATGGACGGACTGAACCAGACCTTCGGATTCAAGGCGTGCCAGGACGCGTCGTACCGGCGTGCGACTGATCTGGAACTCCTGGGCAAGTTCTTCCTCGGAGAGATGGCTTCCCGGTGCATAGTCGAGCAGGCAGATGCGGTCGCGCAGTATCCGGTAAATGCGCTCGAACCGTTCCCGCGCCGAGAGCGGGCGCGGCGGCGCGGCGGTCACGGCCATGGGGGTGGCATCTTTCTCAAGCGTCACCCAGCCTCCAGGACAGCGTGCAGGAACTGCCGTGTCCGCTCGTTCTTGGGGGCGCCGAACAACTCGCTTGGCGGTCCCTGCTCGCAAATCTTGCCCGCGTGGAAAAAGCAGACGCGATCGGAGAATTCCTTGGCAAATCCCATCTGGTGGGTGACCATCAGCATGGTGAGGTCATGCTCCCTACCAAGTTTTCGGATGACTTCAAGCACTTCGCCGACAAGTTCGGGGTCGAGGGCCGAGGTCACCTCGTCGAACAGCATGATCTTGGGCCGCATGGCGCAAGCGCGTGCGATGGCGACACGCTGCTGCTGACCGCCGGAGAGCTGCGAGGGATAGTGGTCCTTCTTCTCCGACAAGCCGACCATGTCGAGCAGCTCGGCGGCACGCGCCTCCGCATCGGCCCGCTTCATGCCGAGCACGGTTATCGGTGCCTCTATGCAGTTTTGCATCGCCGTCATGTGCGGAAACAGGTTGAACGACTGGAACACCATGCCGATCTTGGCGCGGATCTTGCGGATATGTGCGAGATCGGCGGGAACAAGCTTGCCGTTCCTCTCCATATGGGTGAGCGGCTCGCCTTCGACCCAGATGACGCCGTCATTGATCGTCTCCAGCGTCATCAGCATGCGCAGCACCGTCGTTTTGCCGGAACCGGACGGGCCGATGATGGAGACCTTTTCGCCGCGTGCTATTTCCAGATTAAGCCCGTCGAGAACGGTTAACGTGCCGTAGCGTTTCGATACATTGTCGAAGCGGACCATCGGTTGTTCCGTCATCGCATGGTCCTCCGGTTGAGCAGGCCTTCGAGGGAGCGAATGAGCGCGGCAGAAACCAGGCTCATGGCAAGGAAGAAGAGGCCGACCAGCGTCATCGGCTCGGTGTAGCGGAAGGTTTCGGAGCCGATGATCTTGGCCGTCTGCATCAGCTCCAGCACGGCGATTGCGGAAAGCAACGGCGTCTCCTTGAACAAGGCAACCAGATAGTTGCCGAGCGCCGGAACGATCGGCGGGATCGCCTGCGGAATGATGATGTCGCGGAACGTCGTCCAGGCCGACAGATTGAGTGCGACCGAGGCTTCCCACTGGCCGCGATGGATGTTGTCGAAACCGGCGCGATAGACCTCGGAGCAATAGGCAGCGTAGTGGATGCCGATGGCAAGCACCCCGGCGGTGAAGGCGTCGAGCACGACACCGAATTTCGGAAAGACGAAATAGAGAAAGAATATCTGGATCAGCAGCGGGGTCGAACGGATCAGTTCGACCAACACCGAAATTGTCCAGCCGGTCCATGGCACGGCGATGCGGACGACGGCCAGAACCAAGCCAAGCGAGGCGGCAAGTGCAAAGCCGATCAGCGTCGCCTCGATGGAGACGATGGCAGCGCGGGCGAGCACCGGCAGGATTTCAAAAGCAAATGCCCAGTCCCAGATCATGCTGCCTTCCCCCGCGCCAGTCCGAGCGACGCCCGCCTTTCGAGAAGCCGCATGCCGATGGTGAGAACCAGCGACATTGCCAGGTACATCAAGAGGACGAGCGTAAAGATCGGAATGGTCTTGAACGTGTTCTGGTTCATTTGTTGCGCCTTGAAGGCGAGGTCCGAGAGCGTGATTAGCGAAACAAGCGCTGTCGATTTCAGAAGCTCGATGAACAGATTGCCCCAGGGTGGGATCATGGCGACAAAGGCCTGCGGCAGGATGATCCGGCGCAACATCTGTGGGCGGCTCATGTTCAATGCCGTACACGCCTCCCACTGGCCGCGAGCTACCGACAGGATCGCACCGCGCACGACCTCCGACCCGTAGGCGCCGACATTCAGGCCGAGCGCCAGCACTGCCACCACGAAAGCGTTGATCGTGACGCCGAATTGCGGCAGCACGAAAAACAGCCAGAACAATTGCACCAGCGCCGACGTTCCGCGGAAGATCTCGACATAAACCGTGGCCAGCCATCTGAGCGGCGTCGGGCCGTACATCCTTGCAAGTGCTGCAAGCACGCCCATGACTATTGCAAGCAGGCTGCCGAGGACGGCGATCTCGATTGTCAGGACCGCGCCTTGCAGCAGCCCCGGCATGAACACTCTATAGCTTTCCTGTGTTGCCAAGGCGCCGATCACGACAAGCGCGATGACCAGCATGGCAACGAGCGTACGGATTCCCATGCGATTCCCCCGGGGAAAAAAGGGCGGCGCTTTCGCGCCGCCAGCAGTTGGGAACCTATTTGCCTGCGCAGAGCTCTGCGGTGATCTTGTTGGGGAGATAATCCTTGCCGAAGCCGAGCGGCTCGACCAGCGCGATGTGCTCCGGCGAACCGAGGAACTTCTTCAGCTCGGCGTTGAACGCCTCCAGCAGATCGGTATCTTCCTTGCGGAAGCCGAAGCCGCCATGGCCTTTTACCGACTTGCCGGCAACCTCGCCGAACGGCTTTGTCGATTCGACGCCGTCGGCCTTCTTGGCCATGTCGGCGATCGAAAGAGCGGTCAGCGCGGCAGCATCGGCGCGGCCCGACTGAACGGCGGCGACCAGGCTGGACTGGTCAGGCAAGGAGACGATCTGCCCATCGGCAACGCCCGCGTCCTTGGCGAAGCCGCCTTCGACGGCGCCGGCCATCACGGCAAGCTTGAGATCCGGGTTGTCCTTGATGCTGGAAAAGTCCTTCAAGCCCTTCGGGTTGCCTTTTGCCACCAACAAAGCCTCGCCGATGCCGTAGGAAGGCTCGGAGTAGTTGATCTCGGCGCAGCGCTTCGGAGTGATGAACATGCCGGCGGCGATGATGTCGAAGCGGCCGGCCTTGAGACCCGGAATGAGCGAGCCGAATTCGGTCAGCACGCCGTCGACCTGCGAGATGCCCAGCTTGGCGAGCACCGCCTTGGCGACTTCAGGGGCCTCGCCGGTCAGCTTGCCGTCTGGCGTGGCGTAACCGAACGGCGCCTCGTTGGCGAAACCGACGCGGATGTAGCCGTCCTTCTTGGCCCGTTCGAGGGTGGTTTCCGCGTGAGCGGACAGCGACGTCAATGACGTCGCGGCGAGCGCGATGCAGGCAGCCGCTTTCACGACCATACGGCGCGATACCGATGAATTGAACATGCTTTTCTCCCATTGGACAACTGATGGATGGTTCCCAGGGCGCGGCCTTCTTCGAGGTCGACGCCTGCTTGATAAGACGTATACAACTGCCCTAGACATTTCGCAAGCAGAGATATAGAAACCAAGAAAATTCGACGATAATTCGTAGTTAGCCAATAAATCGATGTCGAGTTGTGCACAATTTGGCCTGTTTGCTTTTTTACGAAAGGGCAAACAGCGTACCTGGAAGGCAGGATTTCGGTGGCGACCGCGGACGGGCTCGGGACATTCACGCAAGCGGAGTATGGGCAGCGCCTCGCCGGCGTGAAGACACGCATGCAAAAAGCCGGCTTCGATCTCATCGTCTGTCAGGATCCAGCCAACATGTGCTGGTTGACCGGCTATAACGGATGGTCGTTCTACGTTCCGCAGTGCGTGCTCGTCCATCTGGAGGAGGACCGGCCGATCTGGTTCGGCAGGGCGCAGGATGCCAAGAGCGCACGCCTGACCACCGGCCTGCCCGAGACAAACATCGTGCCGTTCTCGGAACGGCTGGTGCAGCAGCCGGTCGAACACCCCTATGACGAACTCGCCCAACTGATCCGGTCGCGCGGTTGGGGAAAGGCCCGTATCGGCGTCGAGATGGACGCGCATTATTACACTGCGCGCTGCCACGCCCACCTTGTCGAGGGGCTGTCCGACGCGCACTTCGCCAACAACCACGATCTCGTCAACTGGGCGCGGCTGGTGAAATCCGAAGCCGAGCTGGTGCTGATCCGCGAGGCGGGTGCGATCTGCACGCATGCCATGAACCGCGCCATCGAGAACATGCGGCCTGGCGTGCCTCAGAACCATGTCATTGCGGAAATCTATCACGCACAGATTATGGGCGTGCCCGGAGCGGGCGGCGACTATGCCGCGATCTGTCCGCTGATGCCCGTTGGCGAGGGCACCAGCACGCCGCACCTGACGTGGTCCGACGCGCCGCTGCCGGACAGCGGCCTCGCCATTCTGGAGATCGCCGGCGTGCGGCGCCGCTATCATGCAGCGCTGACCCGAACGGTACATTTCGGCAAGCCGCCGCAAGCCATCCTCGACATGGCCAAGGCGATCGTCGAGGGCGTCGATGCTGGCCTCGAGAAGGCGCGCCCCGGCAACACCGCCGAACAGGTGGAAGCCGCCTGGCAGGCAGTCTTGAGGAAGAACGGGCTGAAGAAAGACAGCCGCGTCGGCTATCCGGTCGGACTCGCCTACCCGCCCGATTGGGGCGAGCGTACCGCGAGTCTTCGTCCCGGCGACACCACCGAGATGCAGCCTGGGATGTGCTTCCATTTCATGGCCGGCGTCTGGCTCGACGATTTCGGCATCGCCATCTCGGAATCGTTCGTCGTCACGGAACGTGGCGGCGAACGCCTCTGCGATGTGGCGCGCGAACTCATCGTCATCGACTGACATGGCGGCCGGGAAACCGGCTGCCGAAAAGACCATGCCCGCCAGCAAGCCGGCAACAAGCACGAGGACGCCCGATGGACCGCAATCCGTTTTCCGAAGCCGAAATCGCCAGCCGCCTGGCAAAGGTCCGTACTGCACTGGTCGAACGCGAGCTCGACGCGGCGGTGTTTGCCTCGCCGGAGAACGTCTTCTATCTCACCGGGCTCGATCACTGGGGGTATTTTGCCCCTCACCTGCTGATCGTCCCGCTCCGGGGAAACCCCGTCCTGGTCACCCGCTCGATGGAAAAGGTGACGATCGAGAATCAGGTGAAGGCAGCGGAATTCCGTGGCCATTCGGACAGCGAAACGGCGGCCGACCTTGCCGCGCGGGTGCTTACAGAGCTTGGCCTGTCCGGCAAGCGGATCGGCCTCGAATACTGGACGGCCGGCCTTAGCCATGGACTTGCCGTGGCGCTCCAGATGCAAGCAGATGCAAAGTGGAGCGATGTCTCCGGTCTGATCGACAAGATGCGGCGGGTGAAGAGCGCCGAAGAACAGGCGCTGATGCGGCGGGCCGCCAAGGTGACGGACGCCGCCGCCGGTGCCGCGATCGCCGCGATCTCCGATGGCGCTTCCGAACAGGAGGTCGCCGCCCAATGTGTTGCGGCAATGATCCGCGCCGGCGGTCATGCGCCGGGCTTCGGACCGTTCATCCGCCCGGCCGCGCGCCTGGGTGAAGAGCACACGACCTGGGGCGACGGGATCTACCGCAAGGGCGAGCCGGTCTTTGTCGAACTGTCCGGGTGCATCTCGCGCTACCACGCCCCGCTCGGCCGGCTTGTTCGGATCGGCCACATCAGCGACGAAGACGCCGCAATGGCGGAGGTGACCGCCAAGGCGTTCAACGCGGTCATCGAGGCGCTGCGGCCGGGCGCCAAGGCGCGCGATGTCTACGCCGCCTGGCAGGCCGTCGCCGACGAGGCCGGTCTTTCCCACTATCGCCGCCATCACTGCGGTTACCTTGTCGGCGCCGGCCAGCCGCCGTCATGGACCGGCGGCAATTCGGTGACCGGCTTGAGGCACGATTCCGACCTCGAGATCGAGACCGGGATGGGCTTCCACATCCTGTCGTGGCTGATGGGAACGGGTCGCGGCAATGACTTCGTCTCCAACACGGTGCTTTTGACCGATGCGGGTGCCGAAGTGCTCACCCGCACGCCGGCCGGCCCGATCGTTCGATAGGCCTGCACACATGGCGCGCTACTCGGCATTTTCGATTTTACGCAACGCGCTGTCCGGCCAGAAGAATTGGCAGCGCGCCTGGCGGGCAGCGGAGCCAAAATCTTCCTATGACGTGATCGTTATTGGCGGCGGCGGACACGGCCTCGCCACCGCCTTCTACCTCGCCGAGAACCACGGCATCCGTAACGTCGCGGTGCTCGAAAAGGGTTATGTCGGCGGCGGCAATGTCGGCCGCAACACCACCGTCATCCGCTCCAACTACCTGCTCGACGGCAACACCCAGTTCTACGAATTCTCGATGAAGCTCTGGGAGGGCATGTCGCGGGCGCTGAATTTCAACGTCATGTTCTCGCAGCGCGGCCAGCTCGTCACAGCGCATTCCGCCGATCAGCTCGACAGCTTCAGCCACCGGGCCAATGTCATGCGGCTGAACGGCATCGATGCCGATATCCTCGACCGGGAAGAAGTGCGCAGGCTGGTGCCCTATCTCGATTTTTCCGACACCGCCCGCTTTCCGATCCATGGCGCTATCTTCCAGGGCCGGGCGGGCACGGCGCGCCACGACGCCGTCGCCTGGGGCTATGCGCGCGCCGCCGACGGCCATGGCGTCGACATCATCCAGAACTGCGAAGTGACAGGCTTCGTCCGCGACGGCGACAGCATCGTCGGCGTCGAAACGACGAAAGGCCGGATCGGCGCCGGCAAGATCGGTCTCGCTGTTGCCGGTCATACATCCGTGCTCGGTGCCAAGGCCGGCCTTGAACTGCCGATCGAAAGCCATGTCCTGCAAGCCTTTGTCACCGAACCGCTGAAGCCGTTGGTAGACCAAGTCGTCGCCTATGGCGCCGACCATTTCTACGTCAGCCAGTCCGACAAGGGCGGGCTGGTCTTCGGCGGCAATCTCGACGGCTACAATTCCTACGCCCAGCGCGGCAATCTCGGCGTCGTGCGCGAAGTGGCGGAGGCGGCGATTGCGCTGATGCCGTGCATTTCGCGCGTCCGCCTGCTGCGCCACTGGGGCGGCGTCATGGACATGACTCCCGATGCCAGCCCGATCATCTGCCCGACGCCGATCGACGGCCTCTATCTCAACGGCGGCTGGTGCTACGGCGGCTTCAAGGCGACGCCGGCTTCCGGCTGGTGCTTCGCCCACACGATCGCCACCGGCAAGCCGCATCCCTTGATCGCGGCCTACGGGCTCGATCGTTTCCGCACCGGCCACACGCTCGACGAAGCCGGCGTCGGTCCTTCCGCCTGGCTGCAATAGGAGGCGGAACAAAATGCTGCTCATCGAATGCCCCTGCTGCGGCCCGCGCGACCATGACGAGTTCCGCTATGGCGGCGATGCCTCGGTCACGCGTCCGGCCCATGACGATCCCGATCCGGAGGCCTGGTACCGTTATGTCTATGTCAGGACAAACCCGGCCGGCCTGCACCGTGAATTCTGGCAACACGTGACCGGTTGCCGGCAATGGCTGGTGGTCGAACGCGACACACGCAACCACGCCATCACAGCCGTCGACTTCGCCAGAAAATTGCGGGCCACGAAATCAACTCTCAGGAAATCACCGGCATGAGTTCGAACCGCAAACGACTGTCGGTGGGTGGCCGCATCGTCCGCGAGCGGCCGGTCGAGTTTACTTTCGACGGCCGCAAGCTGGCTGGATATCGCGGCGACACGCTTGCCTCCGCGCTGCTCGCCAATGGCGTCACCCTGGTCGGTCGCAGCTTCAAATATCATCGACCGCGCGGCATTTTTTCCGCCGGGCCCGAAGAGCCGAATGCGCTGGTTACGCTCGGGAGCGCCGGCAGGCGCGAGCCGAACCTGCCGGCGACGACACTGGAACTCGCCGACGGCATGGTCGTGGAGAGTCAGAACCGCTGGCCATCGCTTGCCTTCGACGTGCAAAGCGTCAACGGGCTGTTGGCACCATTTCTGTCCGCCGGCTTCTACTACAAGACCTTCATGGGCCCGACGCGCCGCGCCTGGATGTTCTACGAACATTTCATCCGCAAGGCGGCCGGCCTGGGTAGGGCCGGCACCGACGCTGATCCCGACCGCTACGAGGTTCGTCATGCCTTCGCCGATGTCGCCATCGTCGGCGGCGGCCCGGCGGGATTGTCGGCAGCGCGGGCGGCCGCCGCGGCCGGCGCGCGGGTCGCGCTGATCGAGCAGGATTTCCTGCTTGGCGGCCAGCTTCTGGCGGAACCGTCCGACAGCGCAGCGGCCTCATGGCTGAGGCAGGCCGAGGCCGAGTTGGAGGGCTTCGAAACCGTCGCGCTGATGAAGCGGACGACCGCTTTCGGCAGCTATGACGGCAATGTCCTTGGACTGGTCGAACAGCGCGATCCAACCGATCCGCTGCCGAATGGCGAGGCCCGGCAAACGGTCACCATGCTGCGCGCCCGTTCGATCGTTTTCGCCACCGGCGCCATCGAGCGGCCGATGGTGTTCTCGAACAATGACCGGCCCGGTGTCATGCTTGCCTCGGCCGCCCGGACCTATCTCAATCGATTCGCCGTCCTGCCGGGCAAAAAAATCGTCGTCGCCACCAACAATGACGGTGCCTGGCGCACCGCCTTCGACTATGCCGTAGCCGGCGCGAAGGTGACGATTGCGGATCTTCGCGCAGTCCCGCCAGCAGCACTTGCCGCAGAAGCCGCACGGCTCGGCGTAATGATACGGGCCGGGACGCGGATCGTCGACCTGCGTGGCGGCCATGCCGTCAGGGACACAACGCTCAACGGGCCGGACGGCCCGTCCTCGGCCGCCTGCGACCTGGTCTGCGTGTCCGGCGGCTGGTCGCCAACCGTGCATCTCACCTCGCACCTTGGTGTCAAACCTGTCTATCGCGACGACATCGGCGGCTTCGTGCTGGGCGCGTTTCCGGCCGGCCGGTTCGGCGCCGGCGCGATGATGGGGGCCCATGCAACTGCCGAAGCCATCGAGGAAGGTCATCGCGCCGGCATCGACGCGGCAGCCTCCTGTGGCAAGTCGGCGCCGGTGTCCGTTCCGTCCAAACTCGATCTGGACCAGACCGCCACGATTTCGCTTCGCGAAGCCCCTTCCGTCGATCGTGGAAAAGCCTTCGTCGATTTCCAGATGGACGTGACGACAAAGGAGATCGAACTCGCCCATCGCGAAGGCTATGAATCGGTCGAGCACCTGAAGCGCTACACCACGCTCGGCATGGGCACCGATCAGGGCAAGACCAGCAATTTTCCCGCACTTGCCGCCATGGCAGCGCTGCGCAACGCAACGATTCCTGAGACCGGCACCACGACCTTCCGCCCGCCCTATACGCCGGTTGCCATCGGGGCGCTTGCCGGGCGCGCCATCGGCCATCATTTCAAGCCGATCCGCCGCACGCCGATGCACGACTGGCACATGGCGAACGGCGCCGAGATGCTCGAGGTCGGGCTCTGGATGCGGCCCTATTTCTACCGGCAGTCGGGGCGCGACGTGAGCGAGGCCTATGTCGCCGAAATGCGTACCGTACGTCAGGCGGCGGGCCTTATGGACATTTCCACCCTTGGCAAGATCGATGTCCAGGGCCCGGATGCGGCGATATTCCTGGATCGCGTCTACGCCAACGGCTTTGCCAAACTGGCGGTAGGCCGCGCCCGCTACGGCGTCATGCTGCGCGACGACGGCATTGTCTTCGACGACGGCACCACGACGCGGCTGGCGGAAAACCGGTTCTTCATGACGACCTCGACCGCCAAGGCCGCCGATGTGCTGTCGCGTCTCGAATTCCTGCTCGACACGGCCTGGCCGGATTTGCGCGTGGCCGTGACCTCGGTCAGCGATGAATGGGCGGCGATGTCGGTTGCCGGGCCTAACAGCCGCGCAATCCTCAGCGCTGCTTTTCCTGGTCTCGACGTCTCCGACGCGGCGCTTCCGCATATGGGGCTACTCGAAAGCGAGTGGGAGGGCCGTTGGCTCCGCATCCTGCGTCTTAGTTATTCCGGCGAGCGTGCTTACGAAGTCTATGTCGGCGCCACTGCAGGTGAACAGCTCTGGAGTCGCTTGCTCGAAGCCGGCAGACTGTTCGACCTGAAGCCTTACGGCGTCGAGGCGCTTGGCGCGCTGCGCGTCGAAAAGGGCCATGTCGCCGGACCAGAGATCGATGGGCGCACGACACTCGACGATCTCGGCCTCGGCCGCATGGTCGGCAAGCGCAGCAGCTTCGTCGGCGACGTCCTGCGATGGCGCCCTGCCCTCCAGGCGCCCAACCGGCAGCGTCTGGTCGGACTGGAATGCATCGAGGACGGAAAACGCCTGCGCGGCGGCGCCATCCTGTTCCTGCCGGATGAGAAACCCTATGGCCATGGGCGCGGTCGCGTCACCTCCGTCACTTTCAGCCCCGAACGCGGCCATTATGTCGGGCTGGCCCTGCTTGCCGGTGATGTCGCGGCAGAAGGAAGCGAGGTCGTGGCGGTCTATCCGATGAAGGCCGAAACGGTTCGCGCCCGCGTTGTCTCGCCGGTATTCATCGATCCGCAGGGAGAACGGCTGCATGGCTAGCTTGACCTCTTCGCGGGATTTCAGCCTGTCCGTGGCCGATTGTCCGCTTATCCAGATCGAGGGCTGGGACGCGACACTGAGACAATTCGAAAAGAGCGTCTTGGCGTCGCTCGGCAAGAAACTTCCCGCTTCGGTCGGAGAGACGGTTCGCCACAAGGGCCTTTTAACCATCCGCGTTGCACCTCGCCGCCTTTGGCTGGCTCTCGACGAAGGCACGCAAGCGCCAGCCCTTGTCGTAGACCCCGATCTCGGCTGTTCCGTTCCCCTCGGGGAAGGTCGTGTTCGTTTGAAAATGGCCGGCCCTGGTATCGCAAGGCTTCTGTCCGGCTGCATTGCCGTCGACTGGCACGCGCCGGCCGCCGCTCCGGTCCGCGCCGTGCTGACATCCTTCCATCATGTCTCCGTGCTCTTCCTGCGCACCGGCGAGACCGCGTGCGAACTCATCGTGCCGCGAAGTTTTGCCCGCAGCCTCACGGATTGGATTGCCGGCGGCTAATACCGGTTCCTCGGGCAAGGACCGGCTTTAGGGGCGATCCAAGCCGCCATCATGAAGCCATCTACTCTCTTGCTGGCCATTCTTGCAGAAGCGTAATCCCATACTTCGGCGCGGCTGCTTTGAGCCGCTCGATATCGGCAGGCGTTGGCGGCCCGACCACTTCTCCCTTGCCGAGTTCATGGCCACCTTCGGCGAGAAACTGCTCGAACACACTTGGCGTGTCTATCAGGATATAGCGAACGAGCTGATTGCCGGGATTCATAAGCTGGTGCGGGATGCCACGCTTCAAAAACATGCTCTCGCCGGGCGAGAGCGTTCGGATCACACCGTCCACGAGTGCGGTCAACTTCCCTTCGATGACGTAGACCGTCTCGTCGTCATTCGCATGAACATGGATTGGCGTTTTCGTGTGCCCGTCGCTTCTGTTTTCGAAGAGACTCAACGAGCCTCCCGTCTGTTCGCCGGAGACCAGTCGCTTCATGACGATGCCTGCGAGCACGAATTCTTTTGGTTCAACATCCGTCATTGATCCAATCCTGCCAGGCACATTTGGAGGGCCGTCAAGCGGACGAACCGCGCCGCGACATCCGGCAAACGTCGAACGGGCTCATGCGTTCCCGGTCGCTGGAGTTCCCTCTTCCCAAGCTCCGTTTGGACGAAAAGCCGGCTTCGTTCTTCCCGGACTTGCTGGTCGACACCGACATCCGCCAATTCGAGGGCGCCGCTGAGGTCCGCCTAACTGACGGCGAAGCTGCAACGGGCTGCCAGGCTCTCGCCAGGCCCAAGCACCGACAGTCCATTCCATTTGTCGATCGAACCACGATTGTGAGCATCGACAGCATGACTGAGCGGCTCAAAACAGAAGAAGTCGCTCTCCTTCGATGGCGAATAGACCAGGTAAAAATTCAAGGGCGATGAAGCTTCAATCCGCAGGCTGCAACTGTGCTCCGGCCACGATATCGTGGCGACGCCGTCCCAACCGGCAAACAGATTGTTTATCCATCCACTCGGCAACACGACTGGGGCGCCGAAATCCCAATCGGGACGGGTTTTGATATCCACAAACCGTTCGGGGAGATGGTTGAGCAGTTCGAGACAAACCTGCGAGGCCGGCGCATGAAGCGCGGTTCGTGCCGTTCTCGGGAACCATGGATGGATGCCAAGCCCGAACGGCAATCTGATCGAGGCCCGATTGACGATGCGAAGTTTCAGCTCGAGCCCCTGTCCGGTCAGAGCGTAGCGCACCTCGGCGCGATATCGATATGGGCCGGGTCCGTTGCTGATGAGCGACAGCTTTGCGTTGTCTTGCGCTACGCTGTCGACGTCCCACTCGCGCGAAAATCCATTGCCGTGAATGGGAAATGGCTCGCCTGCAACATTGGCAGGCAGTTCGTGGAATTTGGAGTCGAATGTGAATCCGCCGCCTGAGATGCGATTTGACCACGGCAAAAGCAGGTTGCAGGCAAGATCGACCGGGTTGCTGCTCCCGCCGTTTGGCCAAGGCCGGAAGATCGGCACGCGCCCATAGTCCAGTCTCGCAAGACCTGCCCCAAGCGACGGGACGATTTCAGCGGACAGGTCTCCGCTTCTGATCTTGATGGTCCCGACCATCAGCTTCAGACGGTGTCGACCTTGGCAGCTGCGATCGGCTGTTGATGGCGGCCTTTGCGAGCCACTGCAAGAAGGTCGTTCGACGCGATCCCGATGAGCGCCTTCATCTGATCGTGAGCGTCGTCGGCCCTGCGCATCCTAATTGCCTCCAGCACGTCGCCATGCGCGCTCAGTGTCTGCTGGTAATTAGCGGTGGCCGATGTGGTCAATCGGAAGGAGAAGCTGAGGGCGGCCGCAAGCATATTGCCGAGATTGGCGAATACCGGGTTGCGGCTGGCACGAAGGATGGCCGTATGAAACCTGACGTCGGCATCGAGACACGCAGCAAGATCGTCCTGCGGAGCAATGCGCATGGCTTCATACGCCGCTTCGATGACTGCGAGATCGCCTGACGTCGCCATCTTGGCCGCAAGTTGGGCGGCAGCGGGTTCAATGACCAGCCGCGCCTCGATCAATCCCCGAACGAAATCGAGATCGGGCTCGATATCGCGCATCCATTCCAAAACCTGTGCATCCAGCCTGTTCCATTCGCTCGACACGCGCACACGCGTCCCGGCCCGCTTGCGTGCCTCGATCAATCCTTTCGCCGAAAGCGTCAGAAGAGCATCGCGAAGCGCGGTGCGGCTCGCCCCGTAGATGACGCAAAGTTCGGCTTCCGTCGGCAGGACGGAGTGCTGCGCGTAGGAGCCGGCGAGGATTCGCTGTCCGAGATCGCGTGCGATGCGATCCTTGAGCGATGACGTGGCGCCCTCTGCGGCAGGAATGTCCTGCGTGCCTTGGCCAGTCGAAGCGATCGCCGCGTCCATCGTCATGTCCTGTTCAAGTGGTACTCGGCAATTACCACAGCAAGTATCAGCAGCGAGCCCTTGGCAAGCAACTGATAGAAGGTTGGCACGGACGTCAGTATCATTCCGTTGTTGAGGACGCCAATGATGGCGACGCCCAGCAGCGCGCCGATGATCGTACCCTTCCCGCCCTGCAAGGCGCAGCCACCCAGCACGGCCGCTGTGATGGCCTCGAGTTCCAGACCTTGGGATCCGGATACGGGCTGCCCCGAGCCGGTACGGGCAGCCAACAGAATCCCGGCCAATCCGGCTGCCACTCCACTCATGATGTAGATGCCGACGCGGTAGCGATTGATATTGATGCCGGAGAAGCGTGCGACAACGGGATTGCCGCCCAGGGCATAGATGTTGCGGCCAACGATCGAGCGGGCAAGGAAGAGA
Source organism: Mesorhizobium sp. M0306 (assembly GCF_040321655.1). Lineage (NCBI taxonomy): Bacteria > Pseudomonadati > Pseudomonadota > Alphaproteobacteria > Hyphomicrobiales > Phyllobacteriaceae > Mesorhizobium > Mesorhizobium sp. M0306. The sequence continues at coordinate 139,861 of NZ_JAMYRY010000005.1, read as the reverse complement.
TGGAAGACGATCGCGGTCAGCAAAAGAATCCAGATCAGCAGAGGCAGGCCGAGGATTCGTCCGATCCCGATGAAGCGGAAAGTGTCGCTGAAAATCGCGATCGATTGCCCATCGGATATGATGAACGCGATGCCGCGGAAGATCGCCATCGTACCGAGAGTTGCGATGACAGCGTTGACCCGCCCATAGGTGATGATGATGCCGTTCACGAGGCCGGCAAGACCGCCCAGGACCAGGCCGGCAAGAATGCCCGCGGCGGGTGATCCGGTGGCCTGGATGGCCATTGCCGTCGATACTGTGGTCAGACCGACAATTGCGCCGACGGCAATATCGAGCCCTCCGGCGACGATGACCACGGTCTGGCTCATCGCCAGAACGCCCAGGATGGTAATGCCTAGACCGATGTTCAGCAGGTTTCGGCCCGAGAAGAACACGTCGCCTCTCAGGGTGCCGAAAATGAGCACGAGAATGGCGAGAGCAACAAGAAGGCTTATGTTGTGAATGCCGATGCGCTCTGCGATGCGCAAGGAAGCGCGCCTTTTGCCGGTTTGTGTTGTTGCTGTGCTGAGCTCAAGGCTGTTCACTGAATTTGTCCTCCGAGCGATGCTACAGATTGCGGCATGGCGTGTTTCAGGATCGTGGTCTCGTCGATGTCAGGGCGGGAAAGTTCGGCCGTGATCCGACCTCCAGCCATGACAAGCACCCTGTCCGCGAGCCCGATCAGTTCCGGCATTTCTGAGGAAATCAGGATGATGCCGATGCCGCTGGCGGCGAGTTCGTCGATCAGGCGATAGATTTCCGCCTTGGCGCCGATGTCGATGCCGCGGGTTGGCTCGTCGAGGATGAGAAGCATCGGCTGCCGCGCAAGCCAGCGCGCGAGAACGACCTTCTGTTGATTGCCACCCGACAGTTTGGAAACCTCTTCGTCGAGGTTGGGTGCTTTGATCGACATCTTTGCTGCAAGCGGTGAGACGATCTCCAGAGCCTTGCGCCGGTTGAAGAAACCGAAGGTCGACGTCTTGTCGGGCACGCACAGCGAGGCATTGTCAAGAATGCTTCGGAACAACAGCAGGGCTTCGTGCTTGCGGTCTTCCGGGGCAAAGCCGATGCCCGCCACGATCGCTGCATGCGGACTGTTAGGGCCAACGGACACGCCGTTCATCGTTATGCTTCCGTCGACGCGCCTATCATAGCCGACAATCGCCTTTGCCAGTTCGGATCGACCCGCACCCATAAGGCCGGCAATGCCGAGCACCTCGCCACGGCGGACCTTGAGGCTCACATCGGTGACCTGGTCGGTGGTCAGGCCCGTCACCTCAAGCAACGGTTTTCCCGATTGCCACGTCTCGCGTGTAAACAGATCGGCAATGTCGCGGCCGACCATGAGCTTGGCTATGGTCTGCTCGCTGGCACCGGCCGCGGGGGAATCATCGACCAGCCGGCCGTCCCGCAAAACGACAATGCGATCCGCAAGGTCGATGACCTCGTTCAGCCTGTGAGAGATGTAGACGATCGAAGTGCCCTCTTCGCGCAGCCGGCGAATTACTGAAAACAGACGGCGCGCTTCGTCGTCGGTAAGCGACGAGGTCGGCTCATCGAATGCGATCAGCCGGCCGCCGGCACGTATGGCGCGCATGATTTCGATCATCTGGCGCTGTGCCGGACCGAGTGTGCTGCAGAGTTGACGCGGCCGCATATCCTGCTGCATGCCGAAGGTCGCAAGCACCTTATCGGTCTGGTCCTCGAGCCTGTGCCAGTCGAGCAGGACGCCTGCCAGCCGCGGCAGTTCGCCGACGAAAATGTTCTCGGCCACGGTCAGGTTCGGAACGATCTCCGGCTCCTGATGGATGACGCGTATTCCGGCTCTGTGGCTGTCGCGCGGTTCGCTGAAAACGATCGGCGTGGAGCCATGCAGCACGATGCCGGTGTCCGGTGCGAACACGCCCTCGAGAATTCGCATCATTGTCGACTTGCCGGCGCCATTCTCGCCAACCAGGGCAAACACCTCTCCTGGCCGAAAGGCAATCGAGACATTGTCGAGCGCCTGCACGACGCCGAAGCGCTTCGATATCCTATCGAGCGAGAAGAAATCCGATTGCATCAAAGCTCACTCCCGAGGATCGATCCCGTGTGCCTGCCGACGAACTGCCGGCCCAAAAAGCGTCATGCGCCTGCGGCGCATGACGCATATCTGGTTCAGTGGCAGAGCTTGGCTTTGTAGTCCGATGCAAAATTGTCGGCAGTGATGTATTCCGGATCGGTGAAGGATTGCACGGGTAGCTTGGTTCCATCATTGATGGAGGCCAACAAGATCTTCACCGCCAGTGCGCCGTGATTTGCCGAATTGAGCCACATCGTACCACGGAATGCCGAAGGCTTTCCGGATCCGAAGGCGTCGCAGGCGCGGCTCCCGTCGATGCCAATGCCCATGCCCTGGTCTGCGGAATAGCCGGCATTCTCCAATGCTCGCGCACCACCCAGCACACCATCATCGTTGCATGAATAGAATATCCAGTTCGTGACGCTAGGATTGGCCGTCAGTGTGGTGGTCATCACGTCGATGGCGTTGACCATCGTGTTATCGTAGGGGACGCGAACAATGTTGCCCGGCTTGAAATCGGGCACCGCCTTCAAGAACGCCACTTCCGCGCCCTTGTTGCGCTGCATGCAGGTATCAGCCTTGCGGTCCTCGATCGAGGCGATGCGCACCTCTTTGCCCGCCCAGCCATCAGCCTTGTAGAGCTTGGCAAGCTCTTCGCCCACCCGCGCACCGATGTTGTAGGCATTCATGCCGACATAGGGGACCTGGGTGCCATCCTGGTAGTAGATATCGTCGTCCACCGCCACCAAGGGAATTTTTGCGGCCTTTGCTTTCTCCGCGATGACCGGTCCCAGCGCCTTGTCGGGGACGACGATGGCGATTCCCTTCACACCGTCGCCGACCATCGTGTCGAAGGTGGTGATCGTCAAATTGGCGTCGAACTGGACGTCCTGCGACACCAAAGCGGCCCCCGCCGCCTCCGCCGCTTTCTTGGCGCCGCCGACTTCGGCGACGAACCATGGATGGTCTCCCATCTTGTTGATGTAGCCGATCTTGATATCGTCCGCGCTTGCTGCGCCACTCATCAATCCGGCAGCCAGTACCGCAAATGTCGCCAAAGCCTTTGTTGTGGTTTTCATGAAGATCCTCCCTGAGCTCAATGGTGGTTGCTAGTCGTGGTAGAGAACCGAGCGGCCACCATCGATGGTGATCGTCTCGGCATTTATGAACGGCGCTTCGTCCGAAGCGAGGAAAACCGCCGTCATTGCAACCTCGTCCGGCCGGCCAATTCGCTTGGGCGGATGGAGGTCGTGGGCTCGCCGCTTTTCCTCGGCGGGGTTCGGGAATGTGTTCCAGTAGGCTTCCGCGATCGGCGTCTCGATATAGCCGGGGGCGATCGCGTTCACCCGGATACCGCGCGCGGCATATTCGATGGCCAGCGAACGGGTCAGGCCCAAAAGTGCATGCTTGGCGACCGGATACGGGAATGTATGGGGAATGATCTGGAACGCGTGACAGCTCGCTATGTTGACGATAGACCCCGAGCCCTTCGCCAGCATCGTCGGCAAGACCGCCTTGGCGCAGAACCATGCGGCCTGGAGGTCGAGCTTGAGACAGCGGTCCCATTCCTCGTCCGGCATCGCCAGCGGTTCGTAGAAGACGTTGGCACCGGCATTGTTGACCAGAATGTCGACGCCACCATAGGTCGTGATCGTCCGGGAGACCATGTCCGCGACCGCGGATGCGCCGGTGACGTCCGTCTCGATGAACAGGGCGTCCGCGCCCTGGGCACGCAATTCGTCGGCGATCGCTTTTCCGCTTACCGCATTCAGTTCGGCAATGACGGTCTTTGCCTCCTGCATCGCAAAGGCGCGTGCAATGGCGGCACCGATGCCTTGGCCGGCGCCCGTGATGATTGCGATCTTTCCTTGCAGCCGTCCTGCCATTGCATTCACCAGTCCACCACGGTGCCGTCCGGCATGACGGCGTTGCGGGCATGCAGCACTTCCTGCTTGAAGGGGTGGCGCGCGATCACGTCCTCATTGACGGTGACGCCAAGGCCCGGCAGTTCGGGCAGATCCCAGCGGCCTGGTCTACGCTGAATTGGCCAGGTGACCACGTCGTCGTACCAGGCGACGGCACCGGACATCTCCTCCTGAATGACAACGTTTGGCGTCGATATGCCGAAATGAAGAGCAGCCACACCGGCGATCGGACCGAGCGGGTTGTGCGGCGCAAGGCCGATGCCTGCGGTTTCCGCCATGGCCGCGATCTTCTTTGTCTCGAGCAGACCGCCAGTGTGGCAAATATCAGGCTGGGCAATGTTGAAGGCGCGGGCTGCGATCGAGTGCGTGAATTCGCGGCGCCCGATCAGCCGCTCGCCGGACGCGATCGGCACGGCCGATCGCGCCGTAATATGCGCCAGTCCGGCAACATCTTCGGGTGGAACGGGCTCTTCCGCGAACATGATGCGGGCCGGCTCGATTGCTTTGAGGTAATCCATCGCCGCGTTAACAGATGCAGGGCGTCCGTGGAAATCGACCATGATGTCGATATCCGGGCCTACCGCCTCGCGAAGTGAGCCAACCATATTGGCAACGGAGTCGACTGCCTTGGCGGGCGATACGTAGTGGGTGTAGGGAATGCAGACGACCTTGACCGCATCGTAGCCTGCTTGCGTCACGGTGCGTCCGCGTTCCACGATCGCATCCGCGGATCCGGTCTCATAGACCGCCTTCATGTCCCCGAGGCCGAGATGCGTGTAGGTACGCAGATAGTTGCGAACCTGGCCGCCCAAAAGGCGCCAGACGGGGACGCTCAATGACTTGCCCAGGATGTCCCAGAGCGCGATCTCGATGCCGCTGACAGCGGACATTCCCTCAACGCCGAGACGCCAAAAGCCGTGCCGCGTAAGTATCTGGTAGCACTGCTCCACATTGCGCGGATCTTGCCCGATGAGCAGGGCTTCAAGATCCTGAAGCGCCCCAACGACGGCTCGGGTCTTCCATTCCAGCGTTGCCTCACCCCAGCCAAACAGGCCGGGCTCGTCGGTTTCGACGCGAACGAAGACCCAGTTGCGCATTTCCGCATTGCAGACGCGCGCCTTGATGGCCGTGATTTTCATTGGTCCTCCCAGACCTGCCGTCTTTTTTCGAGGCAATATGTATGACTTATTACCGATAATATGGACAAGTCAAGCGCAACATCGATGTGGACCAGCGCCGTCAAGGAACTGGTCCTCAGGAGGATCCGAGCAATTTTCGATCAATCCTTGTCCGCCGATGGAAGGGCTGTCAGCCGCCGATCCACGAATATCGCGGGAAAGGCGTGGCTAAATCACCGCGCAGACCGTTTTCGTCTCGAGATAGTTCTCCAGGCCCGGTGCGCCGTTCTCATAGCCCCAACCGGATTGCTTGTGGCCGCCCTTCGGCAATTCCGGCGAGAAGTAGGAATGGCAATTGATCCAGACGGTGCCCGACCGGACACGTGCGGCAAGGCGATGCGCAGTGGAAAGGTCGCGGGTCCAGACGCTTGCGGCGAGGCCGTAGGGCGAGTCGTTCGCATGGCTTACCGCCTCCGCGACATCGTCGAACGGTGTCACGGCAACGACCGGGCCGAAGATTTCCTCGCGCATCATGCGCATGTCCGGGCGTACGCCGGTAACCACGGTCGGCTCGAAGAAGTTCTCGAAGCGCCGGCCGCCGGCGATGATCTCGGCGCCGCTGGAAGCACCATCGCCGACATAGAAGGCGACGCGCGCAGCCTGGGTTCCGTTAACCAGCGGACCAAGGTCGGTATCCGGGTCAAGCCCGTGTCCGAGACGCAGCTTTCGCGCCTCTTCCGCCAGACCCTCCACCAGACGGTCGTAGATCGAGCGATGCGCATAGACACGCGAGCCGGCGACGCACACCTGGCCGGCATTGGCGAAGATCCCCCGGGCCACTCCGGGGATTGCGAGCCCCATGTCCGCATCGGGCATGATGATGGCCGGCGACTTGCCGCCCAGCTCGAGCGTCAGCTTCTTCAGATTGCCGCACGCTGCGGAGACGATCATCTTTCCGACTTCCGTCGAGCCGGTGAAGGCGACCTTATCGACATCGGAATCTGCAGCCAATGCTGCGCCCACAGTTTCACCGAGACCGGTCACGATATTGACGACGCCGTCCGGCAAGCCGGCTTCGATCATCAGTTCGCCGAGCCTGAGCGCGGTGAGCGACGTTTCCTCAGCCGGCTTGAGCACGATCGTACAGCCGGCGGCAAGCGCCGGGGCGAGCTTCATCGAGGCCATGAGCAGCGGCGAATTCCATGGCGTTATGGCTGCCACGACACCGATCGGCTCGCGCACCGTATAGGCGAAAATCTTGCTGCCCGCCGGTTGGTAGCTGATGGAGGTGGGGATGGTCGTGCCGAGGATTTTCGTGGCAAAACCGGCAAAATAGCGGAACTGCTCGGCCGAGGCGGGAATCTCGGCGAAGCGCGAGGTCTTCAGCGACTTTCCCTGGTCAAGCGTCTCGAGTTCTGCAAGCTCATCGGCATGGCGCTCAATCAGGTCAGCGATGCGCCATAGCAGGTTGCCGCGTGCCGACGGTGTCATGTCGCGCCAGCTCTCGCCTTCGAAAGCAGCACGCGCCGCAGCAACGGCGCGCCCGGCGTCATCGGCTGTGCCTCGCGCCAGCAGCGCGAGCGTGTCGCCATTCGCAGGATCGGTCGCGGGCAAGGTTGCGCCATCGCTGGCGTCGCGCCAGCCGCCGCCGATCAGGTGCCGCATTCTGGGTTTGGCCAGGAACGCCTTGACGCCTGCATGCCTGGCTTTACAGTTTCGAATGATGACCGTCATGTCCGTATCCCGCAAGCGAGCGCCTCGACCGCGGCGAGAGCACCGCGGATGATGGAATGATAGCCGGTACAGCGGCAGATATTGCCTTCGAGTGCAGCGCGGATCTGAGACTCGTCGGGAGCCGGATTCTCCAGCAGCAGGGCGGTCAGCGCAACAGTGATGCCGGGTGCGCAGTAGCCGCACTGGAAGGCGTTTTCGGCCGCCAGAGCCTCGCGCAGGACAATGGCTTCGGGAACGTCGTCGAAACCTTCCGGGGTGATGATGGTGGCCCCGTCGAGCTGCCACGACATGAGCAGACAACTATTGATCGCGCGACCGTCCATCAGCACGAAGCAAGCGCCGCAGCGGCCGATGCCGCAAGCCACCTTGGCGGCAGTCATGCCGAAATGGTCGCGCAGCAGGTCGATCAGGCGTAACTCGGCAGGCACGGCCAGCGCCCGGCGGCAGCCGTTGAGGTTAAAGGTAATCTCGATCTCGGCGCTCACGCTGCACTCCTCTGCAGGGCGTCGAGTACCCATTCAGGATCGACCGGGATGCGCTCGGGCCAAGCCCCTGTGGCGTCCGCAATCGCGTTGACGATGGCTGGCGTCACGGCGCCAATGCCAAGCTCACCAACTCCGCGCGGACCGAACGGGTCGTCCTCGTCCAGATCCTCCAACGCGAAGGTCGCGAGGCTTTCCGGCGTGTCGGCAATGCCTGGCAGCATGTAGAAATCGAGGTTGCCGGCAAGATACCGGCCATCCCGCATCGCCGCGTCCTCAGTGAGGGTGAAGCCCAGCCCCTGGACGCCGCCGCCTTCGATCTGGCCAAGATAGGCGGCAGCATCGAGCATCGGTCCGGCCGCGGTGTGCTGATGGAGCTCGAGCACGCGTACCTGCCCGGTGATGCGGCTCACGGCAACGCGCGCCAGTGTCGCGCCGAAGGCGAAGATCAGGCGTGCATTGCCTTCCAGATAGTCCGATTTCGGAAACTCGAAGCTGACGGCAGCAACTGGCAGCCGGTCCGGAGGCAACGCCTCGGCAAGCTCGGCGAAACTCATGAGCAGTGAGCCACTGTTGGAATGTCGCTCGACGATGCCGCCGGGCGCCAGCGCCAGCTTCCCGGCTTCGCGGCAAAGCACCTGGCCCGCTGCGGCCAGCAGGTCGCGCGTAAAAGATGGTGCGGCGACTGCCGCGACGCGCCAGACTACGTGAGTGCCGCGCGAGGCGGTAGAGGAACCGGATTCGGGCGTCGCCGCCGTATCGCCGGTGACCGGCCGGACATCGTCACGGCCGCAGCCGAGCGCTCCGGCGACCGCGGCTTTTACCGAGGTGAGCAGGCCCTGTCCCATCTCGTCCAGGCCGTAGAGTGCTTCGATCACGCCATCCGGAGCCAGGCGCAACGCGCCTCCGGCCGGGTCCGGCGGCAGCGTGCCGAGTCCGTTGCCTTGATAGTTCATCGCCATGCCGACGCCGATCGTCTCATAGCCGTCGAACGACGGGCCGCGCGGCTTGGCCCAGATCGGGTCAGCAGCGGCGGCTTGCAGCATCTCGGCCAGACGTTCGGACGGCGCGACCTGCTGGCCGAGATGGCCTCGCGTGCTAGGCTCGCGCAAATTGCGGCGCCGTATCTCGATAATGTCGATGCCGGCGGCTTCGGCCAGACGGTCCAGCTGGCACTCTACCGCGAAGGCCATCTGGTTGGCACCGAAGCCACGAAACGCGCCGCAGACGCCGTTATTGGTGTAGGCGAGCCTGCCCGAGCTGAGGACGTTGGGAACGACATATGGCCCGCAGGCGTGTTCGAGCGCCGTCTCAAGCACGCCCGGGCCGAGCGACGCATAGGCGCCGGCATCCGCGATCACATCCACCTGCTGGGCGAGCAGACGACCCTCGGCGTCGCAGGCGGTGCGCATATGGATACACAACGCATTGCGCTTGGTACCCGCGATGACAGATTCCGCCCGGTCGAGATGCAGCCGCACGGCGCGTCCGGTCTTCAGCGCCAGCAGGGCCAGGGCCGGCTGCACGGTCAGCTCGTCCTTGCCGCCGAAAGCGCCGCCAGTCGGGCTGGTGACCACCCGTATCTGCTCTTGCGGCATGCCGAGGATGCGCGAGAGCTGCATGCTGTCGCGGCGGCCATGCTGCCCACCGGCAAAGACGTTCAGGGTACCATCCGTACCGACGAAAGCGTAGCCGCCCTCCGTCTCCATAAAGCCGTGCATCTGGCTCGGCGTTTCGTAGACAGCCTCGACGATATGAGCCGCCTTGGCAAAAGCCGTGGCGGCATCGCCACGCGTGAACTCGAAGCTGCACTGCAGATTGCCTGAGACATGGACCGGCTCCGCTCCAGCGGCGAGTGCCTGTTGGGGATCGCTCACAATTGGCAGCGGCTCGTATTCGACCCTGATGAGAGCAAGCGCGCGTTCGGCCGTCTTCGTGTCAACAGCGGCGACGGCAGCAACAGCGTCGCCGATATAGCGCACCTTGTCGAAGCACAGTGCAGGCTGATCCTGCACGACAATGCCGAAGGCATTGCTGCCGGCGATGTCGCGGTGCGTTACAACCGCCGCGACGCCGGGCAGCGCCTCGGCCGCGCTCGTATCGATGGAAACGATCTTTGCATGGGGGACGCCGGCACGCCGAATGCGCCCGACCAGCATGCCGGGCTCGCGATGGTCGGTCAGGTATTCGAGCCTGCCTGCGATTTTCGGCGCACCGTCCGGCCGCTGGTGCCAGCTTGCACCGATCTCCGATCGGGACACGAGAATTTCGGCAGGTGGGTTTCCGGACGGTACGGTCCGCCGGCGCGGCGAATGTGCTCCTTGGGACAACTTTCCGCCGAGCCCGAAGACCAGCGCATTCGCCACGACACTGCGCCGATAGCGGTCGGACCGCCATGCATCATCGATCGCCGGCGTCTCTTCCAGAATTGCGGCGTGCAGCTCGGCCCAATCGATCTCCCGCAGGTGCCGGCCGACAAGCAGCGCTTCAGCGCGGTCGAGACGGGCCGCTTGCCCGCCGCCGCTGGCCGCGAGCCGCGCGACGATGATGCGATCATGCGCTGTCTCGACCAGCCCGGCGACACCGGCCACGCTTGGGGTGAATGCGGCGCGCAGGCCGACTTTGCGATGGGTCCAGCGAGCGGCAGTTGGTTGCGGTCGAACAATCACCGCCTTGATGAGGCCCGCGGACGGCGCGGCGGCCAGCCATTGCGCGAGCGACACGACGGCGTGCCCGGCCGGTGAGACGATCTCCAGCTTCGCGTCGGTCGCGAGCAGGGCCGGCAGAAGGCAACCCATGCGCCCGGCGACGTTGCCGCCCAGCGTTCCGAGATTGCGGACGGCAGGTCCCGCCGTGGCGCGGACGGCGGCTGCGAGCAGAGGCAAATTCTCGCCTATTGCCCGGTCACGCTCCAAGGCACCCAGGGTCGTCAGTGCGCCGATGCGAAACCCATCGGCGGCCGGTTGGATGCCCTTCAGGCCGGCGATACGGCCGATGTCGATGAGGCACCCCGGCTTTGGCAGGCCTTTCGCCCAGCCGAGCTGCAGCGCCGTGCCTCCGGCGACCAGTTGCGATGCGCCCTCGCCTGCCAACGACAGCGCCTCGGCAACGGAGGCCGGGCGAAGTACCTGGAGATCCGGTCCGGTCATGTGGCTACCGCGGTCGTGCCGAAACGAATGCCTTTTTCCTTCAACCAGCGGCGGTAGGCGATGGAGGAACCGTCGGCGCGTGTCGGGATTTCCATCCGCGGCTCGAGCGGAAGGCGCAGCGGCCGCTGGTTCTCCACGATGATCCGGTCTTGCAGGAAGATGACCTGTTCGAAGTTGAGCAACGCCGTCTGCGTCGAAGCGGAATCGACAAGGTACATGACCGGCTGGGCGCGGCAGAGATCTTCCTCGATGGGCTGGATGAACAGCGCGATCGCATCGAGCCGACCGGGCGCTCCGGGGCATACACGGTATAGCATCACAACGAATGGGCTCGGCACACGATAGGTCAGATGCACAAACGCGCCGGAGCTTTCCGTTGCGGCAATGCGCGGCTGGAAGAACGTGCAGTTGGTCGCCCAGACCTCGTCCACCTCGCGACGTATCTCGCTCAGATAGGCAGGCACTTCCGTGTGCGGCTCCGAACCGAGAATGTCGGTATGCACGAAGGGGAAATGCGCCATGTCGAGGAAATTCTCTACGACACGCAAACCCGAAGCCCGCATCGTCACCCAGCCGCAGGGCACGTAGCGGCGGTCGGGTTCCGATGCCTCGGCGATCTCGAAGATTTCCTTTCCGGGCTGGCCCAGCGTCGTCCAGACGCAGCCGTAGCGCTGCCGGACGGGCAGCGCGGGGCCGCGGTTGCCGTCGTCCAGGATCTCCCGAACCGTGATTGCACCCGTGATGTCACGGACCAGTTCGATGTCCTGGCCGAGCAGCCGCGTGCGGCTCGGCGCGCCATCTAGATCGGCGACCGTCTCCACCGCGTACCAATCGTCCAGTGCCGCCCTGTCCGTCGTCTTCATCACCGAGGCCCGCCCTATTGGGTCCATTGCAGGCTGCCGCCGGAATTCTCGGCAAGGAAAGCGGCGCGCCGGGCGAACAGGCCAGGCGCGACGCGATGGATTTCGGCGATGATCTCGCGCAGGTCGCCGGTGCGCAACGCGCCGTCCTCGGCCAGGATTTCGCCATCGACCATAGTCAACGACACGTCGCTGCCGCGCACGGCGTGGACAAGATTGTGATGGAAGTTGAAATAAGGTCCGTCGCGGAAGACCGGCGTCATGCGCGGCGTATCGGTGCGGACCGCGATGATGTCGGCGCGCTTGCCGACTTCGATCGAGCCGATCTCGTGGTCGAGCCCGATCGCCCTGGCGCCGAGGATGGTGGCCATCCGCAGCACCTGCCAGCTATCCATGGCGGCGGCGTCGAGGTCCTTCAGCTTGCCCAGCAGCGAAGTCACCTTCATCTCTTCGAACATGTCGAAATTGTTGTTCTCCTTCTCGCCGTCGGTGCCGATCCCGACAGGCACGCCGGCCTTCAGCATCTCGGCCACCAGCGCGATGCCGCTTGCCAGCTTCATGTTGGAAACAGGATTGTGGGCCACCGAAACGCGGCGCTTGGAAATAAGCTCGATCTCTTCTCGATCGAGCCAGACGGCGTGGGCGATCATGGCGCGCGGCGTTTCGAAGAAGCCAAGGTCGTCCAGCGCGAACATCGGGCGTTTGCCGTAGCGCCGCTTAAATTCCGCGATCTCGATCTCGGCCTCGCTGCAATGGGTGTGGAAGCCGGTGTCGTGTTTCCTTGCGAGTTCTATCGCCCGACGCTGGCCGGCTTCGTCGGCATAAAACAGATGCTCCAGCCCGACCCACACATTGATGCGGCCGCCCGCCTTGCGATGCCAGCCCTCGATCATCGCCTCGTTCATGTCGAGCGTGTCGAAGTAGTTGTAGTCGGGATGCTCGCCGACGTAAGGCACGGCGACCAAGCGGTTGCCGATCGCCTCGGCCGCCCGGGCGCTGCCTTTCATGAACCGCCACATGTCGACGACGGTGGTCGTGCCGCCGAGCACGGATTCCGCGTAGCAGAGCCACGATGCCGCCTCGGCCTCGTGCGGCTGCAGCACGCGATGCATCGGATTGATATGGAGCGTCAGCCATTCCCAGACCGGCAGGTGCTCCGCCGTGCCGCGCAGAAAACCGGAATGCGCATGCGCATTGACCAGCCCGGGCAAAAGCACCGCATTGTCGAGCTTCTTCACGGCCACGGCCGGATACGCAGCGCGCAATGCTGCGAGTGCGCTGACCGCGGCGATACGACCATCTTCGACCAGCACGGCGCCGGCAGGCAACACGTGGTTATCTTCATCCATGGTGAGCAGCGTGTCGGCAGCAAGGATGAGGCTTCGCGTCATCGCGGGTACTCCGTGTGCGTTCCGTCGGTCATGACATCCTCAAGCTGCCGCCGCGAGCAGGAAATCGGCGGCGCGCTCGCCGATCATCGTGGCGGGCGCGTGGGTGTTGCAGGTCGGGATCGTCGGGATCACCGAGGCATCGGCGACATGCAGGCCGTCCAGCCCGTGCACGGCGAGACGGCTGTCTACGACGGCCATCGCGTCCTCGCCCATCTTGGCGGTTCCGCAGACGTGGAAGAAAGTCGAGCACGCATCGCGGATGAAGTCGATGGTCTCGGTGCGGGTCAGTCGGCGGTCGGGTGCGGCAAAGCTGGCGAAGAGACCGGCGTTCGCTTTTGCAGCCGCCATCTCCATCACCATCTCGACTGCGGTGACCATGGCGTCGAGGTCTTCCGGTTCCGCCAGAAAGTTCGGCTGGATTTCGAGCGGCCCGCCGGGCTTGCCGTCGAGCAGCTTCAGCTGCCCGACGCTCTTCGAGCGCATCAGACCCGCACCGAAGGAAAAGACATCGCCGGATACATCGTAGCGCGCGCGGATCGCAGGTTCGGCGCTGTTGCCCTGGACCGGAAAGGCGTGCAGGTCGGGCTGCGGCAGGTCCGGACGCGACTTCCAGTTGACCATCGAGCCACCGCCATTGCCCACCACGGGTCCGATCGGCCGTTTCGCGCGGAAGACGCACGCCTGCGCCAGCGGATGGTCCTGAAGGTTCCGGCCGACACCCGGCAGGGCGCAAACGACCGCAATGCCAAGGCGCTTCAGTTCGACCGGATCGCCGATGCCCGACAGCATCAGCAGGCGTGGCGTGTCGATGGCCCCGGCCGCGAGCACGATGCTCTCTTGCGCGCGTGTTTCGCCGATTTCGCCGCCGACGAGGTGCTTGACCGCGACGCATCGGCTGCCTTCGACCGTCAGGCCGATGGCCGCGGATCTGGTCAGCACCGTCAGCATCGGGTGATCCAGGATCGGCACGAGATAGCCCGTCGCCGAACTCCAGCGCTTGCCGTCGAAGATGTTGAAATTCGCGGCCGCCGTCCCCTCGTTGCTGGAGCCGTTGGGATCGTCGATTACGGGGATGCCGATCTCGGCCGCGCCATCGATCAGCGCCTGCGCGACCGGGCACAGTGCCGCCGGCCGCTCGATACGGAGCGGACCGCCCGCTCCGCGAAACTCGCTTGCACCGTCGCGCCAGTCCTCGCAACGCCGGAAATAGGGCAGCACGTCGGCGAAGCTCCAGCCCTTGGCGCCGCCAGCCTCCCAGGCATCGTAATCATGCGGATGGCCGCGATACCACATCATCGCGTTGATAGCGCTTGAGCCGCCCAGCAGGCGACCACGCGGGATGCCGATGGTACGGCCGTTCACGCGCGGTGTCGGAGCATAGTCATAGCCCCAGTCATAGGTGCCGCGGCCAAGCGGCACCCATTTGCCGGGGTCCTCGATCTCTTCGATCCCAAGACCCGTCGGGCCGGCTTCGATCAGGAGCACGTCGGCGCCGGCATCGACCAGCCGCCGCGTCACCGCACAGCCACCGGAACCCGAGCCAACCACCACGTAGTCGTAGCTGGGTTTCAGCGCGCGTCGGGGGACGACAGGTCCGAGGATGCCCATGATCTCGTCAGTTGTGCTCGCTCGGGCCCATGATGACGATGCCTTCGCTCGCCTCGACGTGGCGGACGAAGATATACTTGTCCTCGCGGCCGTCGCTGTGTTTGCGCTTGATGTCCGGCTGGACCGTTCCCGAGACCTTGGCGACCACTATATAGGGTGCCTCCATCGCGAGCCCCCATGCGCAATGCGCGTCGAACTCGTCCACCGTGCGCACTGTATGGGCGTTCTCGACGCCGGCGCCGCGCGCGATCGCGGCAAGGTCGACGCGGCCCAGCGCCGTATGCGTCGGCGGGCCGCCGATCGACTGGTAGCACTCATTGTCCCAGACCACGATGAAGAGGTTCTTCGGTTGTTCGTTTCCGAGCGTGGCCAGGATGCCCAGATTGAAGAGCAGGCCGCCATCCGTATCGAGCGAAACGACGCGGCGGTGCGGCAACCCGGCGGCGAGCCCGAAGGCCTGCGGCGTGACGCAGCCGAGTTGCTGCTGGAACAGGCTCGCCTCGCGCATATGCGGCGCGGCGTTGTACCACTCATCGACGCTGCCGCCGAGCGAAAGGATCACCAGCTCATCCTTCAGCCGCGCGGCAAGCGCCTTCATGCAGTCAAAGCGTTTCATCGCACCACCTCGCCGCCAAGCGCCACGGCCGAATGGTAGTAGGACGCATAGGACCAGGAATAGGCGTCGACGATGGCGCGCTCGATCCTCGCCTCCTCGGTGACGATCCGGTACGGCACGCGCAGCGCGTTCAGCACCGGCTCCATGGTGATGCCATGCGGGATTGCCCACCAGTTGTTCTCGCCAAGCTCGCCGCGGTAGCTCATCAGCATCACGACCGGGATACCGGCTCCGAGGCCCATGCGGGCCAGCGGCTCGACCGAGGCGCGCAAGCCGGAGTTTTCCATGACCAGCGCCGCGCGCTTGCCCGACAGGAAGACCCCACCGCAGATCGCTGCGCCCTCGCCCTCGTTGGTGACGTGGATCGTGCGGATATCCGGATCGGCATCAAGGGCCGGGTAGAGTTCCTTGAACAGCGAATCGGGCAGATAGCAGACGATGCTCACCCCTGCCCGTTTCAGCCCTCGAATGACCGCGTCGACCGCACTCTGCTTCATGACATCCCCTTCGGCCGGGAAGTCTCGCAAAGCTCAGTTGTTCGAGATAGAGACAAATTTCTCTCTTTATCGATGCGCAAAATGCAACAACTAATCATGCAGCGCCTTGACCATGCGGGCCAGCAGCGCCGCGAATGCGGAGGCCGCATCCGACATTTCGCGTTCCAGTCGGGCGAGCAGCATCAGCCGGTGCGGGTTCATGCGCGAATCGCGCAACGGCACGAAAACGAGCGATCCGTCAGCCACTTCCGGTTCGATGCCGAGCTTGGTGCGAAGCACCACGCCGAGGTTGAGGCGCACCATTTCGGTCATCAGTCCGATCGAGTTGGTCCGTGACCGTCGCGTGAGGTCGATCATGGAGCGCCCGATCGCATCGTCGATCGAAATGCCCAAAGCAAGGCTGTTGTCCGAGACGATGACCTGTTCGCCGGCAAGATCGAACAGCTTCACTTCCTTGCGGCCGGCAAGGCGGCTGTCCGGATGAGCGACGACGCCCAGCGGCAGAGGCGTGCTCGCGATCTTGCGCACGTTGCGCGGCACGCGCACGTCGAAAGCAAGCGCCAGATCGCATTCGCCGTCGGCAACCGCATCGCAGGCGCGCTGCGACCCGGCGACATGCACATCGACCGATATCTGCGGGTGGCGCTTCCAGAATTCCTTCAGCGCGTTCGGCACCAGCCCGCGCGCCGCGCTCTCCACGATCGCCACGGACAACGAGCCGCGGTTGAGGCCACTGAGATCGTTGATCTCGGACGAGGCGCGCGCCAACTCGGTGATGCTCTGACGCGCGTGGTAGAGGAGAAGCTCGCCTGCGCTGGTCAGTTTCAGTCGCTGGCGCACACGCTCGAAGAGCGGCGTGCCCAGTTCGTCCTCCAGGCCCTTGATGACGCGGCTGATGGAGGATGGCGCCACGTTGAGCGCCTGCGCGGTCTGGCGAACCGAGCCCAGCCGCGCGACCATTTGGAAATAATGGATGCGCGGTGAGACCAGCCCAAGTCGGAAGGGATCCACTCAGGCGGCCTCGAAGGCGGGGACGATCTCCATTTCCGGCACCAGCACGAGACCTTTGTCGGTGATGCGGATTTCGGGGATGACCGAGAGCGGGATGAGGTTGAAGCCCATATAGGGAATGCAGCAGCCGGCCGCCTCCCATTCCCGTTTGAGGATCTTCACCTCCTCCGCGACCTCGGTGACGCGCTTGTCGGACAAAAGGCCGGCGATCGGCAGTTCAACCATGGCAGTCACTTTACCGTCGACGACGACACAGACGCCGCCTTGCGTTTCCTCGATCGCCCGCAGCGCCACCTGCATGTCGGCCTCGTTGACGCCTGCGATGATGATGTTGTGGCTGTCGTGGCCGACGGACGATGCGACGGCGCCGCGTTTCAGCGTGAAATTGCTGAGCAGCCCGTAGGCGACGTTGCCGTCCGACTTGCCATGGCGCTCGACCACAGTGACGAAGCACAGGCCGTGGCGGTCGAAATGGTTCTGCCAGTCGTTGGCCGGATCGAGCGTGATCTTCTGGTGGCCGAGCGTGATCCCCGGCAGTTCGGTGCGGATGGTATGCGCCACCACCTTGCCGGTTGGCAGGTCCGGCGTCAGCTTGATCTGCTTCGGCAGCTTCACTGTGTAGTAGGCCGCGTCCGGATAGCGGTAGCGAGTCGAGAGGGCCTGGTCGAGCAGCGGCGTGATCTTGCCATCATCGACGACGAGTTCGCCGCCATACCACGTGCTGACGGGATCGAAGCCGTCGTCGAGCAGCACCAGGTCGGCACGGCGGCCACCACCGAGGCCTCCGATTTCGCCTTCCATGCCAAAGCGCGTCGCGCCATGCAGCGAGCCCATCGACCAGGCCTGCTCCGGCGTCATGCCGGCCTTCATCGCCTCGCGCGTCACCCAGTCCAGGCCGAAGAGCATCAGGTCGTCAGCATCGCGGTCGTCGGTGCAGACCGCGATGCGCTTGTGCGAGGCTCCGAGTTCCGTGATCGTCTTGATCGCTGCGGGCAGGCTGTGCCACGGCGTCGTCGGCGGACCGCCGCGTAGGAACAGCCAGATGCCGGCTTCGAGCATGTCGTCGGCGATCTCGCGGTCGATCGCCTCATGGGTATCGGTGACGCCGGACGCCGCATAGGCCGACACGAATTCGCGTCCATAGACGTGGCCCGACACCGGGCGGCCGCGTTTCAGCGCCGCAGCGAGGATGGCATGGCTGCGTTCATCGCCCATAGCCACTGGCACGAAATCCATCTTCTCGCCGAGCGCCACGGCTTCCGGCCATTTGTCGAATAATGCGCCGATCTTCTCGGCTGTCAGGTCGCCACCGGCCGTTTCCAGCAACGGCGAAGTTGCCGGGACGGTGCTCGGAACCGTCAGGAAGATGGACAACGGCGCCAGGCGCGCGTCCTCCAGCATCGCCTCGATGCCAGCAACGTCCATGACGTTGCCGATCTCGTGGCTGTCGCAGAAGAGGGTCGTGGTGCCGTTGAGCAGCGCCGCCTCGGCATAGGCGCAGGCCGTCACCATCGAGGATTCGATGTGGATGTGCGGATCGACCAGGCCAGGCGCGACGATGCCGCCCCTGGCGTCATATATCCTCGCGCTGCCGCCCTTATAGGTGCCGGCCGGCTTCACAGCGGCGATCCGCCCTCCCGACAACCAGATCTCGCGGCCTGGAAGCACGCGCTCCGAATAGGTCGACAACACGCGTGCGCCGGCAATGACCAGATCGGGATCGGCTCGCCCGGAAGCGACGCCAGCCAGTCGCCGGGTCATGGACGAGAGCGGCTGGACGGAAAAGCGCGTGAGAAAGGTCATTTTGCTGCCAGCCTCGTTCTCCTTGAATGTTGGGCGTCAATGGTAGTCGGGGATGCCCGGCATGGTCATGAAGCCGGGAAGCGCGCGGAAGCGACGCGCCCAGCGGCGCAGCGCCGGATACTCGTCATGGTCGACGCCGAAATCGCGGCTCAGCGCAAAAGCCGGAAAAAGTGCGATGTCGGCGATAGTCGGGCGGCCCGCAGCGAACCATTCTTTCTTCTCGAAACCCCGCGCGGTCATATGGTCGTCCATGGCGCGGAGCGCGTGCGCGGCACCGGCACGCAGCGCAGCCTCGTCGCCGGCGGCACCGAACATGGCATGGCGGCGCGCGGCGCCGGCAACGCCGAGACCGCCGGCCGCAAAGAAAAGCCACTGCATCACCTTGGCGAAATCCGCACCATCCGCCGGCAGCCATGCACCCGTTGAATCGTGGCTGCGCGCCAGATGGGCGATGATGGACTCGGCGCCGAACATCGTTACCTCGTCGTCGCGGAGAATGGGCAGGCTGCCCGTCGGGTTCATGGCCAGGAATGGCGGCGTCTTCTGCTCCGCCCCCGGAAATGCATCGACTGCAACGGTCTGCCATTCCAGGCCGAGCATGGAAAGCGCCAGCCGCACCTTGTAGCAGTTTTCGTCCAGCTCGTAGTTGTAGAGCGTGATCCTCGCCATCATGCGGCCCGCGTCGTCGAGGTCGCGCCGGTACGCCCGGTCTCGAGATGATGACGCAGCTCGCTCGTCCAAGCGAAGAAATGCTCCTGCCCCTTGCCGGCATACTTGGCTGCCGGTCCGTCAATCACGACGTGCAGGGCCGATCGTTTGCCGGTTAGTTCCTGCAGGCCAAGAAGCAGCGTGTCTTCGCCGACCGTCAGGCTGAACAGCATCCCGCTCAGCGCCTTCAGATCAGCCACCCCGGATCCGCCGGAGAAGGGCGTAGGCGGCATGGCCTTCACGACATCGATCACCATCCCGGCGGGACTGTCGAGATACAGGCTGCGGACCGGCACCACCTCCTCTGGCAAGGCAGGCAGTTCGGGCAATGCTGCTGCCGGGTCCAGCGCCGTCCAGATCATGCCAGCCGCCTCGGCCGAGCTATAGGCAGACACGGTAATGGACGCCGGCACCCTGAGATCGGGGTGGGCCGGAATGAATCGGCACTGGCCGGCCGCATCGTACTGCCAGCCGTGATAAAGACAGGCGATATGATCGCCGCGGACAAAACCGAAGCTCAGCTTCATACCGCGATGCGGGCAGCGATCCTCCCACACATGCGCTTCGCCGCTGTTGTCGCGCCACACCACCAGTTCGTTTCCACAAAGGCGGGTCCCGGCCGAACTGCCCGGTTCGATCGACCCCGACAGCGCCACTGGGTGCCATCCAGCCTGTATCGTCATTCTGCGTCTTCCTCTCTGGAATATCCCCGAATTTCGGCCCGTTCGCAGTCCATCACCAGACAGTCGATTGGTCCCAGGCTACATGCCATCTCGAAGGCATCGATGAGATCGGGCTGGCCCGAAACCTGGACGACAAAAAAATCGTCCGCGGCTTCGTGCACCAGCAGATCGAGATTGAGCCGAGCGGCACGCCTGTCGGCGAACTCGCTAAAGCTCGACGACACCAGTTGGCCGACGAAGCGCAGGCGCGTTGTTTGAGGCGGAGGCGCAAGGTTCTGCGCTTCCAGTAGGTGCTTCATGCCTATATTTCTCCCGGCCTGCACATTTTTTAAGCAGTTTTCGATTGTGTCTAGTTAGGCATCATTTTTTGGCTTGTGCAAGCCCCGTTTCCCTGACATCTGTTGCGTATCAGGTGATCGGACAGTTGGAAAAAGCCGCGATTATCGAACAACTTGACAGCCGTCCGTCGCCCAAGAAAACCAGGTACGGCTTGGGATTGCCGGTCCGGGCGGGTGAGCGTCGATGTCGTTGTCAAGTTTTATTCAGCTTATACCCAAGGTCGAGTTGCACTTGCACCTCGAGGGTGCCGTCTCCACAGAGACATTCGCCGAGCTGGCGGCGCTGAACGCGGTGTCGCTGCCGGACGGCAGACCGACATCGGAGCTCTACAGCTACGGCAACCTGCTGGATTTCCTGAAGATTTACGATCTGGTTTGCGCCTCGATCAGGACTGCGGACGATTTCTCTCGCATCACCTTCGAGGCACTGGAGCGCTGCGCGAAGGCGGGTGCGCGCTACGTCGAACTGTTCTTCAGCCCGCATGCGCATCTGGCTCATGGCGTGGCCTATTCGACAATGCTCGAAGGCATCCTCGACGGCTTTCACCGTGCGAAGGAGCGCTATGGCCTCGTAGCGAAGCTGATACCGGCGCATGCGAAGCCGCTCGGCGCGGCAGGTGGCGAGCGCTTCCTGGACATGGTTCTGGCCGAGCGCCCGGCTGAGGTGATCGGCATCGGCTTCGATTACGACGAACGCCCGAACCCACCGCCGATGTTCGCGCGCATAGTCGAGCGGGCGCGGGCGGCCGGGCTCAATGTCACCAACCATGCGGGCGAGGACGGCCCGGCGGGCTACGTGCGCGATACCATCGACATCCTCGGCCTGAGACGGGTCGACCACCGCGACCACGTGGTCGACGACCCGACACTGATGGAGCAGTGCAGGGAGATGGGCATCGTCTTCACCTGCTGTCCGAGCACGACGCTGGCCACCACTGTCTGGCGCGACCTCTCCGCGCCCGACCATGCGATCCGCAGCATGATCGAGGCCGGGCTTACCGTGACGATCCACTCCGACGATCCGCCCATGTTCGGCACGACGCTCGACCGCGAATACGCGCTGATCGTCGAAAATTTTGCGCTCGGGCCGCCGGCACTGAAGCAGATCGCGCTGGCTGGCCTGTCCGCCGCATGGCTCGACGACGACATCAAGCAGGCATGGCTGGCTGACTGGTCGGCAGAAATCGACCGCTTCATGGAAACCGAACTGTCTCTCCCGAACTGAACACAACACGGAACAAAGGACCGAAGCATGATCGACCTGCACAATCTCTCCCGCCGAGGCTTCCTGAACATGGGCGCCGCAGCCGGCGCCTCGCTGCTCCTGCCGAAATCCGGCCTTATCACGCCTGCGCATGCACAAACGCCGCTCGCCGCCGTAGCCGAGGAAAACGCGGTCATCGCCTTCGGCCACACCGGTCCGGTGACCGATGAAGGCTGGACCTGGAGCCACGACCAGGGCATGAAGGCCGTGCAGGAAGCGTTCCCGAAGCTGAAGACGCTGTTCGTCGAAAGTATCCCCTATTCGGCCGACGCGACCCGCACCTTCCGCCAGTTCGTCTCGGAAGGTGCCAATATGGTGTTTGCCACCTCCAACTATGGCGACTTCCTCTACGACGTGGCCAAGCGTTCGCCGGACGTCGCCTTCTATGAATGCGATGGCCGCAACCCGCTCGAAAATCTCTCGACCTATTACCTCGCCCACTGGTACCCGACCTACGTCACCGGTGTCGCCGCGGGCCTGATGAGCAAGAGCGGCAAGCTCGGCTACGTCGCCTCCTTCCCGGTTCCGTCGGTCTTTTCCGGCACCAACGCCTTCCTGATGGGCGCCCGTTCGGTCAATCCCAACGCTACGATGCAGACCATCGTCATCAACTCGTGGTTCGATCCGCAGGCTGCCACCCAGGCCGGCACCGCGCTAATCGACAACGGCGCCGACCTTCTGTTCGGCATCATGGACGAAGCCGGCTATCTGCAGGTGGCCGAGCAGCGCGGCGCGAAGGCTGTCATGTGGAATACCGACATCCGCCGCTACGGGGCGAAGGCCTACGTCTCCTCGATCGCCATCGACTTCAAGAAATTCTATGTCGACCAGGTGCGCTTGCGCCTCGAAGGCAAGTGGACGCCCTCGCAAACCATCCTGCCGATGGGCGGCGGTATCGACCGCGATGCCTGGGGTGAGACGGTGCCCCCGGAGGTCGCAAAGCAGGCCGATGCCGTGCGCGACAAGATTCTCGGCGGCTGGAGCCCGTTCGAGGGCGAGATCAAGGACACCAAGGGCGACGTCAAGGTGGCTGCCGGCCATCGCATGACCGAAGAGGAACTCTACAACTGGGATTGGTCGATCGAAGGCGTCAGCGGCCTCCAAGCGTGATCCCGAAAGATTGCAGAGTTTTCGGATAGACTATGCGGCAGAAGGCAAAGAGCTAAGCAGGATGAATGATTTTGTTCCAGTTCATCATGCTTCGAGCGAGCACCGTTACGGCGGCATGGAGGTGTCGTCCACCTCCCCTGGGCGTTACGAGCCGGGCTCCGGCGCGCCGCCGCTCGTGCTGCTCAAGGGCATCAGCAAATATTTCCCCGGCGTCGTTGCCAACCAGGATGTCGACCTGGACGTGATGCCGGGGGAGATCCACGCCTTGCTCGGCGAGAATGGCGCCGGCAAGTCGACCTTGATGAACATCCTCACCGGCATCTATCAGCCGGATGCCGGTGAGATCGTCGTCGACGGCTATGCCAAACGTTTCGCGTCTCCAGTCGATGCGATCTCCGCCGGTATTGGCATGGTCCACCAGCATTTCAAGCTGGTGACCGCCTTCACGGTCGCCGAGAATATTCATCTCGGCTGGTCCGAAACACCCCAGCGTATTGGCTCGTCCGTGCTCGAGGCGCGGACTGCCGCACTGGCCGAGAAGCTGAACCTCGCGGTGCGGCCATCCGCGCGCGTCGCCGATCTTTCGACCGGGGAGCAGCAGCGCGTGGAAATCCTACGCGTGCTCGCGCGCAACGCCCGCGTTCTGATCCTCGACGAGCCGACTGCAGTGCTTACTCCGGCGGAGGCGCGCGAGCTCTTCAAGGCGCTCAAGCAGTTCGTGTCCCGGGGCAATGCGGTGGTCTTCATCAGCCACAAGCTCGACGAGGTCCTGGAGATATCCGACCGCATCACCGTGCTGCGCGGCGGCCGCAAGGTGGCCACCGAAAAGACCGCGGACTGCAGCGAGAAGATGCTGGCGCGCCTGATGGTTGGCCGTGAGATCGTGCTCAGCAATCTGCGTGCCAGGCAGCCGGGCGCGGCCGGCATCTCCGCCGAGCCGGTGCTCAGCCTCAAATCCGTCGTCGCGCGTGATGACGTGGGCGGCATCCTTCTCGACGAGGTTTCGCTCGACATCCATGCCGGCGAGATTCTCGGCATCGCCGGTGTGGCCGGCAACGGCCAGAAGGAGCTGACCCAGGTCGTCACCGGCTTACGGCCGATCCACTCCGGCCAGATACTGCTCGGCGGAAAGGACGTCACGACCGCCGGCGCGGTCGATTACGCGAAGTTCGGCGTCGGCCACATTCCTGAAGACCGGCTGCACAGCGGCCTGGCGCCGGCGCTTTCGATCACCGACAACGCCATAATCCGCGAATATGCGTCGGCGCCTGTTTCAAAGGGCTTCGCGTTCCGACCGCGCCTTGCGGCTGCTCTCGCGCGCACGATCGCCGAAGCGGCATCCGTTGCGGTGCCCGATTTCGGCATGCCCATGCGCAACCTTTCCGGCGGTAATCAGCAGCGCCTCGTCGCACGCCGCGAGATGCGCATCGCAAGCAAGGTTCTGATCGCCGCCTATCCGAGCCGCGGCCTCGATGTCGGAGCGATCAACACGATGATGAACTACCTCGTCGAATTGCGCGATGCCGGCGTCGGTGTGCTCTTCATTTCCGAGGAGCTGGAAGAGCTGTTCAACCTGTCGGATCGCATCGCCGTGATGTTCCATGGCAGGATTATGGGCGCGGTGGAGACTGCCTCCACCGACATCGAGGAAATCGGCCTGATGATGGGCGGGCAGATGCGGTCCAGCGCTGGCGCCCAGGCCGCTGCCGGGAAGCACTGACCTTGGCGATCAAGCTCCAGCGCGTTCCATCCGCGCAGCCCTCCGTTGCCTTTGCGGCACGTGCCCTGGCGATCGTGCTGGCGCTGGTGGTCGCCGGCCTGGTTCTGGCTGATCGCGGCAATGCTCCCATCGAACTCGCCTGGGAGGTGCTCAGCTCGACTTTTGGCTCGAGCTTCGGGCTGGAAGATGTCGGGCTTCTGGTCACTCCCCTGATCCTCACCGGCCTGTCGGTCTGGGTGGCGCTGAGAATCGGCGCCTGGAACATCGGCGCGGAGGGCCAATTCTATGCCGGCGCCTTCAGCGCCACGGCGGTCGCGCTGTTCATTCCCGGCCCGACCTGGCTGATCCTGCCTGTTATGTTCATCGCTGGCGCGCTCGGCGGGCTGCTCTGGATACTGGTGCCGACGCTGGCGCGCGCCTACGCCGATGTCAGCGAACTTATCACCACCCTGCTTCTGAATTTCGTGGCGACGCTGATGGTCTATTATGTCGCCACCGGCCCATGGCTCGACCCGAGCGGCCACGCGCTCGCGACCACTGCGCGTCTGCCGCATGACGTGCCCGAATTCTGGGGTATCGTGCACTACGGTTTCCCGCTGGCGATCCTGCTCACCTTTGTCATCGCAGGACTGCTCAACTACACGCGCTGGGGTTACGAGGTGCGGGTCGCCGGGTCGAATCCAAGCGCGGCGCTTTATGCGGGCATGCCGTTCCGACGCCGCCTGATCGTCGTCCTGCTGATGTCGGGAGCGATCTCCGGCATCGCCGGTATGCTGGAAGTAGCTGGCACGGTGCATCGCCTGCAGGGCGGCATCTCCAACAATTTCGGCTATCTCGGCATCATGGTCGCGGTGCTGGCGCGCGGTTCCTCACTTGGCGTGCTCGCGGGCGCGGCTTTGATGGGCGTCATCCTGAATTCGGGCATCATCCTGCAGACGCAAGGCATCACCGTTTCAGCCGTGCTCGCCATCACCGGACTGATCCTGTTCTTCACGGCGATCGGCAACGAACTCGCTCACTACCGCATCACGCGGACCGAACCGGCCGCGAGCTGAGGAAACACCCATGGACATGATCGCCGGACTGATCCAGACCTCCATTCTCGCCGGCGGCGTGCTGGCGCTGGCGGCGCTGGGCGAGACGCTCTCCGAGCGCGCCGGCGTCGTCAATCTCGGCGTCGAAGGGCTTATGGCGCTCGGTGCAATCACTGGCATCGCGGTCGTCGTCGCCACGCCGCACCCTATGCTCGGCTTCGTCCTTGCGCTTGCCGTCGGTTTCCTCGTCGGCTGCGTCTTCGCTGTTGGAACCGTCGTCGTCAAGGCGAACCAGGTGTTGTGCGGCCTGGCGCTGACGCTGATGGGCACGGGCATGGCCGCAACGATCGGTCGCGCCTATTCCGGCATGCCGGCGCCGGCGACTTTCGCGCCGATCGCTATTCCCTATCTTAGCGACATCCCGCTGCTCGGTCGCGCGATCTTCACGCAGAACATCCTTGTCTACCTGATCTACATCGTCCTGCCGGTTGTGCTGCATTACATCATGTTCCGCACGCGCCACGGGCTGAACATGCGCGCGGTGGGCGAAAACCCCGCGGCAGCCGACGCCGCCGGCATTTCGGTGCAAAGCATCCGCTTCTGGTATGTCGCCGCGGGTTCGGCGCTGGCGGCCGGCGCCGGCGCTTACCTCACGCTTGCCTTCGTTCCCTCCTGGTCGGAAGGCGTCGTGGCCGGCCGCGGCTGGATTGCCGTCTCTCTCGTCATCTTCGCAGGCTACCGGCCCCTCAACGCCGTGCTGGCCGCTCTGCTGTTCGGTCTCATCACCTCGCTCGGCTTCGTCGGCCAAGCACGCAACTGGCCGATAGCGGCGCCGATCCTGTCGATGCTGCCCTATCTCGGCACGATCGCCCTGATCATCGTGCCGGTGCTTGCCTGGCAGCGCATGCGCCGGGTAATGGCCGCGCCGGCTGCTCTCGGCGAACCCTATTTCCGCGACATGCGTTGAGACGATCATGCCCCGCCTGCTTGTCAAGAACATCGATCTGCTCGCCACCTTCGACGATACGCGCCGCGAGATTTCCGACGGCGCCTTGTTGATCGACGGCAACGTCGTCGAGGCGGTCGGCACCACCGCGGAACTCAGTGCCTCCAGCGCCGACGAGGTGCTCGACCTGTCGGGTCATGTCGTCATGCCGGGCATGGTGAACACGCATCACCATATGTACCAGAACCTCACCCGTGTGATGGCTCAGAACGACGAGCTGCTTGTCTGGCTGAAGACGCTCTATCCGATCTGGGCCGAGCTCGACGACGATGCGATAGGCGTCTCTGCGCGCGTAGCGATGGCCGAGCTCATCCATTCGGGCTGCACGACCAGCTCCGATCACCTCTACATCTTGCCCAACAACTGCACGCTCGACGCGACGATCGGTGCGGCCCGCGATATCGGTCTGCGTTTCCACGCTGCGCGTGGAGCCATGTCGCGCGGCGAAAGCCAGGGCGGCCTGCCGCCGGACCGCTGCGTCGAAAAGGAAGAGGATATCCTGAAGGATGCCGAACGGCTGATCGGCAGCTATCACGACGCGTCGCGGCATTCGATGAGCCGCATCATCCTGGCTCCCTGCTCGCCCTTCTCGGTGACTCCGGAGTTGATGCGCGATGCGGCATCGCTGGCGCGCAGCCACAAGGGCGTGAACCTGCATTCGCACCTTGCCGAAGAGCTTTTCGAGGAGAAGTACTGCCTCGAAATCTATGGCAAGCGGCCGGTCGAGTTCGCCGAATCCGTCGGCTGGCTCGGTGACGACGTCTGGTTCGCCCACTCGATCTTCATGACCAGCGACGAGATCGACCGCTTCGCCGAAACCGGCACCGGGGTCGCCCATTGCCCGTCGGCCAACATGCGCTGCGGCCAGGGCATCGCGAAGATCCGCGAGATGCTCGACAAGGGCGTGAAGGTCGGCCTTGGCGTCGACGGCTCGGCCTCGAACGACACGTCGAACCTGTTCATGGAAGCGCGGCTGGCGCTGATGCTTCAGCGTGTCGCGCCGCACCACTATCTCTCCGAAAAGCCCGGCGGCCGCGGCGGTTTCGGCGGCACGCCGACGGCGCTGTCCGCGCGCGAGGCCCTCGAAATGGCGACGCGCGGCGGCGCTGCCCTGCTCGGCCGCAATGACATCGGCCATCTCGCGCCCGGCATGTGCGCCGACTTCATCGCAGTCAAACGCAGTCAGCTCGGCCTTTCCGGCACCGAGCGCGACCCGCTCGCCGCGCTGGTGCTTTGCGGACCCTTCAAGGTCGACTATTCCTACATCAACGGCCGGCAGATTATCGCGAGAGGCGACTTCGCCTCCTTCGATGTCGAGGCGGCGATGGCCGACCACCGGGCCGTGATGGACCGCATCTATCGGCAGTGAGACAGCACAGGAAGGACGCAACAATGACCATGAAGCGAGCTGCGGAGCAGGCGGCCCTCGATCAATGGTATTGCATTGACGCGCTGAACGAGATTCCGGTTGGCACGATGCCGAACCGGCTTTTGGGCATCGATCTGTTGGTAGCCCGCGATACGGCAGGCGCGGTCAATGTGTCGCGCGCCGGCGACGGCAGCCAAGTCCCGGCCAAGGAACGCTACGGCTATCTATGGATCACGCTCGGCATGCCGGCCGGCGATGTGCTGTCGATCCCGGAGGCCTATGAGGACGACCGCCGGCCTGTCGTTTGCGGCGCGATCGCGGTAAAGGCGTCCGGCCTCCGCATCGTCGAGAATTTCCTCGACATGGCGCATTTCCCCTTTGTCCATACCGACATATTGGGCGCCGAGCCGCACACGGAAGTGCGGCATTACACAACCGAAATCCGCCGCGACGTGGACGAGGTGTGGGCGACCAACTGCGAATTCTTCCAGCCACAGGCAGCACTCTCGGCGACCGGCGGCATCATGACCCAATACATGTATCGGGTCGCCAATCCTTTCGCGGTGATGCTTTACAAGACCTGCCCCAACTCGGCTACCCGCTGGGACGTGATCTGCCTGTTCGTGCAGCCCCTTGATCCGGACCGCTGCCGCGCTCACCCCGTCATGTTCCTGATCGACGACGTGTCGACCACGACCGAACTGGTGCAATTCCAGCAGCTCATCTTCCTGCAGGACCGCATCATCCTGGAGAATCAGCGCCCGCTTCTTTTGCCGCTCGAGCCGCGCACGGAAATCCCGACGCGGGCCGACGGCTCGTCCATCGCCTATCGCCGCTGGCTGAAGGAGAAGGGCATCAGCTACGGCACGACGGCGCAAGCCGCATGAGTGGCAGCCCCTCCGATATTGCTATCGGCATCGACGGGCGGGCATTCGCGAACGCGCTCTGGCGCTGCCCGGCCGCAGTGCTTAGCTGTTCTTCGGCGGAGGACAGGTGAGCAACCTGAACGGCAAGACGCTTCTGGCCAGCGGCTTTCACGCGCCGGAGCGCGGGCTCGTGGAAGAGTTGCGCCATGCCCTGATCGCAGTCGATCAATCAGGCATCATCGCCTCGGTGCTGCATCCGCATGATGCCGGCTATGACGAGGGGGTGGAGGCCGCACGCCGGACCGGCGCGCTGGCGACCTTGCCGGCGCAGAGTTATCTGCTGCCCGGCTTCGTCGATCTTCACGTGCACGCGCCGCAATATCCGCAGCTCGGCCGGGCGCTGGACGTGCCGCTCGAGACCTGGCTTCACAAATACACGTTTCCCCTGGAGGCGCGCTACGCCGATCTCGCCTTCGCGCGGCGCAGCTACGGCCTTCTGGTCGACGACCTGATCGCTGACGGCACGACCACAGCGCTCTACTTCGCAACCATCCATCAGGACGCGACAAGGCTGCTCGTCGACATTTGCCTCGAACGCGGACAACGTGCGCTGGTCGGCAAAGTGGCGATGGACAATCCCGACGAGTGCCCGGCCTATTATCGCGATACCTCGGCGGACGCGGCCATCGATGGCACGCGCGCTGTGATCGACTACGTGCATGGGCATCCGGACAATGCCGCGGGACGGGTAAAGCCGGTCATTACTCCGCGCTTCATCCCCTCCTGTACCGACGCCGCCCTCGAAGGCCTTGGAGCGCTCGCACAGGAATGCGGCTGCCATGTGCAGACGCATTGCTCGGAAAGCGACTGGGCGCATGGCTACGTGCTGCAGCGCCACGGGATCAGCGACACGTCGAGCCTTGATCGCTTCGGCCTGCTGCGCGCCGGCAGCGTGCTCGCGCACGCCAACTTCATTACGCCTGCCGACATGGAGACAATCCGTGTGCGCAAGGCGGCCGTGGCGCACTGCGCCGTTTCCAACGCCTACTTCGCAGGCGCCGTGTTCCCGTTGAGGGCGGCCCTCGAGAAGGGTGTCAAGGTCGGGCTCGGCACCGATATTTCCGGGGGACCGAGCGCCTCGATGTTCGATGCGATGCGCGCGACGGTCATGTCGTCGCGCATGCTGGAAACCGGCACCGACCCGGCGCTAGCGGCCGAGGCGCGCGGCACGGCCGGAACAGCACGCGTCGACTTTCGCGAGGCCTTCCACTTGGCGACGGCAGGCGGCGGCGCGGCACTCGGCTTGCCTGTGGGACGATTCTCGCCTGGCTACCATTTCGATGCGATCCTGGTCGACACCGCCGCGCCCAGAGGCACAATTCACCTGTGGGACGAACTCGACGACGGCGACGGCATCCTTCAGAAGATCGTCTACTCCGCTTCCAGGGCCAACATCGCGTCGGTCTGGGTCAGCGGGAGAGCTGTTCTCGCCTAAGCGGACGGAAGGCTGTGCCGAGAACCCGAAATCTTCCCGTGTTATTCCTTACGGTCGGGGCACGTCATGGACTTGATCAGTATTCGCCGACGTCAATGACAGCCTGGGCAAAGGCTTGCGGGGCTTCTTGAGGCAAGTTGTGGCCGATACCGCCGGTGATGATCCGGTGCGTGTATCTGCCCGAGAATTTCTTGGCGTAGGAACTGCTGTCGGGATGGGGTGCGCCATTGGCATCACCCTCAAGGGTAATGGTCGGCACTGTGATCACGGGAGCTTCGGCCAGCCGGTTTTCCAGAACGTCATATTCCGGCTCGCCATGTGCCAGGCCGAGCCTCCAGCGGTAATTGTGAATGACGATGCTGACGTGATCCGGGTTGTCCAAGGCTGCGGCGCTGCGCTGGAAGATGTCATCGTCGAAATTCCACTGCGGCGAAGCGAGTTGCCAGATGAGTTTGGCGAAATCGCGCGTGTATTTCTCGTAGCCGGCGCGGCCGCGATCCGTGGCGAAGTAATACTGATACCACCATTGAAGCTCAGCCTCCGGTGGCAGCGGCACCATGCCGACCTGCTGATTTCCGATGAGATAGCCGCTCACCGAGACGATCGCCTTGCAACGCTCCGGCCAGAGCGCGGCAACGACATTGGCCGTTCGAGCGCCCCAGTCGCAGCCGGCGATCGTGGCCTTCGCGATCCCCAGCGCATCCATCAGGGCAATCGTATCCGCGGCGAGCGCCGACTGCTGGCCGTTGCGCATCGTGTCGTCCGACAGGAAGCGCGTAGTGCCGTAGCCGCGCAGGTAGGGCACAATCACGCGGTACCCCTTTGCGGCAAGCAGGGGAGCGACGTCGGTGTAGGTGTGAATGTCATAAGGCCAGCCATGAAGCAGGATCACAGGGGCACCTTCGGCGGGCCCCAGTTCCGCATGTCCGACGCTCAGCTTTCCGGCATTGACCTGCCTGAGCGAGCCGAACGCGTTCTGCGTGGCTTGCGTCGCAGATGCCCTCGCCTCGACCATCCAAGTGGCTGCCGGCGCGCTCAAGCCGAGTTCGGTGGCGGCGAACGTCATTGCTGTTGCACCAACAATGCGCCGGCGGCGATGATCGACCGTCTCGGGAGCCTTACTCGCACTCATGATGAAGCCTCTATGATGACCAACAAGCGGGAACGACTAGACCGCCGGCCGCATCGGCCGACAGGAAATATTGCGTTTATTTCGACGGTGACTGCGGCGAATCCAGGATTGTAACCACTCTGCCAGGAGGCCGTGCGGCGAGCTCTGACTGAATGTCGGTAAGGTCCAGCGTTTCCTCGATTTCGCTCCGGAGAAATTCGAGACGTAGGCCATCCCGGCGCTTGGAAGCGGCTGGATGTAGCATCCGCAGAAACGGCAGCATGACAATGACTCCTGACCTTCTGTTGGGGCGAGAGAATATGTTGCGTCTGATCTTGTGCTCGGAGCCACCCCCGGCTTTAGACGAGGCCCTCACGATCCATTGCGATGCGCACAGCCGGTCGGGCAGCCATTCGGGCGCGAAGCGCTTGCAAAGGCGCGGGAACAGGGACGTGGAAGCGCGCCGCCCAAAGCAGCATCACGAAAAGATAAAAATCCGCGACGGTGGGTTTGTCGCCGAACAGATAGTCGGTCTCGAGCCCGTCAGCGAAGAACTCGAGTTGGCTCGTAATCGTCACGCTCGCCTTGGCCTTTTCGGTATCGCTGCTTTGGTGCCACATCGGCTTGAAGCTTCGGTGTATTTCAGTTGAGACGTAGGCCAGCGCTTCGAGAAGGCGGGTACGGCCCAACGGCCCCGCCACTCCCAGTGGCGGGTATTGCGACGCAATCCAGTCGAGGACGGCGATATTTTCCGTCAGCGTTTCGCCGCTATCCAGCATGAGGGCTGGAACGTAGCCCTTGCGCGTGACGGTAGTGAAATCATCCCCGGAGCCTGTTCGTTTGGTCTTGAGGTTCACACTTTCGCGCTCGAAGGAAACACCAGCCTCTTCCAGTGCGATGTGGTCCGCCAGGCTGCAGGCGAGAGGGCTGTAGTAGAGTTTCACCGCTTTTCCCTTTTCTGAACCCGATTGAATCGGCGCAATTGGTCGTCGCCGGGCGGAAAACCTGCCACGCAAGACACCGCTCCAAGAATTCGCACTTGGCGGGGACGACGACTACGACACCGACAGCTAGACGTGCCTATGCCGAGGTATGGTCGGGCTGAAGTTCGGGATCGCCGTGCGCAATGCCGGGGCATATCCCAGCTCAGTGGCCAACGGTTATCTGGAGGAATCCAGAGCCTTCCATGATGACATCATCGACAGCCCGACCAGTCCTTCGCTCAGGAAATCCTAAACGAAAGTATTGGACGCACGTGCCGTTGGCACGATGGCTCACACCCGGCCACGGCCGGCATATTCCGCGCGACATAAGCAGACTGGAAAGGCGAAAGCCGTGGCCTGCTTTTGCTCGATTGCCACCAACGCGATGAAGCAGCTTCCAACAATAGGAGTCGCCATCATGGCCGACCTTTCCGAAACCTCCAAAGCCGAGCACACATTGAGCGTCGAAGCGCCCGCCGCGATCGAGGTCGACGTCTCCTCGCTGACGCCGGGAACGTCGCTGATCGTCGACTGGCACGGCAAGCCGGTGGTCGTGCGCAACCGCACCGAAAAAGAGAGGAAGGACGGCCAGGCAGTCAGTCTCGCCGAGCTCAAGGATCCAATTGCCCGCAACGCCAACCTGCCGGCCGATGCGCCGGCAACCGACGCCAACCGAACTATGCCGGGCAAGGAAGCCTGGGTGGTGATGGTCCAGGTCTGCACCCATCTCGGCTGCATCCCGCATGGCCAGGAAGGCGATTTCGGTGGCTGGCTCTGCCCTTGTCACGGTTCTCAATACGACCCCGCCGGCCGCATCCGAAAGGGGCTGGCGCCCGAGAACATGGCGGTACCGGTGTTCCAGTTCGTTTCCGACACCAAGATCCGCATCGGTTAAGGCAGGGGGCATTTCGATGAGCGGCGACAAACACTCGACCTATACGCCCAAAACCAGAATCGAACGTTGGTTCGACGCCCGCCTGCCGCTGCCGCGGCTGGTGCACGACAGCTTCATCGTCTATCCCGTCCCGCGCAACCTGAACTACGCCTATACGTTCGGCGGCATTCTCACGATCATGCTGGTTTCACAGATCCTGACCGGCATCGTGCTGGCGATGCATTACGCTCCGGATACGGGGCTGGCCTTCAATTCGGTCGAGAAGATCATGCGCGACGTGAATTCGGGCTGGCTGCTGCGCTATCTCCATTCCAACGGCGCGTCGTTCTTCTTCATTGCCGTCTACCTCCACATCTGCCGCGGGCTCTACTATGGTTCGTACAAGGCGCCGCGTGAGCTGCTGTGGGTGCTCGGTTGCACCAATCTCCTGCTGATGATGGCGACGGCCTTCATGGGCTACGTGCTGCCTTGGGGACAGATGTCGTTCTGGGGCGCTACTGTTATCACCAACTTCTTCACGGCCGTCCCACTGATCGGCGACTGGCTCCAGCAGCTTTTGCTCGGTGGCTTCGCGGTCGATAATCCGACGCTGAACCGCTTCTTTGCGCTGCATTACCTGCTGCCATTTGTGCTTGCGGGCGTGGTGACCTTGCATATCTGGGCGCTTCACGTCGTCGGCCAGAACAATCCGACCGGCATAGAGGTCAAATCGAAAACCGATGTCGTGGACTTCACGCCCTATGCCACCGTCAAAGATGCCTTCGGCATCCTCGTGTTCCTGTTCTTCTTCGCCTATTTCGTCTTCTACCTGCCGAACTATCTCGGCCATCCCGACAACAACAGCATCGCCAATCCGCTGAAGACGCCGGCCCACATCGTGCCGGAATGGTACTTCCTGCCGTTTTACGCGATCCTGCGGGCCATCACGTTCAATATCGGGCCGATCGATTCCAAGCTCGGCGGCGTGCTCGCGATGTTCGGCTCGATCGCGGTGCTGTTCCTGGTGCCGTGGCTCGACACCTCGACGGTGCGCTCGGCGGTCTATCGCCCCTGGTACAGGGTGCTCTTCTGGCTGTTCGTTGCCAATGCCCTCTTTCTCGGCTGGCTCGGCTCGCGACCGGCGGAAGGCGCATACGTCGTCATGTCCCAACTGGCGACGCTTTACTATTTTGCGTTCTTCATCATCGCCATGCCTGCGCTCGGGCTGATCGAAAAGCCGCGACGGCTGCCTAATTCGATCACCGAAGCAGTTCTCGAAAAAGACAAGGCCAGCGGCAGAGGCCCGATCGCCGGGCCGGAGACCAAACGTTGAACTGGGCATGGCGGTGATCGTTCATGAACTGGTGGAACTCTCCTCTGGTCTACATCGTGTTGCTCGGCCTCGCCGGGATCGTCGTTTGGACCCTCATCCCCAGACGCTTCGCCAATGCGAAGCTGGTCGTCCAACTCGGCTTTTTCCTCGCGATGTCGGCCATGGTTGTCGACCTGCGCGTCATTCCGTACGAGGCAGCAGGGGACAACGAGACAACCGGAGGAGCGGTCCTCACCGGCTCGGTCAAGCTGCTCTGGTGGGTTCACCTTGCCTGGGCGCTAATCGGATTTGTCCGTATCTATCTCGTCTTTGAGCGAAAGCCGCGCGAGGCACGTCTCCTGCAGGACGTCGTGGTCGGTGTCGTCTACGCTGGAATGTTCCTGTCGATCCTGGCGTTTGTCTTTGCAGTGCCGGTCGGAACGCTCATTGCCACGTCGGGCGTCTTTGCCGTCATCCTGGGACTGGCGCTCCAGAATACGCTTGGTGACGTATTTTCGGGGATCGCGCTTAACCTCGGCCGCCCTTACGTGCTTGGAAACTGGATCATTCTGGGCGACGGAACCGAAGGCCGCGTTGTCGAGACCAATTGGCGGTCGACTCAACTCCTGACCCCGACCCACAATGTCGTCGCACTGCCAAACAGCCTTCTCGCCAAGATCGGGGTAACAAATTTAAGCGGTCCGGACGAGAGCCATGGACTTGCCGTGACCGTCAAGGTGGCGCCAACGAAGACGCCGGCGATCATCATAGATCTCATGCGCACTGTCTTGCTGAGCTGTAATTCAATCCTCCAGGACCCTCCGCCTTCGGTTACCATCAGAAGCCTGGATGCCGCAGCTATCGAGATAGAGTTGTCGTTTCGCGTCGCAAGTATTGACCAGCGAAGTGCCGCTCGGAACGACATCTTCGATCTCATTTATCGCCATTCAAAGTCGACCGGCATACTGCTGGCGCAGCCACTTTCGGCTTCGATTGCCATGACCAACCGGCCGAGCGACGAGACGGCAGCGTCGCAAGGCTTCACCCCAATCGAACTCATTAATTCCATACCGGTATTCTCGGCACTGACGGGTACCGAGCAGGAGTCGCTCGCCAAAGCGGCCTCGGTTCGCAGCTACCACAAGGGCGAGATCGTCGCACGACAGGGAGAGATGCTGCCGTCGCTCATGATCGTACGGACGGGAGTCATCGTCCGGCAAATTGGCGAGGACGATGATCAACTGCAGGAGATCGGCCGGCTTGCACCTGGCGATTTCTTCGGCGAGACCGGCTTGCTCGCCGGCATTGGCGAGATGTCAAGTTTGCGGGCAATGACCCCTGTCACGGTTTACGAGATAGACCAGGAAAGCTTTGCGCCGCTGCTGCACGACCGGCCCGAAATGGCCGAAGATCTTGCCGCGATCCTGTCGATGAGGGTTTCGGCTTCTAATGAAAGCGGCATCGCCGGACAGCACCACGCGAGCTCCAAATTCGCGCTCCTCAATGCCATTCAGACGGTCTTTCGCGCCGCTCCGTTCAAGCGCGTTCGAGCACCTGGCTGACAAGGCATGCAGAAGGACAGAGATCCATGACCACCCGCCAAAGCGATATCACAGGCATCGATACACTCATCCAGCCGGCTGTCCGTGATTTTGCCGACGGACTGAAGATAAGGCGTGTATTGCCCTCCTCGAATCGCCTCATGATCGGGCCCTTCATCCTGTTCGACCATTTCGGCCCCGCCATATTCGACGCAGGTCACGGTTTCGATATGGGACCGCATCCGCATATCGGCGTTGCGGCCGTGACCTACCTGATCGATGGCGAGATCGTCCATCGGGACAATTTCGGTAAAGTGCAGACCATCCGTCCTGGCGAGGTCAACTGGATGACGGCCGGGTCGGGCATCGTCCATTCCGAGCGCACGCCACCGGAAGTCCGGGCCTCGGGAAGCAATCTCTTCGGCGCTCAGGCTTGGATCGCCCTCCCCTCCCGCTATGAAGAAATTGCTGCCGATGTCGCACATTTTGGCGCCCCCGAAATACCGAGGATCTGTGCCGACGGCATCGAGTTTGCGTTGATCGCCGGCGAGTCCGACGGGTTGGTCTCGCCGGTAAGGACGTTCTCCGACATGGTCTATGCCGAAATTGTGCTCACGAGCGGTGCCCGATACCAGGTGAAACCCGAACACCGTGAGCGTGCGATCTACATCGTCGCCGGTGAGGTTGGAATTGTCGGCCAGCTCGGTACGTTTCATGAGGCTGAATTGATAGCTCTGGCGCCCGGCGCTGAGATTGTGCTCCAGGCGCCTGCCTTCCATGCGGCGAGACTAATGCTGATAGGAGGTGAGCCCCTGGCCGAGCCACGTCATATCTATTGGAACTTCGTCTCCACTTCAGCCGAACGGATCGAGCAGGCAAAGGCGGATTGGCGCGAGGGCCGCTTCCCAGGCGTGCCGGGAGAGCACGAGCTCATGCCTCTGCCAGATGGCAGCGTGTGAGGGATAAGGCAGCGGATGGTGACCTCTGCGCCGCGACGGCTTTACGCCGGTGGCGCAGGCAGACCACTAGGACATCAAGTAGAGATCGTTCATCGTTTCCTCATCGAGCAAACCGTCGAACCAGACGTCGAAGATTGTCTCGAGCAGGAACTCGTCGTTGCTTGCTTCGGAAAACAGCGTGAGAGACGCGTGCAACTTCTTCATCAACCTCACCGAAGGCTGCGCGAGCGCTTAGGCCGGAGAGCCGCTGCAGGGTGCCAACGCATTCCCGATAACGGCCTCCGAGAATCGGAAATGAGAGATAGGCGCTGGCCTCGTCGAGCGATGCGATTGCATATGGCTCAGGCGCAGTACCGCTTCGCCTGGTGGCCAACCTTGGAAAGATGAACTCCATGTAGGGAGTGCACATCATTCCTTGACGGAGAATAGCCAGCGCGTCGTCGTAGACCGGATCCTGTGCGCTGACGAACCTCTGCAAATCATACTCGTCGTGCATTTGGATGGATCCCTGGGAAACCCTCAACATTCGTGCCCTGACTAGCCGTCGACGACATCCGCGTAGTCCGGGTGCTTGGCGAAAAAACGGCTCATGAAGGGACATTTCAAGATCGCTTTACGGCCGGTTTTGCGGAGCAGTTCGAAGGTCCCTTGGGCCAATCGCGACGCGATCCCTTGTCCGGAAAATTCCGACGGGACTTCGGTGTGTATCAGCGCGACCTTCCCGCCTTCGAGCCGATAATAGGCCGCCGCAAACATATCGCCGGCGATCGGCAGCTCGAAACGGTGCTGTTGGACGTTTTCAACGACTTGTGCATCCATCTTTATCTCTCGATTGTATGTCACGTCTGTCACCGGAGGGAGATTGGCCGGCCGCTATCGCACCGCAGGCAACCGCAGAGTGACGGTCGTGCCTGCCCCAAGCGTGCTCTGAATATCGATGCTTCCGCCTGACTGCTCGGCAAAGCGCTTCACCATCGGCAAACCGACGCCGCCGAGGCCTTCGCTTTTGGTGGTGAAGAACGGATCGAAGGCGCAGACCATTGTCTCGCTGGTCATCCCAATACCGTTGTCCGCGACACGGATATCTACCTGACCGGCGGTAGAGCTTTCAGAGGCCAAGCCGGCATCGATCGAGATGAAACCGCCGTCAGGCATTGCATCGCGGGCGTTGAACAGAAGATTCAGAACCGCATTTTGCAATCCAAAGCGATCGCATCTCACCAAAGGCAGGTCGGACCCAACCCGAAGCTCAAGACCGAAATTGGCATCCAAGGCGCTCCGCACGAGGGTTTCGATCTCAGCCAGGCAAGCACCTACGTTTGTGCATTCGATTTCCGCGCGGCTCTCTCGGGCCAGGCTGATGGTTTGCCGGACAAGGTCCCCAGCCCGTTCCAAAGCCGTTTTGGCGCCGGCAATTACAGGCCCAAGCGCCGGAGCCGCTTGGATGCTCGGATCGCGGGCCAGGTGGTTCAACGCCGACGAGGCGACCTGAATGAGATTGCCCAGGTCATGGACAATGCCGGCGGTCGACATTTGCACGGACATACCACTTCCAGGACCATCGGGCGGGCTGTCGAAGACATCCTCTTTTATGTCCGGACGAAACATTTCATTCCCCCGTTGGCTTAGTCGACACCTATTTGCTTCAATACGCTATAATTTACGGCATTTATTGTCTATTATATCTAAGACGACTCCAACACATCCTTATGTATATTCAATCGCGAGACCATGATCTATTGATAGCCGATCCCGCTGATATAGTTGGCAAGCAGCCGTTCCTGCAGTTCCTCTTGTTTGAAGAGCGCCTTCATCGCATCACGGATATCGAGGACGCCTAGTGGTTTCGAGTCAGCCCCGAGCACCGGCACATTCTGCAGGCCTTGCGCGGCCATGGTCTGCCAGACTGAATGAAGATCATCGTCGGGACCACAGGACACGATGGACCGGCTCATCAATGCCGCAATCGGCGCTTCTGTTGGCCCTGAATTCGCCAGATGGCGGACAAGGTCGGACTTGCTCAGCACGCCTGCCGCCTCCCCACTGCCGTGGCACACCACGACCAGGCCTATTGCGGGCCTGGAAAGTGAGAGTGCTGCACTGCGGAGTGGAGCGTCGACATCGATCACCATGAGACGGGCCGATATTACTGGATGCAGACTGTCAATGCGCATGACGCCCTCCTGAGAGCGCCTCGCGGCCGCGGCCGGGAGGCTGGGATCGGTTCCAGGGTTTGGTCGCCGAGGTCGGCGCCCCTGCCTGGCCGTCAGAATGGCGCCCAAACAAGCGCCATTCTGACCCATTCCAAAGATTAGCTTAGTGCTGCTTTGCTCAGGCCAAACTTCGCATCCCCCGAGCCCGGGACGGGTTTGAAGCCGATGTTCAGACGATTCCAAGAATTGACCGCCATGACAACGAAGGTCAGATCGGAAATCTCCTTCTCGGAAAGCTGCGACCTGACCCGATCGTAGATCTCGTCCGGGACACCCTGCTCGGGCAGCTTGGTCAAGACTTCCGTCCATGCCAAGGCTGCACGCTCGCGAGGAACGAACAAGGTCGAATCCCGCCAGGCTGCCAGGTGGTAAAGGCGCAGTTCGCGCTCGCCATGGATCTTCGCCTGTTTGACGTGCATATCGAGGCAGAAGGTGCACCCGTTCAGCTGCGCGGCTCGGACTGCAACAAGGTCGCGGATCGGCTCTTCGATCGACCCCTCTCGCGTCGCACCAAGAAATTCAATAAATTTCTTCAGAAGTTCTGGCGACTGCTCCGCATAACTCGCGCGTTGGGCGACAGCTTTTCCTTTCGGAGCGACCGGTGACGCTGCAATATTCATTACTTATCTCCTTGAGGTGTTTGCAATCCATTGCAGCATAAGGATGACCGGTGAGCCAAACTGTTGCTATCCTGCCGATGATATGTATTGCCACTCGATTGGTTTGGGGCGCCTAAACCGAAGTATAGTAAGCGGTGGAAATTGGCACCCTGAACGCTGCCCTCGGCAATTCGCTTTGCCGCAGGCATGCGACAGGCGCACAGCGTTTGGGTCATATGAAGGGCTCGGCTGAGCTGGCCGGCGTCGATCGAGAGACCTGGATCGAAACTGCCCTCACTCTTCGAAGGGAGTGTTCATCACAAGATCAACTGCTGAAGGCGCCTTGTAGCCGGAGACAAAGCGCTCGCCGAAGTCCCGGGCAAAGTTGTCGTAGGTGGTTTCGGGCCTGATCTCGGCGATATGGCAAAAGCATCGCGTCATCCGCCGCTTCATCCCGAGGCGCGGAAATTCGGCAACGATCTTTGCAATCTCAGCTGACGAAACGAGGCTGTATTGCAAGCCGACGACATCGAGGCAGATGCCGGCTGTGCACAGCGCCACCTCAGCCTCCTTGTAAAGGCCGATCGATGGCGTCGAGTTGAGGGCGACGCTGTCCCAGATCAATTGGGCGCGCCGCTCGTCGAAGCCGCCTTCCCGAACGAAGGTGCGGGCAAGATCGGCGCCTTCCACTTCGAAGCGGCGCGGCCCGGCGAAGTCCTCATTGAGCGTGACGTCATGCAACAGGGTTGCAACGGCAACAACCTCCGCGTCGTGCTGGATACTCTGAATCTGTCCGATCCGGGCCGCGAAAAGCCAGGATCGGACCACGTGGTTGAACAAGTAGGGTTCACATCGCTGGCGGGCATGTTCGATCGCTCGGCCAACAAG
Source organism: Mesorhizobium sp. M0306 (assembly GCF_040321655.1). NCBI lineage: Bacteria > Pseudomonadati > Pseudomonadota > Alphaproteobacteria > Hyphomicrobiales > Phyllobacteriaceae > Mesorhizobium > Mesorhizobium sp. M0306. The sequence goes on along the minus strand of NZ_JAMYRY010000005.1, from coordinate 99,493 downwards.
CGGTGTATCGGGGACCGAAATCCCCGCAAGTGTGCGGCTGGCGATCGAATTCATGTCACTGACGTCCCTTCGCATACGCCCCGATGGTCCCGGCGGCTACGATTTCATTTCGCGTTCGTCGTCAGTTCCGTCTCGCTGGTGTCAACGACGAAAATAGCAAGCAGGCGGGCACGTTCGGTCTTGCTGGCGTTTTCGCTGACGGCATGACGATCGCCCGGAAATTCCGAGAAACTTTCGCCGGCGCGATAGGTCGTCACCGGGCCATCGTTGACCTGGCTTCGCATAGCTCCCTCCAGGACCGTCGCGTAAATGAACGCGGAGTTGGGATGGGTGTGGGCCGGCGATGTTCCGCCCGGCTCGTATTCGACCAGCACGGCTTTCATACTCTTGCCGGGCACGTTTGGAAGAGCCTGGTCGTAGACAAGCTTCACGCTTGCGTCATCGGCCATCGCTGCAGTGACAGAAGCGGCGGTGAGCGCCGCCGCGCAGAGAAGTGTTTTGATCATGTCTGGTCTCCTTGTTGAAATACGAATGGTAAGAGAGTGCTGATCTGATGGATCAGAGGATCGGCGTTCGCTTTTGTTTGCTTATTTCGGCGGCGTGTATCGGCTGAGCCAATCATCGAAACGCACGGCGCCGATGCGCGCGTTGTCGCCGGGCATAAGCGTTCGATCGTCGATTGCCACTTGGCCGTAGTAGAGAGCACCAGGATCCGCGACGACTTTACGGGGATCGTTGGTGGCCTTCAGGAAGCGCTCGACAAGTTCGCTCATGCGAACACGCTCCGGACCGGCAATTTCGATCATGCCGTTCAACGGCGCGGCAAGCGCGACGTCCGCCATCGCGTCGGCAACATTATCAGCCGCCATGGGTTGGAAGTAGGCCGGCGACATATGAATGGTATCCCCGACGGCGCCCGTGTTTGCGATGGCGGCGGTGAATTCGAAGAACTGAGTGGCGTGAACGATGGTGTAGGGAATTCCGGACTCCCTGATCAGCTTTTCCTGAAGCAACTTGCCGCGGAAATAGCCCATGCCCTGCAGTCGGTCGGTACCGACGACCGACAGCGCCGCGTGATGACGGACGCCGGCGGCCGTTTCGGCCGCAAAAAGATTACGCCCGGATGCCTCGAAGAACTCCAGGGCAGCCTTTTCCTCGAACGACGGCGAGTTCGCGAGGTCGACGACGACCTGCGCACCGGCAAGCGCGGCGGCCAGACCCTGTCCCGTAACGGTGTTGACGCCCGAATTCGGCGACGCCGCAAGCACGTCGTGTCCTTTGTTTCGCAGTCTCTCCACGGTCTTTGAACCGATCAGTCCGGTTCCGCCGATGACGACGATCTTCATGTCTAGTCTCCTGGTGTTGCGTGTCTATTTTCGTTGCTCGATCGGATGCAGGCGCTTCCAGCCTGCTACTGACTGACCGACGCAGAAGCATCCTCGATGAGTGACGTGACCTCGTCGGGATGCGAAACCATGAGCGCGTGGGACGCACCCTCGATGACGACGGTCTTTACCGCGTGCGCACGCTTGGCCATGAAGCTCATGACGGCTGCCGGGATGTTCCGGTCATCCGAGCCGTAGATCATGTAGGACGGCAGCGTCTTCCATGAGGCGACGCCCGAGGCTTCTGCCAGAGCTGCCTGCGCAACAGGGCGTTGAGTGGCAGCCATCAGCAAAGTCTGCTCTTGCGGAACGTCGGCGGCGAACTGGGCGCGGAACTTGGCCGGCTCGATGAAGAGGTCTTGTCCGCCGTCCGGCAACGCGACTGGAGCAAGCGCGCTCCCCAAGGTGCTGCCGGGAAACATGCTGGACAACGTAAGGCTCGATTCGCCGGTATCCGGCGCGAAACCCGCCACGTAGACCAAGGCCTTTACATTGGGATTGCCATTGGCGGCCTCGGTGATGACAGGCCCGCCGTAGGAATGCCCCACCAGCACAACTGGCCCGGAAACCGACCGGACGATGGCTGAGACTGCTGTCGCATCGCTGGCAACGCCGCGGAGCGGATTAGCTGCGGCTATCGCTACATAACCGTCTTTGCTGAGCTTGGTGATGACTGCGTCCCAGCTCGACGATTCCGCGAAGGCGCCGTGCACCAGTACGATCGTCGGCTTGGGCTGAGAATTCGCGGCCTGCGCCATCCCGCCGCCCGACGCGGCAAGCGCCGCGGTGAGCGCCAGGACTCGAGTTATGTTTCGCATTTGCTTTCTCCCGTGTGGCCTGTGGTGACCAATGCTCAGGAGAATGCGCCGACGCGGCCCGCCAACCTATTGTGCGGAAGGGTCTGTCATACAATGCCAAGGTGCAGGGTAGGTCACCAGGGAGATCAGGTGCCCTGCAGCATGATTGAGGGTATCTATGCCGGGTGTGCATTGTCGGCAGTCGCCGGAACAGACACTGAGGGCGCGCGGCCAGAGAGTTGTGTTTGCAAGACGCCGCTGCCGCCGTGGCGAGAACCTGGCGCGGTCGATCCGTTGAGCGCTGGTGAGCCGGCCGGATCGAACATGGCGGCAAAGCCTCCTCTCGCAGACGACATAGTCCCTGGCCTTCGGCCCGCATCGCCCAATGCGTTCGTATGGGTCAAACAGCCGGACCGTCTGATCGTGTCGCTGCGTCACGGCATCTATATTTGTATGGGTGAATACCATCCAAGCTACCAATAGAGTTACTGAAATGAAAATGACAGTCCTTGCTGTCGCCGCGCTTGTTATTACAGCAGGTAGCGCCATTGCCGGAAGCGACCACTATGGATCAAATGGAGCCCAGCAGCCTGCGACTGCGTCTGACAACATGTATACATCCTCGATCCAAAAAATGAACAACGATATCGGGGTGCCGAAAACCGTACGCAAGCCGACTGCTCCCAACGATGAATATGGCCAGGGCATCTGGGGTCACTGATCCCGACCTACAGAAAATTGAAGGACCGGGGCGAGACCTCGGTCCTTCCGCCGTATCGGCGAGCCGACTTCTCTCTTGCGCGTCGATCCCTGCAATGCGACTTGCCGCTTACGTGGCTCAATTTGCACCACGTCGACGGAACGTCTCGCCTCCGACCTATTTGGCGCGACTCGTGCGGCAGCTTCCCGGAAAATTTTCGTGAGGAAGACCGATTGCTTAGGCATTATTCGGCCGTCTATTGGCGCGACGACATCGCAGTCGTGGCTCAGAGCACTGCCATCCCGCCGTCGACCCGCAGATTGATGCCCGTGACGAAACTGCTCGCGTCCGAGGCAAGGAACAGGGCGGCTTTTGCCAGCTCTTCCGGCTGCCCCATCCGGCCCAGGGGTATTGCCTCGGCCATCGCCTTTTCAAACGGCCCGCGCTGCTCAAACGGTATGCCTAGCTTATCGAGAATAGCCGTATCCACCGGACCTGGGCTGAGCACGTTGACCCGGATGCCGCGAGACTTCAGTTCTATCGCCCAACTGCGCGCAAAGGCATTTATGGCCGCCTTCGAGCCCGCGTAAACAGCATGACCGTCCAGAACCTTCTCGCTGGCCAGCGAGCCTGTGAGGATGATTGCGCCGCCGTTCCGCATGATCGGAATCAGCTTCTGGACGCCGAAGAAGACGCCTCGCGTGTTGACGGCAAATTGCGCATCATATTCTGCCTCGGAGACGTCGGCCGAGTGCGTGATGGTGTTTATGCCGGCGTTCGCCATATAGATGTCGAGCGCCCCGAACCTCTGGCGGATCTGCTGCGCTACCTCGTCATGGTGCGACACGTCGGCCACATTTCCCTGAATGCCCAGCGCGCCTGCCCCGATCTGTGCGACCGCTTCCTCGACCGCCTGCCGCCGACGGCCGGTAATGACGACTTGCGCGCCCTCGGCCGCAAAGATTTTTGCAGCCGATAGTCCGATCCCGCTGTTTCCGCCGGTGACCACCGCGATCTTGCCTGATAGTGCGCCCATGTCGTTCCTGCCTTCGAAAATTGTGCCGGTGCTGCTGCGATAGTCGCAACTGCTGGCCAAGAAAATTTCACGCCGAATTGAGACCGCCAAAATGAGCGGCAATCGCAAACGGCTACCGATTGATAAACTCCCGGCGCTTAGCCAGTTTGACGTCTTGGAGAGCGCTTTGGCCTTCAAGGCAGAACAAGCGCGCGGCGGCGACCCCCGACAGCGCGACGTAGTGTCGAACGCCGGTGATCGCCTCCGTGCTGCACAGGCGCAATTGCCCGAATGGCAGCCGTGGCGCAGCATATGTTTCGCGCCTTTGCCAGCGCTCCAACTCGATGGCGCAGTGGTTCGGTTCCACAATCCGGGACATGAGCCGGCAGAACCAGCATTCAGGCCACCGCTCGGCTATGCGAGCGCACAAGGTTTGACCTGGCGCGCCACCCGAAATGCGGTTCAGGGCGCGCGAAACATTGCCAAAGGTGGTCATCGGCGGCTCCAAGGAATTGCGGACAACATGCGGTCGTGACTGAGGGCGTGCTATCCTTTGATGAAGGCGAGCAGGTCAGCATTGACCTGATCCTGGTGCGTGGCCGTGATCCCGTGGGGCGCGCCGGGGTAATAGATATCCTTTGCGCCTTTGATCAATCGGGCCGACTTGACTGCCGAGTCCTTGACGGGGACGATCTGATCGTCCTCGCCATGCAGGACCAGGGTTGGTACGTCGAACTTCTTGAGATCCTCGGTGAAATCGGTCTCGGAGAACGCCTTGACGCTTTCGTACGCATTGACGAGACCCGCCTGCATGCTCCAGAGCCAGAACTGATCCAGAATCCCCTGGGAAACCTTGGCGCCCGGCCTGTTCGCGCCATAAAACAACGGTGCGAGGTCCCGGTAATACTGCGAACGATCCTTGACGAGGCCAGCCCTTATGCCGTCGAATACCTCGATCGGCAGACCTTCCGGATTGGCCGGCGTTTTCACCATGATCGGCGGAACAGCGGCGATAAGAACAGCCTTGGCCACCCGCTTCGTCCCGTGCCGTCCGATATAGCGAGCAACCTCGCCTCCTCCGGTGGAATGGCCGACCAACGTAGCGTCCCGGAGATCCAGCGCCTCGATCACGGCTGCAAGGTCGTCGGCATAGCCGTTCATGTCGTTGCCGGACGTGGCCTGGCTCGATCGGCCATGGCCGCGCCGGTCATGCGCAACCACGCGGAAGCCGTTATGGGCAAGAAAGAGCATCTGGCTGTCCCAGGCGTCGGAATTCAGCGGCCAGCCATGCGAGAACGTGACGACAGGACCCTTGCCCCAATCCTTGTAGTAGATTTCGGTGCCGTCCTTGGTCGTGATGGTGCTCATCGTCTTGGTTCCTTTGATTGAGGGGGAAGAGGAAAGGTTTTGTTTTCGGCTCGCGGCCGAAGCAGCGCGGGGCAGTCCGGCGGCGACAGTGGCGATCAGGCCGGCCAACAAGACATCGCGGCGAGATCCGCCGGCGGAGAAAAGTCCGTCTTTGTTCATCATGTCCATCCATGTGCTGTGAACTCCTGCTCACCATCACGACCGTCGAGTCGGCCTGTGCGGTCGCGTTCGGGGAGGAGCGAGCGAGGAGCGGTGGAAACGCGACGGTCGTGATGGCTTGCGAGGAACAGGATGCACCGATCCGGGCCGCGAACCTATTCTACGGAAGCATCTGTCATACGATGCCAAGGTGCAGGGCAGGCACGCCGAGGTCCTGGAGCTGTCGCCGAGGTGGGGCTAAAATTGCCATGACGTTAGTGTCGTGCGCGACCCGCCGCTCGTGCGGCGGCCGCTACAAACAGAACCTATCAATCCGTATGAGGATCCGCTTCTCAAAACGAGAAGCGGCTGATCACGAGCAAGTCACCGCCCGAACGGACCGCGACAAGATTCGCCAATGTGGTCCTTATATTGAGGAATCAACTCACCGCCGGTTAGAGGCGTATATACTTATGTATACTGCGTGTTAGTATCGGGCCAAAGATCTGCTAGCTTTCGTTTTATAGACATTAAGCGGCATTTGCCGCTCTTGGAGCCCTTTGGACCTCACAATCCCGGAGTGCTTTAATGCGCCTTAGCTTTCTTTCTGGTTTCCTCATTGCGGTCCTTGCTGCTGGACCATCGACTTCTGCCAACGCTTCGCGCTCAGACGTGCCGCTCGGACAATCGACTGACCTGTCGGCACGTATCGTCGACGGCAAGGCCGACGTTAACGGTGTGGTCTACCACTATTTGCTGGCGGTAGGCGGCCCGAAAACTGTTGTGTTGTTGCATGGTTGGGGCACGACCTCATACATGTGGCGCTTTGTAATGCCACAACTGGTGGCGCGCGGTTACACTGTACTTGCGCCCGATTTGCGCGGTTTGGGGGACACTGCCAAGCCTGCGGCCGGCTACGAAAAGGCGTCGATTGCCGAGGATATTCACGCACTCGTCAATCAGTTGAACCTTGGTCCGGTCGTCAATCTTGTCGGCCACGATATGGGTGGCATGGTGGTTTATTCCTATGCGGCGCAGCACCCAGAGGAAGTCGCCACATTGGCCATCCTTGACGTCCCACTGCCAGGCATCGAACCATGGAACGAATTGATCCAAGGCCCTCGCACTTGGCATTTTCGCTTCCATTCCGTACGCGACGTACCGGAAATGCTCATTGCCGGTCGCGAGCTTGAGTATTTAAAGTGGTTTCACAATGCAGAGGGGGTAAATGCTTGCGCGTTCGACAACGAAGCCGACGAAGTCTACGGGCGTTCCTATGCCCAGCCTGGCGCATTGCGCGCAGGCTTCGAGTACTACCGGGCTTTTCCCCGTGACGAAGAGCAGAACAAGGCCTTTGCAAAACACAAGCTAACGATGCCGGTACTCGGAATAAGCGGCTCAGGTGGCTTGGGATCGATGTACGAAGACCATCTCCGCCACGTCGCCGAAAACGTACGCGCCGTAGTAGTCGAGGGCTCAGGTCACTGGGTTCCGGAGGAGCAGCCAGCCGCCGTCACCAAGGCCCTGATCGAGTTCCTGCCGCCAGCATACTAAGCTTCGCTGATGCCTGAAGGCACAGCATTAGCGATAGTCGTCGTGATGGAGATACGGCCGCTCCAAAGCTTTCCCAATGCGTCGCTGCTAGCGGGGGATGCGCGGCAGAAGCTTGGCTGTGCAGCGTCAACATCAGATTACACGCGGCGGTTATCGCTCTAAGCTCTATAAAGGTTTTCCTGAGTCCGGATCGTCCTGGGCAAGCTTTTCTTAGCGAAGAAGCGCCCGCCGCCGGGCGATCCTATCGGACGGAGGCATGGTTCGGCCCTATTCGAAAGTCTTGGCCGCGCCGGCCTCGCGCATCGGCGGGGGCAGCGTTTCCCACGCCCGGATTAGCTCACCGATGGAAGCAGCTTCCATCTTGCGCATGACATTGCCGCGGTGAAGCTTGACGGTCACTTCACTGATGCCGAGGTCGAAGGCGATCTGCTTGTTGAGGCGTCCGCGCGCCACTTCTCGCAGAACCTCGCGCTCGCGCGGCGTCAGCGTCTCGACGCGCTCGATGTTGCGCTTGACGATCACCGCATCCGCCCGCCGCTTGGCGTCCACCGCAATGCCCGCGATCACGGCGTCAAGCAGCGTCTGATCCCGCACCGGTTTGGTCAGAAAGTCCACGGCGCCGGCCTTCATCGCCTGGACAGTCATCGGGATGTCGCCATGCCCGGTCAGGAAGATGATGGGTTTGGGGTTGCCGTTTTTCGCAAGATGGTGCTGCAGATCGAGACCGCTCGTCCCTGGCATGCGCACGTCGAGGATCAAGCAGCCGGGGCTCTCCAACACGTCGGCGTCAAGCAATTCACGGGTCGAGGTAAAGCACACCGGCAGAAAACCCGCCGACAGGATCAATTCAGACAGCGCCTCCCGAACAGAGGCATCATCATCGACAATAATGACCAGCGGCTGCTCGGCTTCAGCCCGCCGCTGCTGTGATGACGGCGTCGATCTCCGTAAGGGCAATTGGTCAACTCTCATGTTTAGCCTCCGTTTCTGGGTTGCGTAAAGCGTCGCCGATCGCCGCAAGCAGTGCCTGGCCATCGAACGGCTTGCGGAAAAGCCTGCCAATGCCCTTGGCGCGGTGCTGATCCACTATCTCGTGGCGGCCGGTGATCAGGAACACAGGCAGATCCGGACGCGCCTTCTTGACCAAGTCGCGAAGTTCAAAGCCGTCCATGCCGGGCATCCCGATGTCGGTGATAAGCATGTCCAATCCAGACAGGCCGCTGACCAGCAACGACCTCGCCGATGAGAAGCTGCGGGCCACATAGCCGGCGGACTCCAGAAGGTCCTCCAGCGACTCGAGCAGTCTTGGGTCATCGTCGACAATCGCCACGACAGGCCTCCGCTTGCCCACGCTCAGCTCCCCCCTGCCCGGCGCGAGTGCGTGATCGGTATTCCCAATCGCTCGGCGATGCGCACGAGGTCGGCGAGCGACGCCGCGACCATCTTCTGCATGACGTTCCTTCTATGAATTTCCAGCGTAACTTCGCTGATCCCCAGTTCAGCGGCCGCCTGCTTGTTGAGCAGGCCGCTGACCACCAGCGGCAGCACCTCACGTTCGCGCGGCGTCAGTTCGAGATAACGTTGCTTCAACACGCCCAGCTCGGCGCGCTCCGATCGCTGTGCCCGATCCAGGGCGATCGCTGCATGGATTGCGGCCATGAGGTCCGCATCACTGAAGGGCTTAGTCAGGAAATCTACGGCGCCGTGCTTGATCGCACGCACGGAGGACGGGATATCGCCATGTCCCGTCAGGAAAACGATCGGCGGATGATCGCCCTCGGCAATCTGCCGCTGCAGATCGAGGCCGTTAATATCCGGCAGCTCGATATCGAGGATGAGGCAGGCGGGGACGTCCGGCTTGTCAGCGCGGATATAATCGCCCGCCGATCCGAACGCTACGGCACGCATGCCGTGCGCAGCCAGCAGCTCACTGAGCGCCTCCCGGATGCGTTCATCGTCATCTACGATGAAGACAATTTGGCCGTCCGTCATCATGACGCTGCTTTCGCTTCAATCGGCAACGTGAAGATAAACGTCGCTCCACGTGGTTCGTTCTTCTCGACCCATAAACGCCCGCTATGCGACTCGATGATCGAACGGCAGATCGCCAGTCCCATGCCCATCCCTTGCTCTTTCGTGGTAAAGAACGGTTCGAATATCCGGTCGGGAAACTCGACGCCCCGGCCGCGATCGCTGACTTCGGTCTGGACAACATCCCCGATATGGCGCACGCGGATGCTGATAGCTCCGTCGTCCGCACCAGAGTCCATCGCCTCCATGCCGTTGCGGATGAGATTGACCAGAACCTGCTGGATTTGGACGCGATCGAACGCGACTAGCGGAATGTCGCTTCCGACATCAACACTGATGCGAACGCCCCGCCGCATCGCTTCCTCGGCCACGAGGTCGCGTGCCTCTGCGATGACACTGCTGAGCGTCGCATTGGTCCTCGTCTCTGTGGATTGCTTGAACAGCGCGCGGATGCGGCCGACGACGTCCGCCGCCGAATTGGCGTCCCGGATTATGCGCTCGGCCGTGATCTTCGCGCGTTCGACGTTCGGCGGGGCGGCGGACAGCCAACGGTGGCATGCATGGGAATTGGCGACGATCGCGGCCAGCGGCTGATTCACCTCGTGCGCGATCGAAGCGGAAAGCTCGGCGAGACTTGCAGCCTGAGTGGCTTGCGCGAGTTTGTCGGAGGCTTGTCGCAGCGCTTCCTGGGCGCGCACCTCTTCGTCGATGTCGAGGGAAACCCCGTACCATTGCACGACCGCCCCGTCCTCATCACGCCGCGGCTCGACCCTGCACTCCGCCCAGCGATAGCCATCTGTTTCGCGCCAGCGAAACCGCATCGCGGAACCGCCGCCTGTTTCGAAACAGGTCAGCAACGTGCGCAGCACCTCGGGAGCATCTTCGGGATGAACCAGTTCTTGCAGCAATTCCTCGATGCGCGGCTCTCCGAGCGTTTCGAAATTGGCGATCACGGAGCGGAAATGGTCCTGGTATCGCTTGTTGAAGTAGACCGGCCCGCCGGTCGGCACCGCGCTCCAGATGCGGACCGGCACAGCGTCGATCATCTGCTGAAGCTGCAATTCGCTCCGCCGCAGCGCCTCTTCGGCTTGCATCTGATCGTCTATGTCGTGACAGAGGCCGTACCACTGGACGATCAGGCCAGCGTGATCGCGCATCGGCTCTGCCCGGCTCGACATCCAGTGATAGACGCCATCGGCGCGGCGCAGGCGATACCTCATGGAGAAGCGCTCACCGGTGGCAAGGCAGTGACTGAGCGTATCGCCGAATGCTGCTGCGTCGTCCGGATGGACGGTGGACGCTATCATCGCCGCCAGCCGGCTGATGCCCTGTTTGTCCAAATCCGTTACGTCGAGGCGGAGAAAGTCGACCATTCGCTTGTTGAAAAAGGTCGGCTCGCCGTCCGGCGTCAGGCGCCAAACGTGGCTCGGAACCATGTCGACAAGCTGCGAGAGCTCCCGCTCCCGGTCGCCCAATGCCTCAAGGCTTTCACGCAAGGTGAGCACCGCCGCCTGATGCTGCCGGGATATGGCGGCCACGACGAGCGCCGAAAATGCCGAGATGGCCAGAAAAAGCTGCAGCATGATCTGGTTGTGCTTCTGGGACTCGGGATCGCCGGCAAATTGGCTGGCGCCGGATATCGTGAATACCGCCGTGATCAGAGCGAGGACGGCCAATGCTACGGCGGCGCCTCTGAACTCAAAGCGCACTGCGGCCCAAAGAAGAGGCGGCATGATGATGTAGGCGAAGGGCAGATAGCCGCTCAAGGAAAGGGCGGCGATACCAAGAAAAATCAGCCCCAGGACGCAAGCTTCCATCCACCGCGCTGCCGAGAGCTGCGCCTTGCCGCGCCAGTTCTGGAACACGACCAGCGCCAGTGGCGCTACGATCAGGACTCCCGTCGCGTCTCCGATCCACCACAGCGGCCAAGCCGTCGCAAAGGTTTGCGATTGTATGCCAAACCACGCAAGCGCCGCACTTCCCACCGTCGCGCTTGCAACTGGCGCAATTCCAGCGGCCAGTACGACGAATGCGAGAACGTCCCGCAACGTTTCCAGCCGAACTGGGCGCTTGCAGGTCTGGTTCACAAGCCATGCGCCGGCCACCGCTTCAAGAGCGTTGCCGGCAAAGATCAGGAAGGCCGCGGGCAGCGGAGTGTGGAACCACAAGAAGTTGCTGAACAGTTCGGCCAGACAGGCCCCCAGCACCCACCACGGCCAGCTATACCTGGAGGCGAAGACAAGTGTAGCGATGAACAGCCCGCTCGGAGGCCAAATGGAAATCCCTGTTCCGGGTATGATTGCGAGCGACTGGGCGAATCCGCAGCCCAGGACATAGGCCGTAATAAAAAGCCCCAGATGCAAGAGTTGGGGACGGTGCGACCAGACGCGCGACAACCTGCCTCTTTCAAGATCGCTGCTCATGTTGCCGCGAATCAGGCCCGGTTCATTCGTCGCGAAAGGTCGGCCACTTCCCGGTCCGGATCGGTCCAAGTCATGCGTTAACGCGCGCGTTGCGTTGGAATCGGTCTCGCCAAGTGAGTTGGGCGCTGTCGTCATCGGGTGCCCCTCACGGACAAACAAACTCTGGAGATTGTCGGCGCTTCGTGTAGCACTTGCTCTTGATAGCTGGACTGGGCTGACGGACTCACGTCGCCACCCTAATCCCGCCACGCCCCAACCGCACCTCATGGAAATCCATGCATTGCACGGGGCGGCGGCGCCCCTTCACCGAGAGCCGAAAAACCAAGCGCTTACTGAGCGCCGCCAGTTATTGCGCAGCTTTCGCTTCAGCCGGGAGGGTGAAGATGAATGTCGCCCCACGCGGCACGCTATTCTCCGCCCAAAGGCGTCCGCCGTGAGACTCGATGATCGAACGGGAGATCGCGAGCCCCATGCCCATTCCGTTCCCTTTCGTCGTAAAGAACGGCTCGAATATCTTGTCAGGATGTTCGACTCCTGGGCCGCGGTCGCTGACATCGATCTGGATTTTGTCCTCTATCCGGCGCACGCGTATCCCAAGAACCTTGTCGCCAGCAATGGCGTCCATCGCGTCCACGCCGTTGCGGATGAGATTGACCAAAACCTGCTGGATCTGGACGCGATCGAACACGACGAGCGGAAGGTTGCTTTCGATGTCGACATCCATGCGAACGCGACGCCGCATGGCTTCCTCAGCCATGAGGTCACGCGCTTCGGCAATGACACTTGGGATCGGCATACTGGTTCTCATTTCAAGGGATGGCCTGAACAAGGCGCGGATGCGGCTGACGACATCCGCCGCCGAGTTAGCATCGCGGATGATGCGCTCGGCCGTGATCTTCGCGCGCTCGAGGTTCGGGGGATCGGCGGCCAGCCAACGATAGCAGGCGTGTGAGTTGGCCACGATCGCTGCCAGTGGCTGGTTCACCTCATGCGCGATAGACGCCGAAAGCTCGGCGAGGCTTGCCGCCTGGCTCGCCCGTGCAAGTCGCTCTTGCGCCAGACGCAGCTCCTCCTGCGCCCGAACCTCACCGTCGATGTCCAGGCAGATAACATTCCACTGCACAATGGCGCCTTCGGCATTGCGCATCGGCGCCGCGCGCGTGTCGACCCAGAGATATTCGCCATCGAAGCGCCGTAGACGGTGCTTCCGCGAGTATGGCTCGCCGGTCGACAACGAATGTGCGTACTGCTCCTTGACTCCCGCGACGTCGTCGGGATGAACGCCGGCGTCGAGTGTGCCGGCCAACCGGGATTTTCCCGCATCATCCAATTCTTCAAGTTCGTAGCCGAGGAATTCGCGGAGCTGCTGGCTGCGATACATCGGCTCGCCGTCCGGCGCAGCGCAATCGATCATTACGGGCAGGGTTTCGACGAGTTGCCAGAGCGAGCGCTCCCTTTCTCGCAGCGCTTCCTGAGAAATTACAAAATCGTGGATGTCGACGTTGGCGCCGTACCACCGGATTGTGCGACCGCTCTCATCGCGGAGCGGATCCGCGCGTCCCTCAGTCCAGCGGTATGCACCGTCCCATCGCCGGTTACGAAACTTCAGCTCGAACGGTTCACCCGTGCTGAAGGAATGGGTTAGAGCTCCCAGCAATACGGCCCTGTCCTCCGGATGGACGATGGTTTCAATGGCGCTCGGCAATCCTGGAGCATCAAAATCTTCCAGCTTCAGGCCGATATAGTCCACCATAGTTTTGTTAATGTATGCTGGCTCGCCGCCTGGCGTTACGCACCAGATCTGCATTGGCACTGTATCTATGAGCTGCTGAAGCTGCCGCTCGCTGCGTCGCAGCGCCTCTTCGACGCGCAGCTGATCATCGACGTCGTGTGAGAGGCCGTACCACTGGACGATGCGTGCGCTCTCATCCCGCAGTGGCTCCGCGCTGCCTTCCACCCAGCGGTAGACGCCATCCGCACGCCGCAGGCGATACTTCTTGGAGAAGCGCTCGCCGGTGACGAGGGAATGGTTGAGCGCTTCCCTAAGGCTGTCCGCATCATCGGGATGGACGGCGGCTTTTATGACGGCTGTCAGCCGGCTCATGCCCTGCTTGTCTGTGTCTGCTATGTCCATGCCGAGAAAATTTATCAGGCGCTTATTGAAGAAGGTCGGCTCGCCCTCTGGGCTCAACCGCCAGAGCAGGCTGGGAACCATATCCACGAGTTGCGAGAGCTCCCGCTCCCGATCGCGCAGCGCTTCCTGTGCGCGCATCTCATCGTCGATGTCGATGGAAACTACGTACCATTGCACAATCGCTTCGCTTTGATCTCGCAGCGGTTCCCCGCGACCATCAACCCAGCGATACGCACCGTCCGCACGACGCATACGATACTTCAAGGAGAAGGGGTCGCCGGTGGCGAAGGAGTGGCGGGCCGTCTCCAGCAAGTTAGCCGCATCATCGGGATGGACGAGGGTCCCTATGACTGCAGCCAGCCGGCTCATGCCCGGCTTGTCCAAAGCCGCTACGTCGTCCAGACCGAAAAAGTCCAGCAAGCGCTTGTTGAAGAAGGTCGGCTCGCCGTCCGGCGTCAGACGCCTGATCTGGACCGGGACCATGTTCACGAGTTGCGAGAGCTCGCGCTCCCGATCGCGCAACGCCTCTTGCGCGCGCACCTCATCATCGATGTCGAGACAGAGGCCATACCATTGGACGATGCGTCCGTCCTGATCCCGTATCGGGTCCGCCCGGCTCGACATCCAGTGATAGACGCCGTCGGCGCGGCGCAGGCGATGTCTCATAGAGAAGGGCTCGCCGGTGGCGAGGCAATGGTGGAGCGCGTTTCGGAACGCTGCTGCGTCGTCTGGATGGATTGTCTCTATGACCACCTCCAGCCGACTCATCCCCGGCTTGTCCGCATCCGCTACGTTCAGGCCGAGGAAATCGACCATGCGCTTGTTGAAGAAAATCGGCTCGCCGTCCGGAGCCAGCCGCCAGATGTGGCTCGGAACCATGTCCACGAGCTGTGAGAGCTCACGCTCCCGATAGCGCAACGCCGCGACGGTTTTCTTGTAAACGTCGATGTCAAGCGCGATGCCAAACCATCCCGTGATACGACTTTGACTGTCGCGCACTGGTCGTGCCGCGGTTCGAGCCCAGACATAGATGCCGGTCGCGCGCCGAAAGCGAAACTCGACATTAAAATGATCGCCGGTCTCCAGGCAGTGACGCCATGCGGCGGCGATCTGGTCATAGTCATCCGGATGAAGCAACCGCTTCCAGCCGGTATGACCCTCCTTCAACGAAGCATTCAGATCCTCCAGCGTCACCCCGAGGGAATTCTGGGCAAACGGGTGCAGGTAGATCCACCTACCGGCCGCATCGAATGCCCATCCGTTGCCGAATATGCTCTCGACGACCCTCGCCGACCGGATTGCTTCGGCTTCGTTTTCGCCCGACGGGTCTGACGCTGTCGTAGTTGGCCGAGGCTCCCTGTCTGTCACCAGATCGTCGATATCGACACTTACACTGTACCCCGGCTCTGAGCGGGTTTCGGTCCAACGATAGTTACCGTCGGCCTTGAGTTGCCGATGTCTTGTGACTTGTGGGACGCCCGTCCAGAAGGCGCGCGCGGCCGCATGAGCCGCCGCAGCCCGGTCGTCCGGATGAATAACCTTCAGCGAATGCGGTACGTCGGGCGCGGCTTTTTCCTCAAGCGCAGCATTGGCGACATCCGCGAATCGCTTACTGACGACGGACGGAACATCGCCGTCGATCACTGCACCGTACCATGCATGGATACGACCTTGGCTGTCGCGCAATGGCTGTCCCGAACTTCGCCCCCAACCGTAAGCACCACTCGGGCGCAAAATGCGGTGCTCGACATTGTAATGCTCACCTGATTGCAGACAGCGACGCCATGTGGCGACGGCGCCGTCATAATCGTCTGGATGGATTATCCGCTTCCAACCAGAACGGCCCTCTTCCGAAGGCGAATTGAGTTCCTCCAACGTCATGCCAAGAAGCGAAAGCGCCGCCGGAGTCACGTAGGTGAATTTGCCGGCGGCGTCGGTCGCCCATGCGTTACCGACCACGTTTTCGATGATCCGCGCCGCTCGCAATGCTTCGGAGTCGGTTTCGTCAAGTGAGTTGGACGCTGCTGTCATGGGCTACTCCTGCCGGACAAAGGAACTGTCAGCGCTTCGTATAGCACTTGTTCCCTATCTGGACAGGCGAACTCACGGCCCCAAGTCTAATACCGCCATGCCCCCGCGTCTCATGGACATCCGTGCATTAAACGGAATGTGGGTGCTGCGGCCGCCTTTACGGAAGCTGGAAAAGGCCGGATGCTCCTGCGCGCGTAACGATCGCCTCGTGCAAGGAGCGACTGGAATGACGCATCAAAGAGTGGCAGCGCCACTCACCGCTGGAAAGCGCGCGCCGGACAGGTAAGACCCTCGCCTGCCTCTCCGTTGGCTGCAGAGCGAAACCGGAAAAACCCCTGCATTCGTCATCCCTATCTCGTCCAGTTGACACGGCTCATGAGATAATCTGGAAGCCTCTCCCGACCAATACATCTGTTCCAAAGTATAGGGCGTGGACGCGGTTTTAGTTCTGCGGAGCGGCTTGGCGGCCGAGCAATTGTTTGGCGACAATGAGACAGGGCGCAGCGACCGCGAACAGCAGGACGAGCGCGAAGAAAGCTTCGTCGAACGAGATCGTGGCGGCCTGCTTCTCAAGCGCGCGCTGCAGCAGCGGCAGGGCGGTCTTGGTCGCCGCAGTGCTGTCGACACTGTTCGCCAGAGCGTTCGCAGCGGCTCTCAAGCGCTGGTCTACGGCTGGATCGCCATTGACGAGGTGGGACGCCAGTATCGTCCGATTGTGGGCATTCTGGTGATCAATATACGTTTGCAAGAGGGCTGTGCCCGTCAGACCGCCCACCTGCTTGCCGAAGTTGAACAGCCCGATGCCGAACGGCAGCGCATTGGCGGCAAGGCGCTGCAGCGTAACCAGCGTCAGTGCCACGAACAGAAGGCCGAGGCCGAATCCTCGCAGCAGCAGAGCAAGGGTCAGGTCCGGTGATCCGCTACCGCTCGTCGAAGCGGACAGCAGCCACATGGCGCCTGCGAAGAGGAGAATACCAAATGGCGCAAGCGTGATCGGGCGGATCCCGGTCCTTTGGATGACGAAGCCGGACAACAGAAGTCCAAGTGCGAGCATGGCTCCGCTGGGCAGCAGAAGCACTCCTGCGCCCGTGGCGGTAAAATCGAGCACGTTGAGGGCAAAAGCCGGAATGAGATAGGCGCTGCCTGAAAGAGCAGAGCCGGCGACGAAGCTGACGAGAAGGCCGAAGCGAAAGTCCGGATTGCCAAGGGGCGAGATGGCCAGCAGTGAGCCTTCTGAACGAAAGCGGGTCTCCCAGACGGCCAGAAGGCCGGCGGCCGTCACACCGGTTGCGGCAAGGAAGGTGATGTCGGTGTCGTCGAACCAGTTGAACCTGCTGCCTTGCAGCAGGACGTATGTCAAAAGCGCGGCGCCGATGCCGAGCAACAATATTTCGACGGCAGGAAACCTGGTTTTCCGCCAAAAGGTCCGATCGCCGTCCGCCGCCAGAAGGAGAAGGGAGACGATGCCGAGCGGAATGATGCTCAGGAATATCCACTCCCAGGTCAGATGGTCGACAAGCCAGCCCTGCAGGGCCGGCGTGACAGTCGTCGGAGCCATGACGGCGCCTACGGCAAAAACCGCCTGAACGACGGGCTGATGCCGGTGCGGGAAGCGAAAGAACAGTAGTGTCTGGCCAGCGACGAGAACTGTGCCGCCGGCCAGCCCTTGCACAATGCGGCAGATGCAAATCCAGGTGAGGTCCACCGACAACGTCAAGGTCGCGGATGCCAGCAGAAGGGCGACAACCCCCGCGCGCAGGCAGGCGGTCGGCCTGGCTGCCGTCACAAGAAGCGGAGCGACAAGGAACGCCGTCAGCTTGGCCGCTATGAAAACAACGTCGATCATCGCCAGTTCGTCCAACGTTGCGTAGGTGTCGCCGAGCATGTCGATCCGGCCGATGGACAGTGCGGTGGATGCGACCGCGTCCATGAAGGCGGCCAGCACGACGCCGGTTGCTATCAAGGAAGCGCGCAGGGTGCCGGGATGGCGCTGCACAGCCGCCGTTTCGGCGAGGTGCATCATTGTGCTGAGCGCCCGTCCGCGGTCCCGCCTGTCTGCATTTCCTGCGCTACTGCCGGAGCATCCCTGGTGCCGACGGTGATGGCAACACGAGCCGAGAGTCCCGGAACCAGGCGGCCGGGCAACGGATTGCGCGTCATCCTGATCTTGACCGGCACGCGTTGGACGACGCGGATGAAGTTGCCGGTAGCATTGTCCGGCGGAAGCAGGCTGAATGCCACGCCGCTGCCGGGAGCGAAGCTGTCGACAAGGCCGTCGATTTGCAGATCGGGATATTCATCAACCATGACGCGGACGCGTTGGCCGATCTCAACCTGCCTCAGCTGTGTTTCCTTGAAGTTGGCGACGATCCAGACATCGTTAACCGGAACGATGTCCAGGGCTGCCGTCCCTGGGGTGACATAGCGGCCGACACGGATCTGGCGATTGCCGACGATGCCGTCGACCGGGGCCCTCACGACGGTGTTGGCCAGGTCGAGCATTGCCAGGTCGAGCGCTGCCTGTGCCTGCGACAGGGCTGCCTGCGCACCGGACAATTGTGCATCCAGGACACCGAGCTTCAACTTTTGAGCCAGCAGATTGGCCTCTGCACCGTCCAGCGATGCCTTTGCCTTGTCATGGCCGGCCTGCGCATCCTGCAGCTTCTGATCGCTTGCGGTCCCGTTCTTCTGCAGCGTGACGTAGCGGTTCAGGTTGGCGCGGGCGAATTGCAGGTCGGCTGCGGCAGATTGCTTCTGCGCCTCAGCCTGCGCGATCAATGCGTCCTGCAGTTCACGAGTTGCCTTGATGTTGGCGATTTCCGCCTGCCGGGCGGCGACGTTGGCTTTCGCCTGCTCCGCCTTGGCCTTGTAGTCGCTGTCGTCGATGCGAAACAGGACAGCACCCTTAGACACACTGGCATTGTCGTCTATGTCGACTTCGACGACGTAACCGGCAAGCTTCGGAGCGATGCTGGTAATGTCTCCGCGGAGATAGGCATTATCGGTCGTTTCCTCGAACCGTCCCCTCGTGAACCATTGCCAGCTCCAAATAGCTGCCATTGGAATCACCATAAGGGCAACGATGGCAATTGCGATCTTGCGGGCTCGGCTCATGATTGCCTCGACACCCGGTCGATGCGCTCGCTATCGAAGGAGGTATCCGTCTTCCGAAGAGCGAGATGTTCGGCAAGGCTGGAAGCCCACGGTGCGCAGTACAGTTTCACGAGAACGTCTCCGTCGAGCTGCGGTTCTGCAACAAAGCAGAACTGCAGAACGATCGCGGATTTCACGGCCTCGCCGCTATCACGCGGACGAACATCCCATCTGCCCTGATCGGTGGTTCGTACTGAACCTCAGCACAGGTCGCATTATCAGTCAGCCGGATTCCTCAGGCGCGCGAACGTGCCGGCGCGAACCTCCGTATTGCCGAAGACCGTGGCAGCAATGATCGCAGAGAGCGCCCTCTTGAAGAGTTCGGTTGTCTTAACGTTCACCTATTTGACAAGCGCGCAACACGCGTTCGCTGTGCGGCAGTTGCGACGGTTCATGAAAGCAACCCGCTATCTTGCCGCCGGCTAACGCGGTGCGACACGCAGCCCGGCGGCATCGAAGAGATGCATGCGCTCCGGCGGCAGAGCGAGGTTGATCGGCGGCCCTTGCGATTCAACGCCCTGCTGCTTGAGAACGGCGATGAGTTTGCTGTCGCCGGCAATGGTGGCGTGGACAACGGTTTCCGGTCCCAACGCCTCGGCCAGCGTTACCCGCGCTTCCACCGATCCCTTGCTGCCATCCGAAAGTTGGATGTCGTGTGGCCGGATGCCAAGCGTCGCGTCGTCTCCCGGTTTCAGCGCGACCCCGTCGGCCGCGACCGAGGCCGACAGCCCGCCCGGACCTTCGACACGCACCTCACCAGCGCTTGCCGAACGCACCTTTACCGGCAGCAGGTTCATCCGCGGCGCGCCGATGAAGCCGGCGACGAACAGGTTGGCCGGCGCGTTGTAGAGATCGAGCGGCCGGCCGACCTGTTCGATCCGCCCCGAGCGCATGACCACGATGCGGTCCGCCAGCGTCATCGCCTCGATCTGGTCATGGGTGACGTAGATCATCGTGGTTGCCAGCCGCCGGTGCAGGCCCGCCAGTTCAGCGCGCATGGTGATGCGCAGTTCGGCATCGAGGTTGGACAGCGGTTCATCGAGTAGAAAGGCGGTCGGATTGCGCACCACCGCACGGCCGATCGCCACGCGCTGCTTCTGGCCGCCCGACAATTGACCGGGCCGGCGGTCGAGATAGGGAGCAATTTCCAGCATGCGCGTCGCTTCCGTGATCCGCGCGTCGATCTCGGCTTTCGGCATACGGATGTTTTCGAGCCCGAAGGCGAGGTTCTGGCGCACGCTCATGTGCGGGTAGAGCGCGTAAGACTGGAACACCATCGCCAGACCGCGCTGTGCGGCCGAAACGTTGGTGACGTCGACCCCGTCGATCTCGATCTTGCCGTCGGTCGGCCGATCGAGTCCGGCAATCAGCCGCAGCAGCGTGGACTTGCCGCAACCCGACGGGCCGACGAGGACCAGCATCTCGCCGTCACCGACGTCGAGATTGATGCCGTGCAAGATCTTCATCTTGCCGTAAGCGCGATCGATGTTGGTCAGCGTTATCCGTCCCATGACATCCTCACTTCAGCCCGGTGCCGGCAATGCCGGAAGTGATGTAACGCTGCAGGAAGACGAAGACGAGGACGACGGGGATCATCGTCACCACGGTCATCGCCAGGATGTAGTGCCACTGCACGTTTAGCTGGCCGGCATAGGTGTTGAGGCCGACCTGGAGTGTGTAGAGTTCCTTGCGCGACAGCACCACCAGCGGCCACAGAAAGTCGTTCCAGCGCCAGACGACCGAGAAGATCGCCAGCACGGCGAGCGCCGGTGCTGCAAGCGGCAATACGATGCGCCAGTAGATCTGCCATTCGGAAGCGTTGTCCATGCGCGCCGCATCGAGCAGCTCGTCGGGGATGGTCAGCATATATTGGCGCAGCAGGAAGACGCCGGTCGGCGTCGCTACCGTCGGCAAGATCACGCCCCACAGCGAATCGAGCAGCCCGACGGCGCCCACCACCGAATAGAGCGGCACCAGGATGACCGACAGCGGCACCATCAGCGTACCGACGATCACAAGCATCGTCAGATCGCGGCCGCGGAACTTGTATTTCGACAGGGCGAAGGCGGCCATCGAATTGGTGAGCAGCGTGATCAGCGTCGCCATTGCCGTCACAAAAACCGAATTGCGCAGATAGCGCAGGAAGTCGAAATGGACGAAGGGCTCGGTGTAGTTCTCCGTCGCGAAGCCGATTTCGCGCACCGGCTGCCGGTCGGCGATGTTGACCTTGACGACATCGTTCGGCGCCTGCGGGTCGACCATCTGCGCCATGATGCCGATGCGCCGCACCTCGGCCAGCACCTTGGTCGAACCATCCGGCAGCTTCACCCTGTAGAGGGCCAGCGGCTTGTCGTAGCCTTCAACCCTCGCCTGTTGGCTGACATAAGGCATTATGGTCGGCGGGAACTCGGCAAGCTGGGCCGGCGTCTTGAATGACGAACCCACCAGCCAGACGGCCGGACCGAACATGATGACAACACCGCCGAGCAGCCACAGCCAGCTCACGATATCCGTCCAATGCCAGCCGCGACCGCCGCGCCGGCGGGTCAGGAATGTCATGACGCCGCTCATTCGCGGGCTCCTTTCCGCTCACCCCGGCGTCCGACCTGCAGCTGAACCAAGGTGAGCACGACCAGCACCAACCCCATCAGAATCGAAGCCGCCGAAGCCAGCCCCGGATTGCGCAGCAGGGAGGCGAAGCCGATCTCATAGATGTACTGCGTGATATAGAGGGTCGAGGTTCCCGGCCCTCCACCCGTCAGCACATAGACTTCGTCGAAGATCTGCACGGCGCGGATCAGCGTCAGTACGATGACGACAAGCAGATTCGGCATCAGCAGCGGCAGCGTGATGCGCCAGAACACCCGCGCCGGCTTCGTGCCGTCCATCTCGGCCGCTTCGTAAAGGTCGCGCGGGATCGCCTGCAATCCGGCAAGCAGGATCAGCGTATAGAAGCCCATATGTGCCCAGACCGAAACGCTGACGGCGGCGGTGAAAGCCCAGAAACGGTCGGTCAGCCAGTTGTGCGGCTCGCCGCCCATATCATGGACGATCAGGTTGAGCAGGCCCTGGCGCTGCAGGATCCAACGCCAGATGAGGCCGGTGACGACGGGCGACAGCAGCACCGGAAAGAAGAACACCGCGCGCCAGAAGCTGCGCCCGACGATCTCGCGGTTGAGGATCAGCGCTGTCGCCATCGACACGACCGTCATCAGCGCCACCTGCACGACGACGAACAGACCGGTATTGTGCACGGCCTTCCAGAAGAGATCCTCGTGGCAAGTGGCAGTGTCCAGATAGTTGCCGCAATCGAGCAGGCGCTGGTATTGCTCGAGCCCCACATAGGTTCGGTCCTGCAGGAAGTAGGCCGTTCCCGACGTGGCCGAATAGAAGAAGTTGATGATCATCGGCACCAGGACGAAAATGCCGAAGATCGCCATGTTTGGGGCGAGGAAGAACGCGGCCATGCCGCCGGTGCCCGTCGCGCGCTGCCAGAACTTCAGCGGCACGTTGACGATCGATGCCAGCCACACGACCGGCGCCGCGAGGGCGGCGCCAATCCATGTCTTCAGTGTCGCGGCGGCGGTCACTTCGCCTCGGCAACCTTGTCGGCGATATCCTGGTCGATCCTGCCCCAGGCATCGTCGAGGCTGAGCTCGCCGGCCATCACCTGGCTGACGCGCGTCACCAGCGCGGCAAAGTAAGCGTTGGCCCACTTCCACGGCGGCATTGCATCGGCCGCCGGCAGGGTTTCGCCCGCCGCCTTGACGAACTTGTCGAGCGCGGGACCGACGTTCTTGTCGGCCGAGACCCATTTCAGCCCGCCCTTGTCTACGACGCCCTTGTGCGCGGGCAGAAACAGCGTGCGCTCGCTGAACTCTTTCACCACGTCTTCACGGGCCAGATAATCCATGACCTTGGCGACGTCCTTGGGATTCTTCGTATATTTGATGGCGACCAGCGCCGCGCCGCCCTTCACGCCCGAACAGCCTGCGGTACCGCAGGGCGAGCCGGTCGCCACCCAGTCGAAACTGTCGCCGATCTTGGTCGACAGATTGGCGACCTGCCAGCTGCCCGAATAGTAGAACGGGATCTGGGCGTTGATGAAGTCGTCGGCGGCCGCGCGATAGGTCGAGCCTGCCGCCGACACCCAGGTATCCTTCAGCATCAGGCCCTTGGCGGTCCAGTCGACGAGCTTGCCGACGAACGCCTTGGTGCCGTCGTCCACTTTCGCCGGCATACCATCGGGGCCGATATAGTTCGCTCCAAAGGAGACATTCGGACCCGAAATGCGGTGACCGGAACGGTCGATGGCGAAGGCAGCCGGAAGCTGCTGGCTCTTCGCCACTTCGGCGGCGGCGTTGATCCAGTCGTCCCAGGTCGCCTTGTCGCCGGGCAGCGGCACGCCGGCCTGTTCGAACAGCGTCTTGTTGGCGAAGCCGCCGGTGAGCGTGAGCTGGGTCATGAAACCCGGGATGGCGTTGGAGCCGTCGGGGCGCATCCAGTCCAGCGTGTCAGCGAAATTGTCCTCCCAATATTTCGGGTCAGCCACCAGTGGCCTGAGATCGAGCCAGTGCTGGGCAAGCTCCTTGATGTTGGTGACGCGGGCGATGTCCGGGCCCTGGCCGGCTTCGAGCTGGATGGGCAGCTGCTCCTGGATCACCTTGTAGGCGACGTTGTCGAGCGTGACGTGGATGTCGGGATTGTCCTTCATGAAGCGGTTCAGAATGTCCTGGATGACATCGCCTTCGACACCGTCCGAATACCACATGATGCGCACGTCGCCGGCAAACGCGCTGGTCGATGCGAGCAGACTGACCGATAGCGCGGCCAGCAAAGTGCGGGACTTATTCATGCTTTCGTCTCCTCCTTTAGCGGGGCGGCGCCCCGATAGTTCAAGCCGCTACGCCCTCTCCTCTTGAGCGTCGCAGCCGATTTCCTCCCTACTCTCTGTGCTTCATGCGCATCGCCTCACCGCGCACGGTCCAGTTGGTCGGATCGAGTGTACGTCCCTCAGCCACGATCCTTGCGTCGGCGAGGAAATGCACCGTGCCGTACTCCGGATCCTCGACGATCAACTCGCCGTCGGGACCCGACCGCACCGACAGGCCGGCAAAGGCGTCCGCCCAGGCGTCGAGCGCCGGCAGATTGGCATTCCGGTCACCGAGGCGAATGATCCACGTCGTCCTGCGTCCCGCCGCCCGCAGCTCGTTGCCGGCGGTCGGGCCGGCCACGACCTGCGTGAGAGGCACATCCGTCTTCAGCATGACGAAGGCGTCGCCGGATTGCGCGAACGCCCGATCGCCACCCACTTGCACGGCATCGAAGGCACGTGCGGGGAACCAGGCGTGCGTGAAGTCGGGCTGTTCATCCGAGCAGGAGAAGCTGACGATGGCGAGGTCGCGATATTGGTGAAGCCGGGGCAAAGTGCCTGAGCCGCCCCAATATGATGGTCTGCCATATCCCGACTGCAGCACTTCGCCGGGGTGGTTGATCCAGATCTGCGCATTCGGATTCTTGCCCAGCCGGGCGTGAATGACGGTCTCCTGATAACCCCATTGATTCCAGCGATAGCCAGCGGCGCTGCCCATCGCATGGTTGCGCGTCTTGTAGTGGTAGAGCCGCGCGAAGCGGTCTTGTCCCTGCGCGAAAGTCCATTCCCACGCCGTATCGTCGGTGAGGGAAGCAATTGGTGCCAACCCGTCCGGAACGCTCAAATCGTGATCCCGCAGGCACAGTGCCAGCTGTGGCAGCGCATGAAAGCGCATGCCGTAATTGCCCTTGCCCCAAAGCATGCGGCAGATGCCGGATAATTCCAGCGAACGCGCGGCGCGCAGCGTGTGCTCGTAGGAGCGGCCCTGCGCCCCGGTGAGGATGCCGCGATGCGCCGAGCGGGCGACGATTTCAAGCAGGCGTATGATTGCCTTGCCGGCACGTTCGGCGATGTCCTTGTCCGGGGCCAGCGCGTAGAGCGCGCACAGGCCCTTGAGGTCGATGGGAAAATAAGGCGCCGAGTTGAACTCGGCCATCTCCCATGCCTCGAAATGGTCGAGCCAGGCCCGCACCCGCGCGGCTCCCACCGCGGACTGTTCGCGGCCAAGGCGGCCCGACCGCACGAACCGCACATCAGGCAACAGGCCCCCAGCAATATAAGCGGCGGTGTGGAAGAGCAAAGCGTGGTTCTCGGAGAAGTACCACTGCACATCATTGCCGGGCTCGTCCATCCAGTAGCGATAGCCGAGGATGGCGTTGTCGACGCGCGCGCGCAGGCTCACTTCCAGCCGATCGCCATAGGCCTTGCGGCACCACAGCAGCGGCACCAGGATGAAGTCGGCGCAATCGTGACAATCCTCGATCGCCGGCAGCGTACCGGAGATCATGGCGTCGGTCTCGGCGCCCTGCTGGCCGATCGCCAGGCGCGCCAGTGCGCGCACGGTGTCGGCCTCGGCGTGACCGGCGACCTCACGCAAGGCCTCATTAATACGCGCGGTAAGCGTTTCCGGCGCATCGCCCTGACGGCGCGCGTGGCATATCTCGACGCCGAAGACACGCGATACGGCATGGTCTGCGACCGTCAGCGCCACCTTGAAATGGCGAAAGTCGGCCGGCAGCTGCTCGGTATCGGCGATCGGCAGCCGCGTCTGGCCCGCCGGCAGATCGAAGGCGAAGCGCACCGGCGTCTCGATCGACATGAAATCGCCCTCGATCTCGACCTCGACTTGCGCGTCGCGCGGCAGGGCCACGCCGGTGACAAGCGCCACCTCGCCGCCGTCATAGGCGGGACGCTCGAAATGCATGTCGTCGAGGGCTGCTTCCATCGCATCGGCAACGCCGCTCTCGACTTCGATCGGCAGTGCGACCGAAGCAGCCGGACCGGATAGATAGTCGAGCTGGAAATAGTAGCGGGCGTCGCGCTCTGCGAGATCGTCGAACCATATGCGAATGTCGTTGCGGCCGGCCCTCAGCGCGATCTTGAAGTGCTCGGCACTTTCCAGATTGCGGCCGTAGGGCGCCATCCAGCCGGCTTCCTCACCATTGGCAAAGAGTATGGCGCCGCCGCATGTGCGCAGCCGCACCATCACCTCGCCAGTCGAGGCCGCCTCGATGGTGGTCTCGGCCCAGGTTCCAAGCACCGTCGGCCGGAACCAGAAGCCCGATAGGTCGATGCGCGGCGAGGCGAAGGGCAGCCAAATGCGCTCGGCGCCGAATTCGGCGCTGACCTGTGGTCGCTTGCCGCGTCGTTCCGCTGCGAACTGCGTGCGGCACGGATATTCATGGGGAATGAAATTCTTGTGCTTGGTCAGGAAGAAGAAGGGATCCATCTCGCCTTGCATGGGCTGGTCGGCCACATCGTAGCGTTGCTCGGCGATAGACCCGAGCCGCCAATAGACGATTGGCTGCCCCGCCATGAGCGGCCGGCGCAGCGTAAAGTCCGTCCGAACGCTTTGCGCGGCCTCGCTCATCGCAAATCCTTCACGGCAACTGGATCGACATCGGTGTAGGCCTGGTTCTCGCCGGTCATGCCCCAGACGAAAGCATAGGGGCCGGTGCCGGCACCCATATGGATAGACCAGGCGGGCGACAGGACAACGTCACCGTCGGCGACCATCAGGTGGCGCGTCTTGTCTGGCCGGCCCATCAGATGGATTACACGGTCGGCCTCGGCGAGGTCGAAGTAGCAATAAGCTTCCATGCGCCGCTCGTGCAGATGCGGCGGCATGGTGTTCCACACACTGCCCGGCGCGAGGTCGGTGATCCCCATCAGCAAGAGGCAGGACGGGGCCACTTCGGGATGGATGTACATGCGCAGCGTGCGCCTGTTCGCGCGGGCCTCCTCGCCGAGCACAAGCGGCTTGGCTTCGCTGTTGACGATGAGACGGTGCGCAATATCGGCGCCGGCCGGCACCGAGTTCATGTAGAAGCGTGCCGGCCTCTCCGGATCGTCGCTCTCCAGCGTCACCTCACGCGCTCCGCGTCCGACATAGACGATGTCGCGGTTAGCCGCGGGAAAGCGCCGGCCGTCCACCGCGACCGCACCATTGCCGCCGAGATTGGCGATGCCCATCTCGCGCGCGTCAAAGAAGAGCGGCGTGCCGACTTCGGCCCCGTTGCCGAATGCCAGCGGGTTGGCCAGCGGCACCGCGCCACCGACGATCATGCGGTCGACATGGGTGTAGACGAATTCGATCGCGCCAGGCCGGAACAAGCCGTCGACCAAGAACTCGGCCCTCAGCCGGTCCGTGTCCATACCGGCAATATCGCCCGGCGACGCGCCATAGAGCGTCCGCATCATGCCGCCTCCACCTTCGACTGCAGATGCCGCGCCCCTTCGGTCAGGCACAGAATGGCCAGCGCCTGCCCGTAGCCCGTCGGATGGATCGGTATATCGCGATAGAACTGCAGGTCGGCGCCCATGCGTGTGCCATAGGACACGTTCGCCACCACGCCTTTGTCATCGATGTTCGCCACCACGGCTGCCAACGCGCGGAGGCCGGCGGCACGGCACTCTGTCGAGCCGATTCCGAGCCGCACGGCCTTCATCAACCCGTAGCCGAAGCCGGCCGTGGCGGAAATCTCCTCGTAAGACGTCGGGTCGTCGAGCAGAGTGTGCCATGCGCCCGAACCTGCCTGCACCTCGAGCAGGGCGTTGATCTGCGTCTCCAGCACGCCGAGCAGATAGGCCCGGACCGAGGGGGCAATTTCGGCGAACTCCACCAGTTCGAGGATACCGACGGTAATCCAGGCATTGCCTCTCGCCCAACGCGCACGGGCGAAATTGTGCCGTCCCGCGAAGGTCCAGCCGTGAAACCACAGCCCTGATGCCGGGTCGGCGAGATAACGGGCGTGGACCAGGAATTGCCTTTCTGCTTCTTCGACGAAGCGACGCTGACCGGCAGCCTGGCCGTAGGATGCGAGGAACAGCGCCACCATGAACAGCGTGTCGTCCCACAATTCGTCGTCGTTGACCCGATCCGAAACATCGTGCTGGAAACCGCCCTCCGGCGTCCGCGGCAAGGCGGTGACTACCTGCTCGGCCCATTCGCGCAGGACCGGCTCGAAGCGCGGCTGGCGCCGGCGCCGCCACAATTCACTTAGCGCCAACAGAGGCGCGGTGGTGTTGACGTTCATCGCCGGAAGACCGGCAGCGATGCGTCGGTCGTACCAAGCCTCGATCGTCTGCAGCAGCCGATCGTCACCGGTCTGCGCCCACAGCCGAACCAGCCCGTAGAGCCCGACGCCCTGCGGCCATTCCCAGCTGTCGAAGCTGACATAGTCGCCCGGCGTGCCGTCGAGATTCGGCTCATGGAACCGCCCGTCATGACGCAAGCCGGTCATGCCGGCCACGAGGCTGGCAAGCGCGGAATTCAGGCGTTCGGCCGATAGCGGCATAACTCCTCCCGTTTCTCCCGCTTCATCAGAACTGTTTCACAGCCATTTTTCTTGCGCAATCTGAAAATTTTTTGCATTAATCGGATGACTTTGGCGGAGGTGACGGAGCGCATGAGTATCCAGGGCAAGCGCGGCCGCCCCAGCCGCCGCATTCGACTTGAGGAGATCGCGGCGCGTTGCGGCGTGTCGGTCAGCACCGCCTCTCGTGCGCTGAGCGGAGTCGGCGGCGTGAGGAACGAGCTTCGCACCAGGATCATCGAAACGGCGAAGTCGATGAACTATGCCATTCCCGCCTCGGTTGCCGGCCGCAAGGTCATCCTGGCCGCAAGCAGCGTGGCAATGGTGGACAGTGCCCGCAATCAGTTCACCTACCATGTCCTTGATGGGCTCAACGAGCGCGCCCGGTTGCTGGGCGTCGAACTCGTGACCCGGCCGGTTTCGGCGCCCGAGGACGAAATCGCGCTGCTGCGTGAATCCGAGCGCGATGACAGCGTCGCCGGCTGTCTGTTTCTGACGCTGGACGATGACGATGTGCTGACGCTGACAGCCGGATTCGCCAAGCCGATCGTGCTCGTCAACGGCGACGATCCCTCGATGCGCCATTCGAGCGTGACGCCCTGCAATCGCTCTGCCGCCATGCTTGCCGCGCAGCATCTGATCGGCCTCGGCCACCGCCGCATCCTGTTCCTGATGCGGCGTGGCCGGCGCACGATCGAGCGGCGCTACGAAGGTTGGCGCGACGCGCTGATCACGGCCGGCATTGCCGGCTTCGACGACTTCGTGGTCGAGGTGCAGGACTGGTTGCCGGAACTTGCAAGCAGGGCCGTGACCGAGCGCATCGCGGCCCGCGGCCTCGATTTCACCGCCGTGCTGACGGCTGGCGACAGCTTGGCGTTTGGTGCCATCGCCGGCGTCCAGGAGGCCGGATATTCGGTGCCTGGCGATGTGTCCGTGGTCGGTATGGACGACTTGCCGCTCGCTGCCTTCTGCAACCCGCCGCTGACGGCGATGCACATTCCTATGCGCGAGATCGGATCGGCTGCGCTTAGCCTGCTGCTCGACGACATGGCCCATTCGGGGTCGCCGCCACGTCGCGTCGAACTTGCCTGCAATCTCGTGGTGCGCCAATCGACGGCACCAGCCCGGAGCGGCGCCGGCGGTCATCAACTGGCCTCTTGAGCGCGCGACTTGCCGCCAGCAAAGAGCAGCGGCAAACCCTCTTGCGTCTGCAGTTCAAGGACACGTCCAAGCAGGATCATATGGTCGCCAGCCGGGAAGCGGTCGGCGACGCTGCATTCGAACCGCGCCAATGCGCGCGGCAGCAATGGCACGCCGTGCTCGCTCCACGACAGGTCAAGATCGGCAAAGTCCGTCCCCGACTTCGAAAAACGCCAGCACAGATCGATTTGATCTTCCGCCAGCACGTGAATGGCGTAGTGCGCGGAATTGGCGAAGGCTTCGAACCGGCGCGAGTGGCGGCCGATAGACCACAGCACCAGCGGCGGATTGAGCGACACGGATGAGAAGCTGTTGGCAGTGATTGCGACCGGGCCGTCGGCCGTGCCGGTGGTGACGACCGTGACGCCGGTGGCGAAACGCCCAAAGGCGTTGCGCAAAAGGCGGGGATCACACACAACATGCTCCATCAGCGGCGCTCTCCCGTTCCCAGTGGTGTCGCCGGGATCCGTTCCGGCACACGGCCATAGGCGTGCGGGAGCGAGCATGTCTTGAGCTGAGGCAACACCTTGGTGCCGAAATGACGCGCCTCGTCGAGATGCGGGTAGCCGGAAAAGATGAAGGCGCGGATCCCCATCTTCATATACGCCTCGATTTCCGACAGAACCTGATCGGTCGAGCCCACCAGCGCCGCGCCGCAGCCAGAGCGCGCCCGCCCGACGCCCGTCCACAGATGCGGCTCGACATAACCTTCGGCATCGGCGATCTGGCGGTTCCTGGCCTGGTGCGATACGCCGAGCGATCGGGCGTCGAGCGCGCGCTCGCGGATCGCCCTGCCCTGCTCGTCGTCCAGCCTCGAAACCAGCTCCCGGGCATATTCCTTTGCCTCGGCCTCGGTATCGCGCACGATCATGTGGACGCGCAGGCCGTAATCGAGCGTCCGCCCATGACGCTCGGCGCGCTGGTGGACGGCTCTCATGCGGCCGGCGAGCTCCTCCCTGGTTTCCGGCCACATCAGGTAGACGTCGCACTGTTCGGCGCAAAGCTCGAGCGCGTCGGGCGAATAACCGCCGAAATAGAGCAGCGGGCCGCCATTCTGCTGATAAGGCTTCGCCGGCGCCGTCGAGAGCCCTTTATAGCGATAGACCTCGCCCTCGAAATCGATGCTGTCGCTGGTCCAGGCCTGGCGCAGTATCTGCACCACCTCGCGCGAACGCTGATAGCGGTAGGCGCTGTCGGCTGTCTCGCCCGGAAAGTCCGACGAAATAATGTTCACCGTCAGCCGGCCTTCCAGCATGTGGTCCAGCGTGGCAATCGTGCGCGCCAGCATGATCGGCTGCATCTCGCCGCAGCGCACAGCGGCAAGCAGATTGATCTTCGACGTGATCGGCGCGCAGCCGGCAACGAAGCTCAGCGTGTCCTGGCCGACCTGATAGGACGACGGACACAAGATGTTGCGGAAACCGAGTTCCTCGGACGTTTTCACGATCTCGGAGCAATGCGCCCAGCTTGAGCGCAGCGCGCCGTGCGGCACGCCGAGATACCGATAGTCATCCGAGCAGAGTGCGGCGAACCACGAGACTTCGGCTGCGTCGAGGTCCGGCGAAGTGATTGGGACGATGCTCATTGCCACTCTTCAGAAAAGACGTCCGGGCCACTCTTCAATGACGTCCGGAGCTGCGAATAGGGCTTGCGTAGCATTCGTTTTTGTGTAGATCAATACTGTATCAATTTTTTGCGGCCAAACCCGAAACCGGGATGCGATTGGAGCACCGGATGCATTTGACAAGGGCGGACCCCGGCCACCGGTCCAGCCAGATGCGCGGCCCCTTGCCTGTGCACCTGCAGACCAGCGAAATGCTGATCCGCGAAATCGCGGCCGGACGGCTGGCCGACGGGGCGCGGCTGCCGCCCGAGCGAGAGATGGCCGCGAGCCTGGGGATTGCCGTCGGCACGCTCAGGCGCGCGCTTGCCGATTTGACGGAAAAGGGGCTTCTCGATCGCATCCAGGGCTCGGGCAATTATGTGCGGGCGCGCGGCGAGTTGCTCGGGATCTATGCCTTCTTTCGCCTGGAGCGCATCGGCGGTGGCGGCCTGCCGAGCGCCGACGTGCTATCCATCGAGCGGCTGCCCAAGCCCGCCGACCTGCCGCAATTCGGCAGCGCCGGCGAAGCCCACCGTATACGCCGGCTGCGGCGGCTCGACGGCGAGCCGGCCGCGGTCGAAGAGATCTGGCTCGACGCCAGCCGCGCCGAGCGGCTCAAGCGCGAGGACTTGTCGGAATCCCTCTATCTCCACTACCGGCTCGCGCTCGGCTTTTCGATCGTTCGCGCCGAAGACCATGTCGCCGTCGCGCCCGCGCCGGACTGGGCCCCGCTCGAGTTCAGGCCACCGCCGGGGACGGTTGTGGGTTTCATTGAACGTATCGCCTGGGCTGGCGACGGCGCCAGCGCGGAATATTCCCGCAGCTGGTTCGATCCGGGCGCGGCGCGGTACGTCACGCGTTTCAGATAGGCCGGAGGAAGTCGCAGCGTGACCAGATCATCGATCGGCTACGGCATCATCGGCTGCGGCATGATGGGCCGCGAGCACATCCGCAACATCGCCCTGTTGCCCGACGCGCATGTGGCAGCGATCTTCGAGCCGGACCCCGGCATGTTGGCAGCATCGCTGGCGACGGCGTCGGGCGCGCGATCGGCGGCGTCGATCGCCGAACTGCTGGCCATGGACGAGGTGGACTGCGTCTTGATTGCCAGCCCCAACCACCATCACCTCAGTCAGATGGAGGAGATCGCCGCACTTCGACCGCTGCCGGTGCTGGTGGAAAAACCGCCCTTCACCGAGGCCGCCGACGAGGGGCGGATCGCGGCGTTGAAAGCTCGGCTTCCGCTCGTCTGGGTGGCCATGGAATATCGCTATATGCCTCCCGTCGCCGCATTCGTCGAGCAGGCCCGCCACGCCACCGGCGGCATCCGCATGCTGACGGTCCGCGAGCACCGCTTCCCGTTTCTGACGAAGGTCGGCGACTGGAACCGGTTCAACCGCAACACCGGCGGCACGTTCGTCGAGAAGTGCTGCCACTTCTTCGATCTGATGCGGTTGATACTCGGATCCGACCCCGTCCGCGTGATGGCGAGCGCTGGACAGGCCGTAAACCATCTCGACGAACGCTATGGCGGTGAGAGGCCGGATATCGTTGACCATGGCTATGTGCTGGCTGATTTCGCGAGCGGCGCGCGCGCCATGCTGGAACTGTGCATGTTTGCCCAGGGCAGCCGCTACCAGGAGGAACTCTGCGCTGTCGGCGGCGACGGAAAGATCGAATGTCTGGTGCCCGGACCAGGCCGTTTCTGGCCGACCCACCTTGGCCCTGCGCCAGTGCCCCAGTTGATCGTCAGCCCGCGCAATCCGCCTGGACCACGCCTGCTGGAGATTCCCGTCGACCCCCGGCTGCTCGAGGCAGGCGACCATAATGGTTCGACCTATTTCGAGCACGCCCGCTTCACCGCTGCGGTGCGCGGGCAAGGCAAAGTGGAAGTGACCTTGCAAGACGGCTGGTGGGCCGTCGTCATGGGCCTCGCCGCCGAGAGATCGGCCCGCGAAGGCCGCGCCATCGAACTCGCCGGTGAATTCGCTTTGCCGACCTAGGCCGACCACGCATTCACCGGACCACCGAGTCAGATGCGCCGACCAGTTTCGGCGTCGAACAGATGCGCACATGCGCGGTCGATCTCGATCCGCACCCCTTCGCCTTGCTTCAGCGCAAGCCTTTCTCGGAAAAGGCAGGAGATTTCTTCACCGGAGCAGTCGACCCTGGCGAAGATTTCCGAGCCTGTCGCCTCGAGAAGCGTGACCGTGCCCGGCATACCTTGTCCCGTCGCCCGGATATGTTCCGGGCGAATGCCGTAGACGAGTTCGCGTCCTGCGGCATCCGCCGGCTGGGCGCCTTCCGGCAACGGCAGGACCAACCCGCCGGCGCTGCGAAACACGCCCTCCTCGATGCGGCCGGCAATGAAGTTCATGGCGGGCGAGCCGATAAACCCGGCAACGAAGAGATTGGCCGGATGGTCATAGAGGTCCAGCGGCGCGCCGATCTGCTCGACCAGGCCGTCATGCAGCACGACGATCTTGTCGGCCATCGTCATCGCCTCGATCTGGTCGTGCGTGACATAGATCGTCGTGGTACCCAGCCGCTGGTGCAGGGCCTTGATCTCACCGCGCATCTGGACGCGCAACTTGGCGTCGAGGTTGGAGAGCGGCTCGTCGAACAGGAAAACCTGCGGGTCGCGTACGATCGCGCGACCCATGGCGACGCGCTGGCGCTGGCCGCCCGAAAGCTGGCGCGGATAGCGGTCAAGCAGCTTTTCCAGGCCGAGGATGCCGGCTGCCTTCCTGACCCGGCCAGCGGTATCGGTCGGGTCGGCTTTCTTGATCTTCAGGGCAAAGCCCATATTGTCGGCCACAGTCATGTGCGGATAGAGCGCATAATTCTGGAACACCATGGCGATGTTCCGGTCCCGTGCCCGCAGATTGTTGACCATACGCTCGCCGATGGCGATCTTCCCGCCGGAGATCGTCTCAAGGCCTGCGATCATGCGCAGCAGCGTCGATTTTCCGCATCCCGACGGACCGACCAGGATGACGAACTCGCCGTCGGCGATATCGACGCTGACGTCGTGAATGATCTTGGTGGCCCCGAAGGCCTTCTGCACGTTGTTGATCGTTACCGATGCCATTGGATCTTTCCTGGAAAAGAGTGATGTCAGGGCGCGCCCCTCAGCCGCCCTTGACGGCGCCGGCGGTCAGCCCCGCGACGATCTGCCTTTGCGCGAACATGGTCAGGATCAGCACCGGCAGGGTCACCACCAGCGCCGCCGCGGCGAGCGGCCCCCAGCTCACCTGCTCGTAGGACAGCATGTTGTAGACGGCGACCGGCAGGGTGCGCGTCTCACGGCTGGCGAGCACCACGCCGAAGACGAAATTGTTCCACGAGAAGATCACGGACAGGATGAACGCGACGACGATGCCCGGCTTGGCGATGGGCAGGGCAACCAGCCGGAAAACCTGCCAGGAGCTGGCGCCGTCGATGTTGGCCGCCTCTTCCAGTTCCATCGGCGTGGTCTCGAAATAGCCGATCATCACCCACACCACGATCGGCACCGTCACCACCAGATGGATGATGATCTGCGGCCACAGCGTGCCGAGTATCCCGATCCATTGGAACAGCAGAAACAGCGGGATGAGATAGGATAGCCCAGGCGTCATGCGGGCGATCATGATGACGACCGCCGATCGTTCAGCCTTGAGCCGTGCGATGCCATAGCCGGCCGGTACGCCGATCAGCAGCGCCAGCAAGGTCGCCGTGCCGGTCACCAGAACCGAATTCCAGAGATAGAGCAGGAAATTGTTCTCCTCGAACACCTTTACATAGTTCGACCAGGCGAAACGTTCCGGGATCAGGATCGGCGGATAGGCACCGTTGTCGATCTCGAATTTCAGCGACAGCGAGATCATCCAGAGGAAGAACAGGATCGCCGGCGAGACGAAAACCAGGGCAGCGAAAAACAGACCGATCTGGTTGAGTAGCCGTGAACTCATCTATTTGCCCTCCGTATCGATCCACTGCGAGCGTTGGCGCAGCATCAGCAGCACGAAGGACAGGGCCACGATGACAATGAAGAACACCACGGCCATGGCCGAGCCGTAGCCGATATCGTAGTAGGAGAAGGCGGTGTTGTAGAGATAGATGTTGATGGTCTCCGACGCCGTGCCCGGGCCGCCCTGGGTCATCGCGTAGATGATGTCGAAACTCTTCAAGGCATCGATGGTGCGGATGATGACCGCGATCATCAGGAACGGTGCGATCATCGGCAGAGTGAGATAGCGGAATTGCTGCCAGGCATTGGCGCCGTCGATCTCGGCGCTTTCGAAGGGCTCGCGCGGCACCGAGGCCAGCCCGCCAAGCACGATCAGCATGACCAGCGGCGTCCACTGCCAGGTCTCGACCGCAACAAGCGACGGGATGACCGTGTTGGCGTTGAATATCCATTCCTGAGCCGGGATGCCGACCAGCGACAGCAGGTAGTTGAGCACGCCGAGCTGAGGATGGAACATCATGGTCCAGACCAGTGCCACGGCAACGGGCGTTGCCATCATCGGCATGACGAAGACGCCGCGCAGCAAGCCGCGCAGCGGAAACCTGGCATCGAAGATCAGGGCGGCCAGAGTGCCCAGGAGCATCGGCGCTGCAACCGAGAGGAAGGTGTAGGTCAATGTATGAACAAGGGATTCCCAGAACCGTGGGTCGCTGGCCAGGCGGAGATAGTTTTCCATCCCGGCAAAGCTCCGCGACTGGCCGAGCGTCCAGCGATTGACGCTCATCCACAGGGTGAAAGCCCAGGGGAAAACGATGACGGCGCCGACGACGACGAGTGCGGGGACAACGAAGGGCCAGTAGTTGGGAGCCAGCCGGATCGTCTGGCTCCCGTCGATAACCGGCATCGTCACCCCGGTCTGTTCTGGGGTGGTGGCTGACATCAGCCCTGCTCGCTCCTGTCGAGAACCGGCTGGAACTGCTCAGTGGCCTTCTTCAGCTCCGCGGCGGGATCGGCGCCGGCAATCATGTTGGTCAGCGCCACGCCATAGATGTCGCGGAATTCGGTGACGGGGATGATGACCGGCAGCGCCAGCCGGCTGATATTGCCCGAGCCGACCACGGCATCGAGCCAGCTTGCCGGCATGGTGACGCCTTCGCGCACCTTGGGATCCTCCAGCACGGATTTGCGGAATGGAACGCCGGCGCCGGCCTGCAACAGCCGCGCGCCCATGGCTGGCGATACCGCCCACTGGCAGAACAGATAGGCGGCCTCCTTCTTCTCGCTGGCGGCGGTAACGCCAATCCCGTCGCCGAAGGTACCCGAGGCATGCGCCTTGGGACCCTTGGGCATGACGCCGTAACCGACCTTGCCGACCACTCTCGATTTTTCCGGATTTTCCATCGGCGGGGCAAAGCCCACGCCGTCGAGCCACATGCCGATTTTGCCTTGCAGGAAGGCAGACTGTGCTTCGGCCCAATTGAACCCGGTGACGCCCGGAGGGGCGGACTTGGTCATCAATCTTTGATAGAGCGCGGCAGCCTCGATCGCCTCGGGAGCCTCGGTGCGCAGCTTGCCCTTGTCATCGAGCGGCGTCATGTCGTAGCCGAGCATCAGCGACGTCCACACTGGCGTGTTTGCGTTCTTGAGCCCGCGGGCGACGAAGCCGTATGTATTGGTCGACGGGTCGGTCAGCGCTTCGGCGGCGGCCACCAGTTGCTCGAAGGTCTCGGGGTATTTGAGGCCCTTGGCCTCGAACAGCTCCTTATTCCAATAGAGGATCCAGTAGTCCACCGAGAAGGGTAGTGAGCGCAGCACGCCCTGGCCGTCCTTGGCAAACAGCATGCCGGCTTCGGCGAAGTCGCTTTCGATCAGCGCCGGGTCGGTGAGCGACGGATCGGCGAGATAGCCGGCGATGTCGGCCAGCCAGCCACCCTTCTCGAACTGGCGCTTCTGCACGTGGTAGCTCAGATGCACGACATCGAAGCTCGGCTTGCCCGAGCTCAGCTCGATCACCGTCTTCTGGCGCTGCTGCTGCTCGGGCGTGGCCTCGGCATTGACCTTGATGCCGGTCAGTTCCTCGAACTCGGCGAGATATTTCAGGATGGTGTCGCTGCGCGGGCTTTTCACCAGATTGACGTCAAGCGTCGTCCCGGCAAAGCGTTTCCAGTCGAGGCCTGCGGCAAGGCCGGGGCGAAGCCCCACAAGGCCGGCAGCGGTGAGCGCCGCGGTTCCGGCAAGGAATTGCGTCCTGGTTGGGTTGAACAGATTGGACGACATTTCTTCCTCCCGGTTGCTGTCGTTGTGGATGCGTCGCGAACCGCGGCGCGGCTATATTTCCTCAGATCTGGAGCGCCAGCCGGCGCGCATTGTCGATATGCAGACTGATCGCTTCAACCGCTTTTTGCGGATTGCGGCTCTCCATGGCTTCGATGACCGCCAAATGTTCGCGCATCACCGGCACCACACGTCCGTCGATGCGGAAACGCTCCTGGTGGATCAGCCGGATTTTCACCGAGTTGACCAGATAGGCCTTGGCGATAATCTCGTTGCCGAGCGCATTGATGAAGGTATCGTGCATCGCCCAGTCGATGTTCTGGGCCTTGGCTTCCATTTCCGGCGTCGGCGCCTGTCCCAGAGCTTGCGCCAGCATCTCCTCATGTTCGCGCCGCATGCGGGCAAGTTCGGCGTCAGAAGCGCTGGTCGTGAATAGCGCCACTGCCTCGCGTTCCATGAACAACCGAAACTGAAACGCCTCGCGTATCAGATTGATATCGATATGCGCGATCTGCATGCCGCGCTGCGGGATGGTGGTCAGCAGTCCCTCGGCCTCGAGACGCGGGACGATCTCGCGAATGGCACCCAGCGGCAGTCCGGTGAAAGCGACCAGTTCGCGCTGTGACACGAACTGCCCCGGCCGCAGATCGCGGGCCAGCAAATGCCGCGTGAAGCTAGCATAGGCTTTCTCCCGGAGAGTGATCGGTTCGCTGCCGTCTTCCACTTCAGCTCGCTTCCTTGTCGGTCAGCCCGGCCTTGTCGGTCAGGCCGCCTCTGTCGCAAACAGCCTGTTGTAGGCAGCAGCAAGCTGCCGCTGTCCTTGCGGGCCGATCGCCTCCAGGGGCGGGCGGACCGCCAGCCAGCGCTCGTCGCCGGTCTTGCGCGCGACCATGACCTTCACCGCCGGCGTGACCGGGTATTTGAGCAATTCGAGCACGAAGTCCTCGACGCGTGGGTCGTCGCGGCCGTCTTCGACCATTGCGCCGATTTCGCCGGTAACAAAATTAGCCATGCCGGAAATCGCACCCTGTCCGCCGCGGCGTACGCTTCTCGCCAGATGCCGTTCGTCGCCGATGAGGATCACCAGATCGCCGTGCGCTTCAAGCAGCGCCTCACTGTAGCTCCAGTCCCCGCCGGAATCCTTCACCCCGGCCACTACAGCGGGAAAGGCGGTGCGCAGCCGGCCAATCAGCCCAAGCGGGAGCGGCACCATGGTGACTGAGGGGATGTTATAGAGCAGCACGTCGCGCGCCAGCGGACCGAGTGCGGCGAAAACGGCGGAAAACCATCCGAACAGCCCGTCCTCGCCGACATTCTTGAAGTAGCTCGGCGGAGCGAGCAGAATGTTGCGAACGCCGCGCTGCAAAGCGTGCCGGGCCTGATCGGCGGCATCTTCGGCTGCATCGACCAGCACTGCGGCGACGAGCTGATGTGCCGGAATACCGGCCGCCAGCATGGCCTCGGTGACGATCCGCCGCTCGTCGGTGCCGACCGAGGCTCCTTCGCCGGTGGTGCCGAACAGCGTCGCGCTGCTGCAGCCGGCGCCAAGGCAGGTTCGGGCATGCGCGATCATCGGCGCGAGTGCTATCTGCCCCGACGGATCGAAGGGTGTGGTTAGGGCAACCGAAAGACCAAAGCGGGAAGCCAATGCGATCTCCGTTGAAATCAATGTGCACGTAGCGTTAGCACGCTAACATGTCAGATGTAAACTGGTGATCTTGCCAACTCGGCATCGCCGAACGGCGCTGCCGCGGGAGCGCCATCGCCGATCATTTTCCGCTGCTCGAACATCACGTATGCAGCTGTCCCCGAGCCTCTGCGGGATTGGCTGGACGAGGCAGCCTAAGCTCGATCAGTGGCGACGAGGTGGCCGTCGCCAACATCTTTGAGCTTGAGTTTCCGGGGCTCCTCACCGATGCGCCGCACAGCGCTTGGAATTTCGCTGTCCAAACGGGCGAACCGGGCGCGCCGGCGGCCTGGATCGGGAACCGGAACGGCTTCGATCAGCCGCTTTGTGTAAGGATGGCGCGGGTTGGAGAAGATCTGGTCGCGGGTGCCCATCTCGACGATCTGCCCCAGATACATTACCGCCACGCGATCGGAGATGTTCTCCACCACTGCCATGTCGTGCGAGATGAAGAGATATGCGACGCCGAATTCGCGCTGCAGCTCCTTCAGCAACCTTAACACGCGCGCCTGCACCGACACGTCGAGGGCAGAAACGCTTTCGTCGGCAATGATCAGCTTCGGTCGCAGCGCCAGCGCCCGTGCAATGCAGATTCGCTGGCGCTGCCCGCCGGAGAATTCGTGGGGATAGCGCTCCATCTGGTCAGCGGAGAGGCCGACACGTTCGAACAGTGCGGCGATCTGGGCGTGCCGCTGCTCTCTGTCGCCGATGCCGTGGATCAGCAGAGGCTCGGCGACGAGATCGCCTACTCGCATGCGCGGATCGAGGGACGCGAAGGGATCCTGAAAGATCATCTGCACATTGCGGCGTACAGCCTTGCGCTCCTTTCGACTGAGCGCCGACAGGTCGTGGCCGCCGATTGAAATGCTGCCGGTGTAGGGCACCAGCCCGGCGATCGCCTTGGCCGTCGTCGACTTGCCGCAGCCCGATTCGCCGACCAGCGACAGGGTTTCGTGCGGGGCGATCGAGAAACTGACGCCTTCGACCGCGTGCACCCTGCGGTCAACGCGGCCGAAGAAGCCGCCGTGCAGGTCGAAACGGACGTGAAGATCGCTGACAGATACAAGCTCGGCCGGCATGTTGGCGGCATCTTGTCGGTCTTCGGCCTTCCGTCCGCCGCCGATGCGCGGCACGGCGGCCAGAAGCTCGCGCGTATAATCGGCCTGCGGGCGGGTGAAGATGTCGGTCGCCCTGCCCTGCTCGACCATCCGGCCATCGCGCATGATGATGACGCGGTCCGCCATTTCGGCGACGACGCCCATGTCGTGCGTGATCAGGATAACGCTGGTGCCGTGCCCGCGCTGCAGGTCGCGCAGCAGCTCCAGCACCTCGCCCTGAACCGTGACGTCGAGGGCGGTCGTCGGTTCATCGGCGATCAGCACATCCGGGTTCAGGGCCAGAGCCATGGCAATCATCACGCGCTGGCGCATGCCGCCTGAGAGTTCGTGCGGATAGTTCTCGAGCCGCCGTTCGGCATCCGGAATTCGTACTGCCTTCAGCGCCTCGAGCGCCCTCAGCCGCGAGTAGGAGCGCGACAGCGAGGTGTGTGCCTCGATCGCCTCCGTGAGCTGACG
Source organism: Mesorhizobium sp. M0306 (assembly GCF_040321655.1). Lineage (NCBI taxonomy): Bacteria > Pseudomonadati > Pseudomonadota > Alphaproteobacteria > Hyphomicrobiales > Phyllobacteriaceae > Mesorhizobium > Mesorhizobium sp. M0306. The sequence goes on along the minus strand of NZ_JAMYRY010000005.1, from coordinate 59,066 downwards.
GCCGATGGAAAGAACCGGATTGAGCGATGTCATCGGTTCCTGAAAGATCATGGCAATGCGGTCGCCGCGGATGCGGCGCATACCGCTCTCGCTGAGAGCCGCGAGATCCTGATCGCCGAGCCGGATGGAGCCTGATCTGATGCGTGCCGCCGGCTGCGGCAGCAAGGCCATGATGGCCAGCGCCGTCATCGACTTGCCGGAACCGGACTCGCCGGCGATGCAAAGCGTTTCGCCGCGCATCAGGCCGAATGTGAGGTCGGAAACGACGTCGCGCTCGCCCTCCTCGCCGCGTACGGCGACGCTCAGACCTGAGACGCTGAGTACCGGCCTGACGGAGCCACTCTCCGCAGCGGCCTGCCCGGATCGTTTGATGTCCTCCACCTTCATTCAAAGACGCAGCGGGGGAAGTAGAAAGAAACCACCCAATTGGGCATGTCCACGATCTCGCTGATGCGCAGGTCGCCGCAAACCGACACGAGCATATAGGCGTCTACCGGATCCATGCGGTAGCGGCCGGAGAGCAGGTCGATCATCTGCGAGACGGCGCTCCTGGCGCCGTCCATGAGATCCGGCCCGATACCGGTTGTCACCTCATAGCCCTTGGCGTCGAGATGTCGCGACACCGGACCGGGCGTTGTGAAACGCGGCGTCCGCAGCCGGGCATCCTTGACCAGATCGAGCGTCAGCACGGCGTTCATGGGGCTCTCGATCGCCGTGCCGCAGACCTCGCCGTCTCCTTGCGCGGCGTGCGTGTCGCCGACCGAGAACAACGCTCCCGCGACTTCTACGGGAAGGTAGAGCACCGTGCCGGCAGCAAGATCGCGTATGTCCAGATTGCCGCCCACGCGCCGCGGCGGGACCACCGAATGCAGACCCGGCTCAGCCGGGGCATTGCCGATGGTGCCGGCGAAGGGCTTGAGCGGCACCCGGCCGCTCTTGCCGAACAGCGCCGGTTCGAGCGAGGCGGCGTCGTACTTCCAGATATTCAGTGCCGGTTGAGTGAAGTCATCCGCCAACAGACCGAATCCCGGGATATTCGCCGTCCAACCGAAGCCGGACGGCTTGAACGCCTCGATGGTGATTTTCAGGGCATCGCCCGGCTCTGCCCCGTCGACATAGATTGGCCCAGTAACCGGGTTCACCTTGGCGAAGTCGAGCAAAGCAACATCGTCGACGGTGCTCTCCATCGTCAGCTGCCCGCCGGACGAGTCCAGGCACTGGAACTCGATCGTCGACCCTGGCGCGACCCGTTCGGTCGGGACAAAGGAATTGTCCCAGCCGAAATGATGGTGGCGCCCGTGGATGGTGTAGTCGCAGTTATTGCACATCGGTCACATACACATTGTCGTAGTTGATCGGGATGTGGACCGGGTCGACATAGAGGTTGTCGGCGCCACCCATGCGGGCCGATTTCATGGTGAAACGCTGCTCGTTGAACACCGGTGCCCAGGGCGCGTCTTCCATGATCTTGCCGTAGATCTCGCTCCACATCTTGGCGCGTTCGCCAGCCTTGGCCGGGTCGACGATGGAGTCGGCTTCGGCTGCCTTGGCGTCGAGCTCCTTGTTGCAATACCACGACCAATTCCAGCCGCCTGGGACGGCACCAGCGCAACCGAGGATCGGGCCGTAGAAGTTCGACGGATCGGGGAAGTCGGCGATCCAGGCCATGCCGCCGGACCAGATCATCGGCGCGCCGGACTTGTCGCCGCCGGCGGCGATGACGTTGGCCTGCGCGAGCGACTGGATGCTGGCCTTGATGCCGACCGCCGCCAGATCCTGCTGAATGGCCTGCGCGATGCGCGGGTTGGGATCGGTGTTCATGGCAAACAGCTGCGTGTCAAATCCGTCGAGATGCCCGGCCTCGGCAAGCAAGGCCTTGGCCTTGGCCACGTCATAGGGATAGCCCTTGAATTCCTTGTCATAGCCGGGCATCGACGGCGGCAACGGCTGATTGGCCGGCACCGCACGGTTGTTGATCAACTGGACGATGCGGTCCTTGTTGATCGCCATGTTGACCGCCTGCCGCACCTTCACATTGTCGAAGGGCGCCATGGTGGTATTCATGGTGATATAGCCGGTGTGCAACTGGCCGCCCTCGACGACACGGGCCTTCTGCTCGGGATCGGCCATCACCTCCTGGAATTTCGCTGGCGGAATGCCGTCGCCGGGAACGTCGATCTCGCCTTTCTGCAGCCGCAGCAGCGCCACTATCGGCTCCTGGCCGATCTCAAAGGTGATCTTGTCGAGATGCGGCAGGCCCTTGTGCCAGTAATCCGGGTTGCGCTCGAAAACTACGCGCTGGCCGAGCCTCCATTCGGCGAGCTTGAAGGCGCCGGTGCCGACCGGATGTTTGCCGAAGTCCGCGCCGTATTTTTCGACCTCTTCCTTCGGCACGACATGCGAGAAGTTGATCGCCATGACATGCAGGAAGGTGGCGTCGGGCCGGGTCAGCTCGAACTTGATCGTGTAGGGATCGACGACGGTTATGCCCGCCAGGCTTTCCGCCTTGCCGGCAGCGACGTCGTCATAGCCTTTGATCGAGCCGAAGAAGCCGGCACCCGGGCTCTGTGTCTTTGGATTGGTGACCCGGTCGAGCGAATATTTCACATCGTCGGCGGTCATCTCGCGGCCATTGTGGAACTTCACTCCGTGGCGCAGCTTGAAGGTGAAGGTCTTGCCGTCGGGCGCAATCTCGTAGCTCTCGGCAAGGTCGGGCCGCAGGTTGGTGGTGCCCGGCTCGTAGTCCATCAGCCCGTCGAACAGGCTCTTGATCATCGACCAGTTCTGCCAGTCATAGCCGATGGCCGGATCGAGCGTGGCGACGTCGTCCTTATAGGTGATGGTGATCGCGCCGCCCTGCTTGGCATTCGGATCGACGGCGCCTTCGGCGCGTACGCTTGTCATGCCAAGCACCAGCGCAAGCGCCGATGCCGCCACGGTCGATATCAGATATTTTCCCATGTCATGTTCCCTTTCTCTGGTTTTCTTTGTTTTCATCTGAGCTTGATGCGTGGATCGATGAACGGTGCGACCGTGTCGGCCAGGAGATTGCCGAGCACGATGGCAAAGGCCGAAACCAGGGTGACCCCCATGATGATCGGAATATCGATGCGCTGAATGGCCTGCCAGGCTAGCTGGCCGATGCCTGGCCAGCCGAACACGCTTTCGACAACCACGATGCCGCCCATGAAGATGCCGATGTCGATGCCGATCATGGCGATGACCGGCAGGATGGCGTTGGGCAGCGCGTGACGGAAGATAATGGCGCTGCGTGCAAGACCCTTGGCACGCGCGGTACGCACGTAATCCTGGCGCAGCACGTCGATCATCGACGTGCGCATCATGCGGGCGTACCAGCCGGCGCCGAGAATTCCCATGGTCAGCGATGGCAGCACCAGATGACGCCAGGTGCCATAACCGCCGATCGGGAACCAGCCGAGCCGCACCGCGAACACGTAAAGCAGCAGCAGGCCGACGACGAATTGCGGCGCCGAGACGCCGACGAAGGAGGCGACCATCAGCGACTGGTCGGTTGCGGTGCCACGCTTGACGGCGGCGATGAGGCCCATCGTCAGCCCGATCACGACTTCGCAAGCAATGGCGCCGACCATCAGCAGCAGGCTTGCCGGCAGCCGCGAGACGATCAGCTCCGTGACCTCCGAGCGCTGAATGTAGGAGCGACCCAGATCGCCGCTGAGCAGGCTGGTCAGGTAGTGCCAGTACTGGACGACAAAGGGCTGGTCGAGGCCGAGCTGCCGGCGGATGTTCTCGACTGTCTCGGGCGTGGCGCTGCGGCCGGCGATCTGGCGGACAGGATCGGCGGGCAGCAGATAGAGCAACGCAAAGGTGATCAGAGAGACGCCGAGCAAGATGAGCACGGACTGGACAACGCGACGGCCGAGATAGGCGATCATGCCCGCCCCCTTTGCGTCGGATCGAGAATGTCGCGCAACGCATCGCCGACCAGGTTAAAGGCTAGCGCCAGCGCCAGGATCGCCGCACCCGGAAAGAAAACCAGCCAGGGCGCTGCCTGGAAATAGGTTTGGTTTTCGAAGATGATGTTGCCCCAGGAAGCAGTCGGCGGTTGCACGCCGATACCGAGATAGCTGAGCGTCGCTTCCAGAAGCACAGTGGTCGAGATGCCGAGCGTGCCCCAGACGATGATCGTCGGCAAAAGGTGCGGCAGGATATGACGAAACAGGATGCGTGGGGCGCTTGCGCCGATAGTGCGCTCGGCATCGATGAACTCGCGCTCGGCGAGCGAACTTGTCTCGGTGTAGATGACGCGGGCGGTCTGCACCCAGTTCACCAATGCGATCACCATGGCGACGATCCACAGGCTCGGCTGGAGCACCGCCGCCAGGCAGATGGCGAGCAGCAGCGCCGGGAAGGCCATCATCAAATCGGTGAAGCGCATAAGCGCGCTGCCGATCCAGCCGCGGAAATAGCCGGCGGTGATGCCGACCAGCGTGCCGATTAGAAGCGCCACGCCATTGGCGACGATGCCGATGATCAGCGACGTGCGCGCACCGAAGAGGAGACGGGTCAGCAGGTCGCGGCCAAGCAGGTCGGTGCCCAGCCAGAACTGGGCTCCCGGCGGCAGTGGCGCGCCTTCAAGCGTGAGCCCGTCGAACATCTGCTCGTTCGGATCGTAGCCTGTCAGCCACGGTGCAAGAATGGCGCCGGCCAAGACAAGGGCAATAATCCCGAGGCCGAGCAAAGCGAGAGGCCGTTTTAGCAGACGTCGCCAGACGCCGGCGCGAGGCTTGGCTGGCATGCGCCCGGCGGCTGAGAGCTCAGGCGCGATCGGATTGGTCATCGTCGCCTTCTTTTTGTGTCATCGCCACGATCCTGCGCGCGGCGTCCTCGACGCTGATTTGCCAGCTCATCGCCAGCGAGCGGAGCTGCGCATAGGCGCGGCCGTCCTCGGCGCCCTTCGACAAGACCTCCACGGCGCGTACGATGGTCTGGCGCTCCGCGACGCGCTGACGAAGCGAGGCGATCTCGCTGGCCAGAAGCTTGCGCGCCTCGAAACTCTGCCTTGCGATCAAAAGCGCGCTATAGACGCCGGCATTGCCGACCGGTTTCAGCAATTGGGCATCGGCCTTGTGCGACAGTGCCCATTCGACACGCCCCGGCGCCTCGGAGCCGATCAGCGCTATCAGCGGCATCGGTGCCTCGCCCGGCTTCCACGGAAATTGCTCGTCAAAGCCGAGGTCGACGTCGAAGAAAACGAAGTCCGCCGCCAAGGCTTCGGCCGGCAGTTCCGGCCAGAAGCCAATCGCCTCAAGGCCGATGGCCGACAATTGCCTTGTGATCGCCTGCACGGTCGGATGTGGACGATGCAGGACAAAAGCCCTGGCGCCTCCAAGGTTCGGGATACGCGCCATCTTGCTCACGACACCACCCGCAGGCGTGGCCGCCCGAACGTCTCCGTCCGGTCATAGCGGGAAAGGTAGGGATCGGGTGCCACGCCCTTCGTCAGCGTGACCGTTTTGAACGATGTTCCATCGATACGTCCGATCTGCACCGGCAAGGTAGCGTGCTGCGTTTGCGGGTCGATGGCGATGTCGCCCAGCGGTGTTCGAAATGATGTTCCGGCAAAGACCCTGGGAAGGTCCGTCCATTGCGCACCGGGGTTGCGGGTGAGGATCTCGGCGAGCGTGCGCACCGAGGCATAAGCCGCCGCCTCGAAGGATGAGGCAGGCATGACGGAAGACACTGAAGCCGCTCCGCGATCCGCCCCCGAGGTGTCGTGAAAATAGGGCCCAACGGAAAGATGACCATCGCCTGCCCCGTCGAGCGCCGGCAATTCGCATTCCGTGAGATTGCAGGACAGGATCGGGCAACGCTCCGGCCTGAAATGCGGGTCGCTCCGGCCAAGCTCGGCATAGGCGGCGATAAACGCATAGGAAGACGGGCCGATGAGATTGTTCAGAATGAAATCAGGTCTCGTCGCCTGTATCTCCGCGATCAGCCGCGCAACATCGACCTCGCCGAGCGGCAGATAGCGTTCGCCCAGCACCTTGCCGCCAGCGTCCGCAATCAGGTCGCGCGCCACGCGGTTGGTCTCCCAACCCCAGATGTAGTTGGAACCGAGCAGGAAGCCGTCGGCGCCGAAACGAGGCACGACATAGGCAAGCAGCGGTACGAGATGCTGATTGGGGCAGGCGTGCGTGTAGACGACATGCTCGTTGGCTTCGAAGCCCTCGTACGGGCAGGCGTACCACAGCGTGCCGCCTGCCCTTTCCAGGATTGGAATGACCTCCTTGCGGCTCCACGAGGTGACGCAGCCAATGATGTGACGCGCGCCGCTGTTGGCGAGAATGTCCGCGCAGCCGCTTGCATACCGATCGATGTTGCCCTGCGGGTCGCGCTCGACCGGGATAAATTCGAATGGGATAGCGGGATCGGCGTTGACGTCGGCGATGGCGTTCACCGCACCCGCACGGCAGGATTCGGACACCAGCCGGTAGTTGCCGGACCGCGAATAGAGAATGCCGATCTCGATATGCCGTTTCAAGCAAAGCCTCAAAATGACAATGCCCCGCAGCCACCGCCGCAAGGCGAGGCATACGAGGCATTCTTGCCGCCCGGCGGCCAGAGCCGGTATTTGTCCTCACCGTATTACGCCCGCGCCCCCAGTCAAGAGCCGCCACACGAAACTTTGGCCAGCCGAAACGGTTCGACGTGGAGCACGCAACTCATGCCGCTGGTCGTGTAGAGTCCGCCCGGAACCAAAATTGCTGATGTCCAGGTATGAGGCCGGACAACCTGGTTCGCTACCATTCAAAGCAACGACTTTAATATCGGTTTACCTGAATCTGCTAGCAGCAATGACGCCGGTTTTCGACGGTCAAGCAAAGGGTCCACCTTGCCGCAGCAATTCAGCACTCCGTTCAGTCACCGGGGCGATCGCAACTGGTCGAGGTTGCACGGCTTCATGGGCGTCGAGTTGGAACTCGCGTCCGATGTTCTCGTGCCTCGCGTCGCCTTGGCCCGGAAGCTCGGTGGACGGGACTTTGGTGGCGGGAGCCGGGTTTGAGCGTCATTCGCGCCTTGCAAGGCGCCGACCTCCCGGCAGTCGCGAACATGTTTCAGCGCGTGCTGTTGAAGGAAAGGACCGAAGCGCCGGCCTCTCTCGTGGAATACATGAAACGGTTTTATCTGGATGCGCCCGGTTGCGGAGACGACCTCCGGTCGCTTGTCCACGTCAACAACGCCGGTCGCGTCTCCGGATTTGTTGGTGTCCACGTGCTGCCGATGACGTTCAACGGCCGACAACTACGCGCCGCCATCTGTAGCTCGCTCATGGTCGAAGACCATGAGCACGATCCGCTGGCCGGCGCCCGCTTGCTGAAAGCTTACCTGGATGGTCCGCAGGACATCTCCTTCAGCGAGACGGCCAACGATATCTCCGTGAAATTGTGGACGCGGCTGCGCGGCGTGGTCCTGCCGCAATACAGCCTTGACTGGGTCCGCGTGATGCGCCCCGCGGCCTTCATGCTCAGCCTTTCCGCCAATCGCATGGCGCTTGCCCGAATGCTCAATCCGTTGGCGCGTGCAGTCGACCGATTTTATTGCAGGAGGATGACGTCCAGCGAACGACGCTGGTCGGGTGTGGCGGTGGATGGGGCAGGCCACGGAGCATTTCGTACATCCGAAATCGACGGCCACGCATTCGCCAAGCTCATCGAGCCGTTTACCGCTCAATTCGCCCTGCGGCCGGACTGGACGGAAGACCAACTCGACCACATCCTGACCGATGCGGCACAAAAGCCGGATCTGGGCGAGCTTGTCTACGTTTGTGTGACGTCGCCAGTCGGCACCAATGTCGGCGCTTTCGCCTATTACGCACGGAAGTATGAAATCGGTCGCGTGCTGCAGATCCTCGCCCTCCCCGGCCAGGCGGGCTCCGTGATAGATTGCCTGATCGATCATGCCGCCGCGCGCGGCGTCAGCGGCCTGCGCGGACGCATTCAACCTGCACTTCTGGAGGCGATGCTTGGACGACGCATCGCTTTCCTGACCGTTGCCTCAACGGTGGTGCATTCACGCGATCCAGAGCTTTTGGACGCCATGAAGAACTCGCACGTCTTCCTGAATGGGCTTGCGGGCGAGCAGTGGAGCCGGCTGATCGGCAGCCGTTTCAGCTAAAACGGGACGCGTTCAAATCGGACCGTGCCACACCGCCCTACCTGTTTGTCAGGTGCCGATTTCCTCGACGTCATCAACGAGTTGCGGACGCTGGTGCAGATAACGCGTCGCCTTGCGTTTGGCGATGATATCGGCCCAGACGCGTTCCACTTGTGTGGCGGCCAACCCCGCCGCCTGCCCCACCACCTCAGCCGCCACGCCGTTGTTGAGACCGTAAAGGCAAAGATCCATACGGTCATAAGGAAGCGAGAAGTAGAACTCCTCCTGGGTCTGCGCCAGCGAGTAGGTATCGGTTGTCGGAGGCCGGTTCAGGATTTCCTCCGGAACGCCGAGATGGGCCGCCAGCGCATAGACCTGCGTTTTGTAGAGGTGGGCAATCGGCTTGACGTCCGCGGCGCCGTCACCGTTCTTCACGAAGAAACCCTGATCGTATTCCAGCCGGTTCGGCGTTCCAAGAACGGCGAAGTTCAAGCGATCGGCATGATAGTATTCAATCTGCTTGCGGGTGCGCTGTTTCATATTGGTAGCGGCGACGACGCCGAGATAGACAGGCAGCGGCATTCTCAGTTTCGTCTGCTTGCCTTCCGGATCCTGCACCACCAGGGATGAGATATTGTAATCCCCGCCCTCAAGGACGTTCGCGATCACGATCTTCGAGGCCCAGCCTTCGCCGTATTCCGGAACCAATTCGCGGATGAAGGCGTCGCGACGCTTGTAGCACCCCATTGCGCGCAGGATCGGCCCGATATCCTCCGTCACAGCCTCGACACCAAAAGTTTCGGCGACGAGGCGGCCGAGCCGCAGACTTTCAGGATCGGAATCGCTTTCCGGCATGAACAGGCAAAGCACATTCTTGGGGCCGACGGCTCGTGCCGCCAACGCGACCGAGACGCTCGAATCGATCCCGCCCGAAAGACCGAGCACAAGGCCCCGCTTGCGAAGCCCGCGCAACTGCTGGCGCAAGGCCGTTACGATACGGTCCGTTTCGGTGGCCAGGTCGATCGCCAGAGCCTGCGCCAGAAAGGTCCGCGCATCCTCGGTCGGGCGAACATTCATTGCGCGGCCTCCATTGTTTCTGCCGCAAGCCGACGGCTGACCTTGCCGGTATCGGTCTTCGGCAGCTCGCGGCGGAACTCGATGACCTTGGGGACCATGAAGTCCTCAAGGTGGCGTGCGCAGTGACGTATGATATCCTTTTCGCTCAGCGCCGGGTCGGACCGTACGATAACTGCGCCGATCGCATGCCCGAGCACGGGATCCGGCACACCGACAACCACCGCTTCCGCGATGCCCGGATGAGCATGAAGCACGGCTTCCACTTCCTTGGGCGCCACCTTCTCTCCCCGCGACTTTATGATGTCGTCCTTGCGGCCGACGAAATAAAGAAAGCCTTCTTCATCGGCCCTGAATAGATCGCCGGTGTAGAGAACCTTCTCCCAAGGGTTCGGACCCGGGCGCAGGGCTCGTGCCGTCGCAGTTTCGTTTCGCCAATAACCCTGCATGACGTGCGGCCCGCGAATGACCAACTCACCTGCTACGCCCGACGGCACCCGTTGCCCGTGGTCGTCGACGACAAAGGCTTCGGTGTTCGGAATGGCTATTCCGACCGAACCCGGCCGGCGGTCGAGCTCCTCGGGCGGCAGATAGGTGCAGCGCTTGCATTCCGTCAGGCCATACATCGAATAGAGCCTGACACCGGGGAAAAGGAACCGAAGGCGTTCTATGTGAGGCGGCGGCAAGGCAGCCGCCGTGTTGGAAATATAGCGAAGGCTGGGCAGGAAGCCCGGCGCCAGGTCCCTCATCTGCAGGATCATCGCTGCCATCGTGGGCACGAGCGGAAGCCCGGTGACGCCTTCCTGGCGGATGCGTTCAAATATCGCTTGGGGAAAAGCGAAGGACTTCTCGAGCACGAGCGTGGCGCCGAGCCTGACAGCCATCAGCAGCTGATAGAGGCCGTAGTCGAAGGCGAGGGGCAGAACATTCAAGATGATGTCGTCTGGCGAGTTGCGCAGATAAGTGGTGATGGAGTTGGCCGCCGCGTCGCAATTGCGGTGCGTCATCATCACGCCCTTGGGCCGGCCGGTCGAGCCCGAGGTGTAGATCAACATCGCAAGATCGACGTCAATGCCGCGATGGTCAATCTCCCTGGCTTGGAACGTCAAGCAATCCGCCAGCGATGTGGCACCTGCCGGGCATTGATTATCGGCAGCAACGGTGGAAGCCACGAAGATGCCGGTCTTGCCGGAGGACGTCTTGCCGGAGGATCCAGACGCCTCGGCGACCACGGGCATCAGTTTTGCTTGCGTGAGGATCGCGGCCGCATCGCAATCGGCGATGATGTAGGCCAGCTTTTCGGCCTTGGTGGATGCGTTGATCGGACTGAACGTCGCGCCTGCTTTAAGAACCGCGAAAATCGAAACCGCAGCCTCCCAGCAATTGTCCATGAAGATCAGCACCCGGTCGTCGCGCCTGACGCCATTCATGAAAAGGGCGGCGGCCAGGCGGCTCGAGAGATCGTCCAGCTCTTCGTAGCACAGCCTTTTGTGCTCGGTGATCAATGCCGTTTTGGCTGGATGGGCAGCGGCCTTCGCCGTCAGAAAATGTTCGATCCGCACGGACGCTCCTCGCCGATGGCGCCTACGCTGCCAACGCTTCTGCTTTTGCCTCGATGAAGGCTGAGATGCGGTCAATCGAATCCAGATTGGCCGGTACGATGTCGGCATCGACCATCGCGATGCCGAAATCATCCTCTATGAATGCCACGAGCTCCAACACGGCCGTCGAGTCGATGATGCCGTTCTCGATCAGTGATGCGGTGTCTGCAAGCTCGTAGGACGTGTCGCCGAACAGGAAGTTGTCGACGATAAAGGTTTTGACCTTGTCCTTGATTGTTACCATGATGTTTCCTTCCCTCGATTTCTCAGGCCGCTCGTGCTGCACCGACCTTTTGGCCGGTGAAAATCTTCTGCCACAGTTGCGTCGATAAGATGCCGACGAAGGCCGCATTGTCGCGGAATCCGGACGCTGGCTGCAAGCGGCATTTCTCGTGCAGGTTCGCCACCGCCTTGGCGTTGAATAGTCCTCCGGCGGCGATGCTCGCCTCGCTGAGCGAGTCGCGCACGTAGTCCAGTTCTCCGGCTCCAACGAAGGAGCGGGCTTCCGGCGCTCGGTAAGGCTGTTTGGTGCGCTCCCGGATGGCCGTCGGAAGCAGGTGCTTGGCAACTTTGCGCAGTATGTGTTTTTCCACCAATCCCTTCAGCTTCATTTCCGGCGGAAGTCTCGCCGCAAACTCCACCAAGCGATGGTCAAGGAAGGGGAAACGCCCTTCGATACCGTGCGCCATGGCCATGCGATCGCCCTGGCTGGAGAGGATGTAGCCCGGCAGGAGAAAGCGGGTTTCGAGATATTGCGCCTGATGCAGCGGATGCCACCGGGAAAACGCCTCAGGCAACCGGCTGGCCAGGTCCTCGGCCGCGTCATACCCCCTCAATGTCGCGCGCAGGTCACCGGAAAAGAACATCTTCGCCGCTGATGTGGTCTTGAAACGCGGCCGATGGGAGAACAGCGGATCGTCCAGGGCAGCGCTGCCGGTGCCGAAAAACGCGGCCAGGTACTCTACGGACTGCTGTTGCAGACCCGGCAGATAGGGATAAAGCTTGCGGAAAAGCTGTGGCCTTATGCGCGATGCTGGCTGTCGTGCGCAGAAACGGCGAACCCGCGCTTCCTTGAAGACATCATAGCCGGCAAAGACCTCGTCGGCGCCTTCGCCTGTCAGCACTACTTTCAAACCGGCCTGGCGAACGAGGCCGGACAATTGATAAAGGGGCGCCGGGGCGGTGCGGATGATCGGCCGCTCGGTAAAGCGGATGACTTCGGGAAACACACCGGCGATATCGCCGGCACGGCAGGCTATGGTTCGATGGCGCGTGCCAAGTGCTGACGCCATTTCGGTCTGGAAGGCGCTTTCGTCATGCTCAGCACTGTCGAACGTCACGGAAAATGTCTGCAGCTTAAGAGGAGTCATGCCGGCCGCGAGTGCCGAAACGAGGGATGAATCGAGCCCGCCCGAAAGGTAAGAACCGACCGGCACGTCGGCGCGCATGCGAAGCCTCACCGCGTCGGTCAAAAGGGCCTGCAGTTCTTCGGCCGCGTCATCCTCATTGGTGATCTTCGATGGCGCATCTCGATGAGGATAGTCCAGATGCCAGTATGGTTTGACCGTCACTTGCCCCTGTGTCGCGATCATCACGCTTGCCGGCTCCAGCTCGTGGATATTGCGGAAAGCCGTGCGTGGAGCGATCGGCGCCCACAGCGTAAAGATCTGGTCGAGTGCAATCGGATCGATTTCGGCCGAGATGCCGGGTACCTTCAGCAGGGCTTTTATCTCCGACGCAAAGTAGAGCACTCCGTCGCTGCTGGTGTAGAACAGCGGCCTAACACCCATGCGGTCTCTTGCAAGCACCATCCGCCGCCGCCGGTTATCCCAAATCGCGAAGGCGAAATCACCCTTCAGGAGAGACAGGCAGTCTTCGCCCATCTCGTCATACAGCTGCAGGAGAACTTCTGTATCGCTCGACGTGCGGAAGCGTCGGCCCTTGGCCAGCAGCCCTTCGCGCAATTCCACGTAGTTGAAGATCTCGCCGTTGAACGCAATCGTCAAATTGCCGGTTTCGTCGGACATCGGCTGCTGGCCATCACCAATTCCAATCACCGACAGCCGCGCATGCCCAAGTCCTGCCTCGGGCGCTACGAATTTCCCTTGTTCATCCGGCCCGCGATGGGCGATCGCGGACGTCATGCGCGCAAGCAAAGCTTCCGCATCCCGGACTGAACCGAAATAGCCCCCGAATCCGCACATCTACACAGCTCATACTGAACAGCAAGCCACGAAACATAGCGGTCATAAGCGCCTCAAAGGTTAATCGGATACTTTTCAGCGAGCATGTGGTTAACAGGGTGTTAGGACAAAATGATGCTTTTGCGGACCGACTTGTGCCCCACTCCAGATGTCACGCTTGATGGCGAGCTACTGTTGCACGAGCACCATGGGCCAGGTTCTTCAAAGCTTCGCGCCGGATCAGTTGCGGATTTAGGCCGAATGCCAGTGACATCGGTTCGCATCGAGATGGAAGACGTCACGGCGAGCGGTGCAAATTACTGTTTCGAGTACGGCCGGTACCAATCGACAAACTTCTTCAGCCCGTCCTCTATCGAAACGCTAGGCCTGAAGCCGAAATCCCGCTCCAGCGCGGTCATGTCGGCGTAAGTCTTCTCGACGTCGCTCGTCTGCATCGGCTCGTTGTGGCGGATTGCCTTGACCTCGAGCAGCCTTTCCAGAATGTCGATGAAGTCGCCCAGGCGCACCGGCCGGTTGTTGCCGACATTGTAAAGCCTGTTCGGCGGAACGTCAGCCGCCGGCGGCTTGTCGAGCACGGCGACAACCGCCTTCACAACATCGTCTATGTAGGTGAAATCGCGCCACATTTCGCCATTGTTGAAGACCCGGATCGGCTTGCCCTCGAGCATCGCCCGGGTGAACATCCAATAGGCCATGTCGGGACGGCCCCAGGGGCCGTAGACCGTGAAAAACCGCAGGCCGGTCTGCGGTATGCCGAACAGATGGGCGTAGGTGTGGCTCATCAACTCATCGGTTTTCTTGGTGGCAGCGTAAAGCGAAACGGGCTTGTCGACCTGGTCGGCTTCGCTGAACGGCACGCTGCGGTTGCCGCCATACACCGAGCTCGACGAGGCATAGACCAGATGCTCGAATGCCGGTTCTGTGCGACAGAATTCGAGCACTTCAAGGTGGCCCATGACATTGGAGCGGATATAGAGCCGCGGATTGTCGAGTGAGTGGCGCACGCCCGCCTGCGCGGCGAGATGGACGATCCTGACGATGCCTTGCCCGGCCAAAGCGGCCGCAAGCGCGCCCTGTTCGGCAATATCGATCTGGTGGAACGAAAAATCCTTATGGGGCAGAAGCCCGGCAAGCCGCCCCTTTTTGAGCGCCAGGTCGTAATAGTCGTTCATGTTGTCGACGCCGACGACCGCTTCTCCCCGGTCGAGCAGATGGTGGCAAACGTGACTGCCAATGAACCCCGCGGCTCCGGTGACAAGTATAGGCAACAAGCTTCTCCACGCGCATAGCCGGACCGGTATCTGGAGCGGCAGATCCGGCCATTTCGTCGTGCTATAGTCGAAAGCCGAGGTGGAGACCACCATTAACCTGATGCGTCAGCTTGCCTCGCGCATGGCTTCGGCCGCCTGCAGGTCGACCGACACCAGCTGGCTGACGCCTTGCTCGGCCATGGTCACCCCGAACAGCCGGTCCATGCGCGCCATGGTGATCGGGTTGTGGGTGATGATGACGAAGCGTGTCTCGGTGGTTGCGGCCATTTCGTCCATCAAATTGCAGAAACGCTCGACGTTGTGATCGTCGAGCGGCGCGTCGACTTCGTCGAGCACGCAGATCGGCGCCGGGTTGGTCAGGAACACGGCGAAAATCAGCGACATCGCCGTCAACGCCTGCTCGCCGCCGGACAGCAGCGTCATCGTCTGCGGCTTCTTGCCGGGCGGTCGCGCCAGGATCTCGAGCCCGGCTTCGAGCGGATCGTCGGACTCGATCAGTTGCAGCTCGGCGGTGCCGCCGCCGAACAGATGCGAAAACAGCCGTTGAAAATGGCCGTTGACCACCTCGAAGGCGGCGAGCAGCCGCTCGCGGCCTTCGCGGTTCAGGCTGTGGATCGCCTGCCGCAGCTTGCGGATCGCCTCGATGATGTCGTCGCGCTCGGAAACGATGGTCTCCAGCCGGTCCGACAGTTCCTTCTGCTCTTCCTCGGCGCGCAAATTGACGGCGCCCAGCCGTTCGCGTTCGACCTTCAGCCGGTCGAGCTGACGCTCGATCTCGGCCATTTCGGGCATCGGGCTGTCGGGTTCGAGGCCGGTGTGGCGGATCACAAGATGCGGCGGCGTGTTCAGCGTTTCCTGGATGCGCGCTTCGACTTCCAGCCGCCGCTCGTCGGCGGCGGTCAGCCGCTCTTCGGCGCGAACACGCGTTTCGCGAGCTTCGGCGAGCGACTGGATGGCAGCGGTCGCAGCCTTGTCCATCTCGGACTGCCGGTTCTCCGCTTCCTGCAAGCGGTCGCCCGCAGCTTTTCGCAGGCTTTCGGCCTCGGCGAGCTGCGACAGCAAGGCGCGCCGCTTGGCGTCGATCTCGTCGGGTGCGTCGGCCAGTTGCTCGCGCTCGGCCTCCGCCTCGGCCTTACGTTCGCCGAGTGCCGCAATCTGCGTCGAGGCGTTTTCGGCGCGCTCCACCCAGTTGCGCCGTTCAGAGCCGATGGCATCGAGCCGGCGCGCACGTGCCTCGGCTTCCCGCCTCAGGCCCTCGTGAACGGCACGCGCATCGGCAAGGGCGGCGCGATCGCGGGCGACGTTGGCGGCCGACTGCTCGAGCTGCAACTGCAGATCGCCGAGATCGGGCGCGTCTTGCAGCAGCATTTCCGCCTCGATGAATGCCGCCGCCGTTTCCTCATGGCTGTCGACAATGCGTGCGCGCGCCTCGTCAAGTGCGGCACGCCGGCTCGACAGTTCGCCGCCGGCTTTTTCGGCCTCGGCCAGCGTGTTGCGGGCAGCGTCGAGCCCGTGCTGGGCGTCGCGCCCGGCCTGTCGGGCATTGCGTTCGGCCTCGCTCGCCTGGGCAAGCGCCTGTTCGGCCTGCGCAAGGGCCTGTTCAGCTTCGCGCAGGGTGCGCGTCGCTTGGACTGCTTCGGCATCGAGTTCGGCCAGCCGGTTTTTTTGCGCCAGCCGCTGCGCGGCGGCGGTCGGCGCATCGGCGCTCGCGGTGAAGCCGTCCCAACGCCACAGCGCGCCTTCGCGGCTGACCAGCCGTTGACCGGGAGCAAGCAGCGTCTGCAGCCTTCTTCCGGCGGCGGCCTCGACAATGCCGATCTGGGCCAGCCGGCGGGCCAGCTGCGCCGGCGCGCGCACAACGCTGGCGAGGCTCCTTATGCCTTCGGGCAATGCGGCGTCGGCGGGCTGGATTTCGCTCTGGCCCCAATGCACCGGCGCACTGCGGTCGAGCGGCACGTCGAGATCTTCGCCAAGCGCGGCACCCAGCGCCGTTTCGTAGCCGCGCTCGACGCTGATCTGCTCCAGCACCGAGGGAAATAGATCGCCGCTGGCGGCGTTGAGGATCTTGGCCAACGTGCGGGCCTCGGTTTCGATCCGCGCCAGCTCGGCCTTTGCGTCCTGAACCGGTGGGCGGGCAGCACTTTCGCCCGCGCGTGTCTCGGCGACCGCCTGTTCGGCGGTAATGGCGGCTGCCTCGGCCTCTTCGAGCAGCGCCAGCGCCTGATCGACCAGCAGCCGCTTCTCGGCGGGATCGGGCAGGCCGGCGACCCTGGAGACGATCTCCGACAATTCGCGGTCGACATCGGCAAGCTGGCGGGCAAAGCGGTCGCGGCGCTCAGCGGTGTCGCGCAGCGTCCGTTCGATCTGGTTGCGCGAGGCGGCGGCCTCCGCCCGTTCGGCGGTCAGCGCGGCGAGCCTGGCCTCGCTCAAGGCAAGCGTCGATGCCGCCTGCTCGAAGGCCGCGCGGGTGCTGGCCTCGCGCTCGGCGGCGCCGGCGTTTTCGGCGTTGAGCGCGGCTTCTTCGGCGGCGAGACGTTCGAGGATATCCGCATTGTCGCGGACCATGCGCTCCTCGCGGGCAAGGTCGCCATCAAGCTGTTGCAGTCGGCGGTCGAGCTCAGCCTGGCGGGCGCGGATGCGGCCTGCCTCTTCCTCGATCTGCGCCTTGGCGATCGACAGACGTTGGAAGGCTGCGGCGGCGGCGGCTTCCGCATCGCGCAGGTCCGGCAGCCGGTGGGCGTTGATACCTTGTTCCCTGGCGGCAGCCATCTGGGCGGCGGCACGGTCGCCGACCAGCGCGGTGGCAATCGCCAGCGCCGAACGCGCTTCGCCTTCCTGCGTCTTGGCCAGCGTCCAGCGCAGATGCAGCAGCGTCGCTTCGGCCTTGCGGATGTCGGCCGACAGGTTCTTGAAGCGCGAGGCCTGGCGGGCCTGGCGTTTCAGGCTTTCGATCTGGCTTTCCAGCTCGCCGACGACGTCGTCCAGCCGTTCGAGGTTCTGTTCGGCTGCCTTCAGCCGCAGCTCGGCTTCGTGGCGGCGCGTGTGCAGGCCGGAAATTCCGGCCGCCTCTTCCAGCAGTGCGCGGCGCGCCTGCGGCTTTGCCTGGATCAGCTCGCCGATGCGGCCCTGGCCGACCATCGAGGGCGAGCGGGCGCCGGTCGACTGATCGGCGAACAGCAGCTGAACGTCCTTGGCGCGAGCCTCCTTGCCGTTGATGCGGTAGAGCGAGCCCGCCTCACGCTCGATGCGACGCGAGACCTGCAACTCATCGGCGTCGTTGAAGGCGGACGGCGCGGTGCGGTCGCTATTGTCGAGGAACAGCGTGACTTCGGCGGTGTTGCGGGCCGGACGCGTTCCCGAGCCGGAAAAGATGACGTCGTCCATGCCGGACGCACGCATGTTCTTGTAGGAGCTTTCGCCCATAACCCAGCGCAGCGCCTCGACCAGGTTCGACTTGCCGCAGCCATTCGGCCCGACGATGCCGGTCAGGCCGCGTTCGATGACGAACTCGCCGGGTTCTACGAAGGATTTGAAGCCGAGCAGGCGAAGGCGCGAGAACTTCATTCGCGCCTGCCCATCGCCAAGTTTCGCAAAACTGTTCCGCGGTTTTGCGAGGAGAACCCGCGGCAAGACAAAGAAGTGCGCACGCCGAAGCGACGCCGCTTCGGCGCTGCCGAAACGTCAGAGCAGAGGGTCGATGATGGCCGACATTTCCGCAATCGACATCGCCCCTTTGTAGGTCTTTCCGTTGATGAAAAAGGTCGGTGTGGAATCGACCTTGAATTCGTCGGCGCCGCGCTTCTGGACGGATCTCACATCGTCCAGAAGTTTCTGGTCCGTCAAGCAGGCCTCGAAGGACTCCTGTGTAAAACCGGCAAGCTTGGCGATTTGCAGCAGTGCGTCCTTGGTATTGTTCACACCAACCCAGTTTGCCTGCTGCCTGAACAGCACGTCGACCATCGGGAAATAATTGTCCTTTGAGCAGCGCGCCAGCATGAAACCGGCCTCGGCGCTGGGATCGAACGGAAATTCGCGCAGGATATAGCGGGCCTTGCCGGTATCGATATATTTCGTCTTCAGCTCCGGGAATGTGGTTTCGGCGAAATGCGCGCAGTGCGGGCAGGTCATCGAAGCATATTCGACGATGGTGACCTTTGCGTCGTCCTTGCCGAGTTGCATGTCGGGCAGCGCGCCGGGCTTCAACAAGGCTGCCATATCCACCGTGCCCTGAGCTTCAGGCGCTTTGGCGGCGGCCGGAGCGGCCGGCTTCGGAGGTTCCGCCGGAGCCGCAGGCTTCACATCCTGCGCCTCGGCTTTCTCGCCCGAGTCGCTGCAGGCGGCAAGCAGCGCCGCTGCTGGTATTGCGGCCAGCGAAGTCAAAAGGTTTCTGCGGGACAAGGAACGGATCATACGAATCACCTGGCAATAGTTGGATTTTGCAATGCAAAGGCTACAAAAAGCGAGAGTTGGCGCGAATTAAGGCATTACCGCGCCTATTCCAATCGCCAAATCCGGGCATGCCATCACGATAGCGCGAGATCACGGCTTCTTTTGCCCGAGAATGGTGGCGCCAAGCCGCTCCAACGAGGCGCGCAGCCCGCCGTCCTCGATCAAACCGACGGTGCCGGACAGCTTCGCTTTCTCGGCCGCAGTCAATGGCCGCAAACTGGGTTTCGGCTTGTCCTTGCCCGCCATTACAGGCTTCTGCACGATCCTGATCCGGCCGATCGCATTGAAACCGAGGAAGGCATTGACCCGGTTGATGATCTCGCCGGTCTCGTGCTGCAGATGCAGTGCCGCGACACCCTCGCAGGCAATCACCAGCACCGCCGGTTCGAACGGATCGTCCTCGTGCATGCGGCGCGGCCACTGGATCTTTTCCGGGCGCGAGCGGCCCGCAAGCCGCGGCCCGGCAATTTCTTCCCATGACTGGACCAGCCCGATCGACATGCCGGCCCGCTTGCGCAGCACCGGGTCGAGGATCTCGGTTGCGAGATCGCTCACCGGAACGGGATTGCCGAAGGGCCTTTTCCCTGCCATGTGCGTTCTCCAGTCACCAGCTTCAGCACCAATGGATTAGGGCCGACCCTCGATCAATGGCACTGCACGACCAGACCCGCAAGGCCGTATCCGGAGACAATGGCGAGATCGCATCCCGGCTGCTTGGCTGGTACGACGCGCATCACCGCGACCTGCCCTGGCGCGTTCCGCCGCGCGCGCTGGCGGGCGGGGCGCGGCCCGATCCCTATCTGGTCTGGCTTTCCGAGGTCATGCTGCAGCAAACCACGGTCGAGGCGGTAAAATCCTATTTTCGGGCTTTCGTGCAGAAATGGCCAACTGTCCAGGCACTGGCGGCGGCACCGACCGAAGACGTCATGAAGGCCTGGGCCGGGCTCGGCTATTATTCCCGCGCCCGTAACCTCAAAGCCTGTGCCGATCTCGTGGCGCGGCAAGGCGGTCGCTTTCCGGACAGCGAGTCCGGCTTGAGGGAACTGCCCGGCATCGGCGCCTATACGGCGGCGGCGATCGCAGCGATCGCTTTCGACCGACCAGCCGCGGTCGTCGACGGCAATGTCGAACGGGTGGTCTCACGGCTGTTTTCGATCGCCACGCCGCTGGGCGAAGCCAAGGGCGAGATACGCGGCCAGGTCGAACGCATGGTTCCCCGGACAAGGCCCGGCGACTTCGCGCAGGCGATGATGGACCTGGGCGCGACGATCTGCACGCCGCGCCGGCCCCGCTGCATGCTCTGCCCTGTTCGCGAGGATTGCAGCGCCACAATCTCGGGCGACCCCGAACGCTTTCCGGTCCGCCTACCGAAGGGCGAGAAACCATTGCGGCGCGGCGCCGCCTTCGTCGCGGTCAGGGCTGACGGCGCCATTCTTTTGCGAAAGCGTTCGGAAAAGGGCCTGCTCGGCGGCATGACCGAGGTGCCGACGACCGGCTGGACGGCGCGCATCGACGGCGCCACCACGGAAGCGGCAGCCCCGTTCCCCGGCAATTGGCGGCAGGCCGGACGAATCGGCCATGTCTTTACCCATTTTGCGCTTGAACTCGACGTGTTCAAGGCGGAGACCGACAGTGCCGCCCCGGCCGGGCATTTCTGGTCGCTGGTCCATGAAATTTCCGGGGAAGCGCTGCCGACTGTCATGAAAAAGGTAATCGAAGCGGCGATACCGGGCGCGACGAAGAAGCAGCACCCGCATTGAACGAGAGAAGAATGACTGAAATCCGCCACATCGTTTTCGACATCGGCAAAGTGCTGATCCACTATGATCCGGACCTGCCCTTCAGCCGCTTGATCCCCGATCCCGACGAACGGAAATGGTTCTTCGACAATGTCTGCACGCATGATTGGAACATCGAACAGGACCGCGGCCGCAGCTGGGAAGAGGCCGAAGCACTGGCGATCGCGCAATATCCCGAGCACGCCGAAAACATCCGTAATTTCCGCCGGCACTGGCACGAGATGGTGCCTCATGCCTATGAGGACAGCGTTGCCATCATGATCGGCCTGATCGAGAGCGGCCACGACGTGACGATGCTGACCAATTTCGCCGCGGATACGCTTGCCGAGGCCCGCGAGCGCTTCGATTTCCTCAATCGGCCGCGCGGCGTGACCGTGTCCGGCGACATCCGCCAGATCAAGCCGGATCGCGCCATCTATGATCACCACGTCGCCGCATTCGGCCTCGAACCGTCAGCCACGCTGTTCATCGACGACAGCCAGAAGAACGTCGACGGCGCCAAGGCGGCCGGCTGGCAGTCGGTGCTGTTCACCGATGCACAGACGCTCAGGGCGGACCTTGAGCGTCTTGGGATCAAAGTGTGACTTGAATCGCTTCCAGAGGTTGGTTGAGCCTTCGCATTTACCGATCTGTGGCAACTCGGAAGCCGTCAGGCCCCTGCCCGTTCGATGCCCAGGCGTGCAATGCGGCGAAGCTCGTCGATCGGGGTCAGGCCGCCGCTGCGCTCATAATGCCAGAAGGTCCAGCCGTTGCAGGCGTCCAGCCCCTGCACTTGTGCGCCGATCTTGTGGATCGACCCGGCGCTGTCGCCGATTGCCAGCGTGCCGTCGGCACGCACCTTTGCCGCCCAGCGCTTCTTGGCATCGTAGAGCGTGGCGCCGGGCGCCACCAGGCCATTGTCGAGAAGCGTGACGAAGGCGACGCGCGGCTCAGCCCGCTTGCCGGTTAGTACCGTCAAATTGGCGCCTTCCAGCGGCCGGACCGCATCGATACGTTCCATGGCGGCATCGATATAGGCCTGCTCACGCTCGATGCCGACGAAGTGACGGCCAAGCCGCTTGGCCACCGCCCCGGTGGTACCTGAACCGAAGAAGGGGTCGAGCACGATGTCGCCCGGCCTGGTCGATGCCGTCACGACGCGGGCAAGCAACGCTTCCGGCTTCTGCGTCGGATGCAGTTTGTCACCATTGTCGTTCTTCAGGCGCTCGCCGCCGGTGCAGATCGGAAATAGCCAGTCTGAACGCATCTGAATATCATCATTAGACGCCTTCAGCGCCTCGTAGTTGAATGTGTAACCCTTACCCTTTTGGTCGCGCGATGCCCAGATCATCGTCTCATGCGCGTTCTGGAAACGGCGGCCACGGAAATTGGGCATTGGATTGGTCTTGCGCCAGACGACGTCGTTGAGGATCCAGAAGCCCAGGTCCTGCATCTTGGCGCCGACCCTGAAAATATTGTGGTAGGAGCCGATGACCCAGATCGTGCCGTTGGGCTTCAACACGCGGCGTGCCGCCAGCAGCCAGGCGCGGGTGAAGGCGTCGTAGGCCTCAAAACTGTCGAACTGGTCCCAATGGTCGTCGACGGCATCGACCTTGGATTGGTCGGGCCGGTGCAGATCGCCATCGAGCTGCAGATTGTAGGGCGGATCGGCGAAGATCACGTCGATCGACTTTTCCGGCAGCCGTTCGAGCGCGGCGACGCAGTCGCCCTTCAGGATCGTATCCAGCCACTCGGATTGCTGGGGAGCATCGGAAAGCTCGTCGAGAAGACGCACGGCAGACATTGTGACACCCAAGGCACGCGTTACTGTTTACTGTCCGTTATGGTTACCGATCAGCGTAAATATTCAGTGAAGCAGACTGCCGAATTTGCGAAGCCCGGCCTGTTGGTGTATGCCGCGCCGCCTGAGCCGTTTGGACCAAAGGGCCCTCGGCATTCCCTTCATCCCGCTTTCCGGACCACCATGCCCCAGCCAGATCTTGTCATCTTCGATTGCGACGGCGTGCTCGTCGATTCCGAAATCATCGCCGCGCGTATCGATGCCGAGCTTTTGACCTCGGCCGGCTACGAGATATCGGCCGAGGAGATTTCCGAGGTCTATGCCGGGCTGACTTTCAAGGACATCATGATGCGGGTCGAGGAAAAGTCCCGGATCCCGTTCCAGGCCTCCCTGATCGACAAGGAGGAACAGCTCGTCGATCGCCGGCTGCGCAGCGACGTGCGTGCTATCGACGGGGCGCACGAGGCTGTCGCCGCGGTAGCAGTGGCGCGCTGCGTCTGTTCGAATTCGCGTTCGGAGCGGATCGAATTCATGCTGGAGAAGGTGCAGCTTTTGCCGTTCTTTGCCGACCGTATCTTTTCCTCGCTGGAAACACCGACCGGGAAAACCAAGCCGGCGCCGGACGTGTTTCGGTTCGCCGCGGAAAAGCTCAAGGCGAACCCCGCGAACACCTTCGTCATCGAGGATTCCGTGCATGGCGTCACCGGCGCTAAGACGGCGGGAATGCGCGTCATCGGCTTCACCGGCGCGGCGCACAGCTATCCCGGCCACGCCGATGCGCTGACCGAGGCCGGTGCGGAAACGGTCATCCGCCGCTGGGCGGAACTGAAAAGCGTGATCGCCGCGCTGTCGGAATGGTCGGCGGACGCCTGAGAGGCCGCCTCCAACCGCCGTGGCGCGAATGCACAGGCTCAGTTGGTCGCGGCGGCTTTCTTCTTCTTCGGCTTGTCTGTCGCTACTTTCGGAGCGCCCTCGTCATACCCGGCATATGCCTGGTAGTCCCGCGCCGTCGGCTCCGGAACGACGACGTTGGAATCGGTGTAGACGAACTGCGTGGCACTCGAAGGATCGGTGACCTGGACTTGATAGGAGTGAAGCTGCGAATAGAGAACTTCGGTGCCGTGCATCACCGCGATGCGGATCGGCATGGTGATGGTCCCGGGGGTGAACATCGGGCCAGGCACGACCTTGCCGGCGACGGCTATCTTCATCGACAAGGAGCCGTTGGCGCGGCTGCAGTCGCGGGTCACATCGGTGATCGAAGCCTGATAGATGATCTTGGCGGAATCGTCCGGCTGATCGACGCCTGCCGCGTCCGCTGCCGGCTGGGCGGCTTCCTCGGCGGCAACATCGGTTTTTTTCTTCGGCTTCGGACCGCTCTTGGCGTAGGTATTGAAGAAGGCGGTGCCGTCACGCAACGTCACTTTCGGGCAATAGGCCTGCAGCTGGCTGGAAAGCACCTTGGGATCGGGTGGCGGTGGCGGCGTCGTATCCTTCTTGCCGAAGCCGAGAATGCCATTGTCGCTCGATTGGCAGCCTGCGGCGGCAAGCATAAAGCCGGTGAGCGCCAGACCCGCGACAAAACGACCGTTGAATGAATGAAACGCCATGAACTGCACTTCCCTCTCGCAAAGCCGGTGACGTATATCAACCGCGCGGCAAAAATGCGACTGAGCCTGCGCAGAAATCCACCACCTCGCGGCGGGCGAAAATTCCCGGCAACAATGGAAACGTGACGATGCAATATGTGAGTACCCGCGGGGAAGCGCCCGCGCTTGGATTTTCCGACGCGGTGCTGGCCGGGCTGGCGCGCGACGGCGGGCTCTATCTGCCGAGCGCCTGGCCGCATTTTTCCGCAGCCGAGATCCGCGCCATGCGCGGTCTTGCCTATCCCGATCTTGCCATCCGCGTGCTGTCGCCGTTCCTCGGTGGCGAGATCGCGGCGCCGGTGTTCGAACGGCTGGTGCGCGAAGCCTATGCGACCTTCCGCCATGAGGCCGTCTGCCCGCTGGTGCAGACCGGGCCCAACAGCTTCGTGCTGGAGCTCTTCCACGGCCCGACGCTCGCGTTCAAGGACGTGGCGATGCAGCTTCTTGCACGGCTGATGGACCATGTGCTGGCCGAGCGTGACCAGCGCGCCACCATTGTCGGCGCCACCTCCGGCGACACCGGGGGGGCCGCCATCGATGCCTTTGCGGGGCGCAACCGCACCGACATCTTCGTGCTTTTCCCGCACGGCCGCGTCTCGCCGGTACAGCAGCGGCAGATGACGACCTCGATCGCGGCAAACGTCCATGCCTTGGCGATCGAAGGCAATTTCGACGACTGCCAGGGCCTGGTGAAGGACATGTTCAACGACCACGGTTTTCGCGACCGGGTATCGCTGTCCGGCGTCAACTCGATCAACTGGGCCCGCATCATGGCCCAGATCGTCTATTATTTCTCCTCCGCGCTGTCGCTCGGCGCGCCCGACAGGCCGGTTTCCTTCACCGTGCCGACCGGCAATTTCGGCGACATCTTCGCCGGCTATGCCGCCAAGAAGATGGGGCTGCCGATCGAACGGCTGATCATCGCCACCAACGACAACGATATTCTGGCGCGCACGCTGGCGACCGGCGAATACCGCATGAAGGGGGTCTTTTCGACCACGTCGCCCTCGATGGACATCCAGGTGTCTTCGAACTTCGAACGCTTGCTGTTCGAGGCAGCCGGCCGCGATGCCTCGACCGTGCGGCGCTACATGGACGGGCTCAAGCAGTCCGGCGCCTTCACCGTCGAGGCCGGCGAAATCGCCAGGATCCGCTCCGAATTCGACGCCGGCCGCGCCACCATGGACGAGGTCGCCGCCACCATCCGCACCACACTTGCGGCGAGCGGCTATCTGCTCGACCCGCATACGGCCGCAGCCGTGCATGTGGCCGCCGGCAAGGCTGCGGGTGAGGTGCCGATGGTGGTGCTGGGCACTGCGCACCCGGCAAAGTTTCCCGCCGCCGTCGAAGCCGCCAGCGGCGTGTCGCCTGCCCTGCCTGCATGGCTAGGCGGGTTGATGAGCGCCGAGGAAAAATACACGGTACTTCCATCCGACCTGAAAATGGTGGAAGATTATCTCGGCCGCCACACGCGGGCGGCGCGTTAGGGAGTAATTGCCATATGGGTGTTGAGGTAAGCCGTCTGTCGAACGGCCTGACAGTCGCCACCGAAACCCTTCCAAGCCTCGAATCTGTTGCCCTTGGCGCCTGGGTCAAGTCGGGCGCACGCAACGAGCGTGACGAAGAGCACGGAATGGCGCACTTGCTCGAGCACATGGCTTTCAAGGGCACCAGGCGGCGAAGCGCCTTCGAGATCGCCTCGGAGATCGAGGACGTCGGCGGCGAGATCAATGCCGCCACCAGCGTCGAGACGACCTCCTATTATGCAAGGGTTCTGAGCGACGACGTGCCGCTGGCGGTCGATATCCTTTCCGACATCCTGCAGGAATCCGAATTCGATCCGCAGGAGCTGGAGCGAGAGCAGCATGTGATTCTGCAGGAGATCGGCGCCGCGCACGATACGCCCGACGATGTCGTTTTCGATCACTTTACCGAGACCGCCTTTCGCCACCAGACTATCGGTCGCTCGATTCTCGGCACGCCGGAAACCGTCAAATCCTTCACTTCGAAGCAGTTGCACGACTTCATCGAACGGCAGTACGGCGCCGAGAACATGGTGATGGTGGCGGCCGGCGATATCAAGCACGATGATTTCGTGCGCGAGGTCGAAAAACGTCTCGGCGGCTTCCGCGGCAAGGCCGACGGCACCATTCCGCAATATGCGCAATATGTCGGCGGCGATTTTCGCGAAGACCGCGACCTGATGGACGCGCAGATCGTGCTGGGTTTCGAGGGCCGCGCCTATCACGTCCGCGATTTCTATGCCTCTCAGGTCCTGTCGATGATCCTTGGCGGCGGCATGTCGTCGCGACTTTTCCAGGAAGTCCGTGAAAAACGCGGCCTGTGCTATTCGGTCTATGCCTTCCATTGGGGTTTTTCCGACACCGGCGTCTTCGGGGTCCATGCGGCGACCGGACAAAGCGATATTGCCGAGCTGGTGCCTGTGATTATCGATGAGTTGCAAAAGGCCGGTGAAAACATCCTGCAGGAGGAGCTCGACCGGGCGCGTGCCCAATACCGCGCCGGGCTGATCATGTCGGCCGAGAGCCCGGCCAGCCGCGCCTCGCAGATCGCCAGGCAGTTACTTCTGTTCGGCAGGCCGATCGCCAAGGAAGAGCTGATGGAGCGGCTGTCGGCGTTGACTGTCGAGCGGCTGACGGATCTGTCGTCTCGGCTTTTTTCGACCAAGCCGACGCTTACAGCCGTCGGGCCGGTGGGTACGCTCGCGCCCTATGAAGCGATCCTCGATTCGCTTTCGGGCACGCAGATCACTGCCCGCAAGCTCGCCGTCTAAGCCTATTCGAGCGTCGTGTTCGCGCTCCCTTTCTTTCGCCGCGACCTGCCGGCGCTGAAGGGCGACCTTGTCACGCTGCGCGTACCGCTGACCAACGACTATCGCGAGTGGTCGGTGCTGCGCGGCGAAAGCCGCGCCTTTCTTGAGCCGTGGGAACCGCGATGGACCCCTGACGAGCTCGACCGCACGGCGTGGCGGCATCGTATCGGCCGCTACCGCGAGGACTACGCGCAGGGGACGGCGATCGCTTTCTTCATCTTCGAGAAAAGCAGCGGCAAGCTGGCCGGCGGTATCACCCTCGGCAATATCCGCCACGGGGTCGCCCAAAGCGGCCATATCGGCTACTGGATCGGCGAGCGCTTCAGCGGACGCGGCCTGATGACCGATTCCGTCAAGGTGGTGACGCGTTTCGCCTTCGAAACGCTGCGGTTGCACCGGATCGAAGCTGCCTGTATCCCCGATAACGCCCGGTCGATCCGCGTGCTTGAAAAAGCCGGATTCCGGCGCGAAGGACTGCTACGATCCTATCTGAGGATCAACGGCATCTGGCAGGACCATTACCTATACGCCCGAATCGCGGACGATCCGCCGGGCGTTGGAACAAAGGACTGATTTTTGACGAATTTTCTGCGCAACGGGTCGCTGCTTGCCTTTATGCTGGCGGCAATCGTCACGCTCTGCGCGGCATCCTCGGCGTTTGCGGTCGAACCGATCAAGATTGCCCGCGACGACGTGGCGCTCGACCTTTCGGGCGCCGTCGAAATCTACCGCAACCAGGGCGAGAATTTCCAGGTCTCGACGGCACCCGGCCCAGACGGCATCGTACGGCGCATCGAGGTCGAGGCCAATGACGCGCGCTCGACCGGCGACTGGGCGGTGTTCGCGCTCGCTAACACCACCGACCAGCAGCTCGACAGGCTGATTGTCGCACCGCATTTCCGGCTGGTGAATTCCGGCCTGTTCTGGCCGGACCTCGGCTCGACCCGTATCGCCGCGATCACGCCCAGCGAAGGCTTTGCGCTCGACCGCCAGACCAGCCCCGACGCCGACGTGTTCCGGGTGACGCTCAACCCCGGAACGGTGATTACCTTCATCGCCGAACTCGCCTCGCCCAAGCTGCCGCAGGTCTATCTGTGGGACCCTGAATCCTACAAGGACTCGGTCAATTCCTACACGCTGTTTCGTGGCATCGTCATCGGCATCGCCGGCCTGCTGGCGCTGTTCCTGACCATTCTTTTCGTCGTCAAGGGGACCTCGATGTTCCCGGCAACGGCGGCCCTGGCCTGGGCGGTGCTTGCCTATATCTGCGTCGATTTCGGCTTTCTCAACA
The DNA here is from genome assembly GCF_040321655.1 of Mesorhizobium sp. M0306. Classification (NCBI taxonomy): domain Bacteria; kingdom Pseudomonadati; phylum Pseudomonadota; class Alphaproteobacteria; order Hyphomicrobiales; family Phyllobacteriaceae; genus Mesorhizobium; species Mesorhizobium sp. M0306. The sequence continues at coordinate 30,979 of NZ_JAMYRY010000005.1, read as the reverse complement.
AGATTATAGAAATCTCGCCGGGCAATGAGCAGATGTGGCGCGCCGGAACGGAGGTGGCGCTTGCGGCGACCTTCGTGGTGTTCCTGTTTGCCTATCTCAACCTCAACCGGTGGCACGGCCATTTCAGCTACGGCGCACTGGTCTGGATTCTCGGGCTGGTGCTGATCGCCGGCGTCGCCATCATCGATCCGGCGGTTGCCGCCGGCATTGCCAGGCTGTCCTTCGCCGCCACCGCGCTGACCGGGCTCGGCCTGATCATCTTCCTCGGCATCCGCGGTTACGACCGCGCCATCATGCTGGTGCCCAGTTGGGTGATGGTTCTGCTATGGCTATGCGGATCGTGGATGGCGATCACAGGCATGCTCGACAACGATATCGCCCAGCCGGCGCTGGGCGGTGGGCTGATCCTCATCATCCTGCTAATCGGCTTCACCGTGATGCAGCACGCTTTTGCCGGCGGCGCCCTGCATCAGGGCCTGTTCTCCGATCTCGAGCGCCAGGCGCTGGCGGTTGCCGGATCGGGCGATACTGTGTGGGACTGGGACGTGCTGCGCGACCGCGTCGTCACTCGTCCCGACGTAAGCATCCAGCTCGGCCTTGCGCCCAACAGCCTCGGCGGCCCAGCCCGCAACTGGCTGCCGGTGCTGCATGCCGACGACCGCGACACGTTTCGTACGACGCTCGACGTCGTGCTCGAGCACCGGCGCGGCCGGGTGTCGCAAAACTTCCGCCTGCGCGGCGCCGACGGGCATTATCACTGGTTTGCGCTGCGCGCCCGGCCGGTGATCGGCTCGGACGGCGAGGTCATCCGCTGCGTCGGCACCATGGTCGACGTGACGGAGCAGAAGAAGTCCGAGGAACGGCTGCTGCATGACGCCGTACATGACAATCTGACCGGCCTGCCTAACCGCGAGCTGTTCATGAACCGGCTGGAGGCGATCATTTCGATCGCCCGCACCGAAGAGAAGGTGCGCCCGACCGTCTTCGTCATCGACATCGACCGCTTCAAGCAGGTCAATGACGGGCTCGGCATCTCGGCCGGCGACACCATCCTTTTGACCATCGCGCGGCGGCTGCACCGGCTGCTCAAGCCGAAGGATTCGCTGTCGCGCTTTGCCGGCGACCAGTTCGCGCTGATGCTTTTGTCGGAGCAGGATCCGGCTCGCATCGCGGCCATTGCCGATGCCATCAAGCACGCCATCAACAACCCGATCACCTTCGCCAAGCGCGAGATCGTGCTGACCGCCTCGATCGGGCTGATCACCTGGACCTCAACCCAGACTTCGGCCGAGGACATGGTCAAGGATGCTGAGCTCGCCATGCATCAAGCCAAGCGCTTCGGCGGCGACAGGATCGAGCCTTTCCGGCCTGCCTTCCGCACGGTCGGCACCGACCGGCTGCAGTTCGAGTCCGACCTGCGGCGCGCCATCGAGCGACGCGAATTCACGCTTGCCTATCAGCCGATCGTACGGCTGGAGGACGGCAGCGTTGCCGGCTTTGAAGCCTTGCTGCGCTGGGACCATCCGCGACGCGGCATGATCCCGCCGGCGGATTTCATCCCGGTCGCCGAAAACTGCGGCCTGATCGTGCAGCTTGGGCTATTCGCCATGCAGCAGGCTGCCGAAGACCTGGCGGGATGGCAAAAGCAGATCGGCGATGCGCCGCTGTCGGTCTCGGTCAATCTGTCCAGCCGTCAGCTCATCCGCCGCGACCTGGTCAGCGACGTCCGCTCGGTGATCGCGCGGGCCAATCTGAAACCGCGCTGCTTCCGGCTCGAACTCACGGAATCGCTGGTGATGGACAATCCCGAGCAGACCGCTCATGTGCTGACCAAGCTAAAGCAGCTTGGCATCGGCCTGTCGCTGGACGATTTCGGCACCGGCTATTCATCGCTGGCCTATCTGACGCGCTTTCCGTTCGACACCATCAAGATCGACAAGAGCTTCGTCGACGACGCGACGCCGAAACGCGCGGTGCTGCTCAAATCCATGGTCAACATGGCGCATGAACTCGGCCTGTCGGTTGTCGCCGAAGGCATTTCGGACGAGAGCGATGCGCTGGAGTTGCGGCAGATGGGCTGCGAATACGTGCAGAGCTTCATGTTCGGCGCGCCGATGCCGGGCGACCAGGTGCTGAAGACGCTGAAGGAACAGTACCCGCTCACTCAAGCGTGACAAGTTTCGGGACGTGATGAGGCTCAGGCGTGACCGGCAGCCAGGCTGAGATGCGCGAGATCGATGCCGATCGAGGCAAGGATCCGGTCGTATTTGCGGTCGATGTCGGCGTCGAACAGAAGCTCGGCACTTGCCGGGCAAGTCAGCCAGCCATTCTCGACGATCTCGTTTTCAAGCTGGCCCGCACCCCAGCCGGCATAACCGAGCGCCATCAGCGCCCGCCGGGGTCCGCGGCCGGAGGAGATGGCGCGCAATATGTCGACGGTCGCGGTCAGGCAGACGTCGTCGGACACGGCGAGCGAGGATTCCACCCGGTAGTCGCCCGAATGCAGGACGAAGCCGCGGCTGCGATCCACCGGTCCGCCATTGCGCACGACGAAGTCGCGCGCCGGCGGTGGCAGGCGGATCGCCTCCATCTCATTCATGATGCCAAGTTGTACGAGCAGGTCCGGAAACAGCATCTGCTGCGTCTGGTTGATGATCAGCCCCATCGCGCCTTCGTCGCTGTGCGCGCAAATGTAGATGACAGAGCGCGTGAAGCGGTCGTCCTTCATGCCGGGCATGGCAATCAGGAACTGGTCGTCGAGAAAGCCGGGTCCTGCGGCCGTCCTTTTATGGCGCAACAAATCCATGGCCACAGCGTAACGCGTTTCCGAAGCGTCGAAAAGATGGGCGGCGCCCGATTTGATCAGGCTCGTAAATCGAAGGTCACGCAAATATGATGCCGGCCGCGTCATGAAATCATTGTGCGGCCATCAACGGACGATCAAATCACCGTCATGCAAAGCTTGAAAATCCTGCTGCTTAGTGTGGCCATTGGATCGGCGACCGGCCTCCCAGCCTCAGCCTCCTCGTCGGCCTGGTACAACAGCGAAGGCGGCAGGGTGCGACTGGTAACGAGCGGCAAAGCCGACGAGGCCGGACGTCTCCAGGGCGTCCTCGACATTGCGCTGAAGCCCGGCTGGAAAACCTATTGGCGCGATCCGGGCGATGCAGGCGTGCCGCCACAGATCGACGTCTCGGCCAGCACCAACATTGCCGACGCGACGCTTTCGTTTCCGCCGCCGCAGCGCCATGACGACGGCTATGGCAAATGGGCCGGCTACGACCACCCGGTTTCGTTGCCGGTGACGTTCACGCTTGCCGCGCCCGGCCAGCCGGCCGTCATCGATGCGGATATCTTCCTCGGCATTTGCGAAACCATCTGCATCCCGGTGCAGACGAGGCTGACCGTCGATCCCGGCGCCGATCCGGACAACGCCGAGGACGCGGCACTGGTCAAGGCAGGCCTTGCCACCCTGCCCGCCACGGCAACGCCCGATTTCGGCATAAACGTACTGCCGGGCGACCACGAAACGCTGATTGTCGAAGCGAGCTTTCCGGGCAGTCCCGAGGCCGCCGACTTCTTCGTTGCCGGCGAACGCGACTACATGTTCGGTGCCCCCGCGCGCAGCGAAAAGGATGGCAAGCTGATCTTTACTGTGCCGATCCTCGACAGGCCGTCGACAACGCCAACCGACGGCGGCCTGCACTACACACTGACAAGTGCCGCTGGCGCGGTCGAAGGCCTGCTGCCTTTTCCGTGATGCCAACGTCTGGACGGTTGCCGGGCGCGCCTTAGTTCGCTATCGCAAGGACACTCCCTTTCCATTCTCAAGCGAGGACCATCATGACGATCTCCGTTGGCGACAAACTGCCCGATGCGACCTTCAAGACAATGACCGCCGACGGTGCAAAGCCGATCACGACGGGCGAGATATTCTCAGGAAAGACGGTCGTGCTGTTTGGGGTTCCAGGCGCTTTCACGCCAACCTGCAGCAACAATCATCTGCCCGGCTACCTGGACAATTACGACGCCATCCTGGCGCGCGGCGTCGACACTATCGCCGTCGTCTCGGTCAACGATGTTCACGTCATGGGGGCTTGGGCCCGCTTCAGCGGCGGTGAAGGCAAAATCCTTTATCTTGCCGATGGCAATGGCGATTTCGCCAAATCGGTCGGCCTCGACGCCGACCTCTCCAGCGGCGGCATGGGGCTGCGCTCGAAGCGTTTTTCGATGATCGTCGACGACGGCAAGGTCACCGCGCTCAATGTCGAGACAAAGCCCGGCGTCGACGAATCCGGTGCGGCTCACATTCTCGGACAGCTTTCCGTCTTGGCGACAGCATAGGCCAGGGACGGCGGCGGGCGCCTTCGAGCGCTCAGCGTCCAAAGGACGCTGACTTTTTGCATTGGCGCATGATCCCTCCGAAAGCCGACCCGGTTTTCGGGGCCATGCGTCGGCGCTTCGGAACTGCTTGCTTTTGGGGACCTCGATTATGTCTGACATCGTCTGGCGCAGCGTCGCGATCGGCATCGGCGCAACCGCGCTTATGGATGTCTGGGCGATTTTCCTGAACAAGGCGTTTGCTCAACCGCGGCCGAACTGGGGGCTGGTCGGCCGCTGGGTCTGGCATCTCAGGGAAGGCAAGGTCTTCCATGACGACATTGGCGAGGCCTCGCCCTACGCGCATGAATCAGTACTTGGCTGGGCCTTTCATTATGCTGTCGGCATCGTCTACGGCATCATACTGGTCGTGCTGGCCGGAACGGCCTGGCTCACCGCGCCGACCTTCCTGCCGGCCTTTATCCTCAGCATGGTCACCGTCGGCGCCGGGTGGTTTCTGCTGGCGCCCGGCATGGGCGCCGGCTGGGCCGCTTCGAAGCGGCCCAATCCGATGCAGGTCCGCGCCCTGAATCTTGTGTCGCATACGGTGTTTGCAATCGGACTGTTCGGCACCGCCCTTCTAATCCGCTGACACGCCAGTTCAACCGGATCAATAACTCTGGGTCGAGCGCCGAACCTTCTTGGCCGCCGATTGCTTGGACTGGGTGCCTTCCTTCGGCGTTACGGACGCGAGCGCGGGTTTCGCCGACTTCGTCTTGAATGGCGCCATGCCGAGCCGCGCCAATTCGTCGGCACGCTCGTTCTCGGGATGGCCGGCATGGCCCTTGACCCAATGCCAGGTGACCTGATGGCGGTTACGCGCTGCGTCGAGCTGCTGCCACAGCTCGGCATTCTTCACCGGCTGCCTGGCGGCCGTCTTCCAGCCGTTGCGCTTCCAGCCGTCGATCCAGCTGAAAATACCGTCCTTGACATAGTTGCTGTCGGTATAAAGGTCGACGACGCAAGGTTCCTTGAGCGCATTGAGAGCCGAGATGGCGGCCAACAGCTCCATGCGGTTGTTGGTGGTCAGAGCCTCGCCACCGTGGAGTTCCTTGATGGCGCCGTTGAAGCGCAGGATTGCGCCCCAGCCGCCAGGCCCGGGATTGCCCGAACAGGCACCATCGGTGAAGATTTCAACGCGCTTGGTCATGTCAGTCCATATTCGGAAGGAGAGTTGATCGCCCGGTGGAAGCGCATCCGGCGAATATACTCGGTCGGGTCGCGTTTCATCACCAGCCCGCCGTCCGGAACCGTCAGCCAGTCGTAGAGCCGGGTCAGCATGAAGCGCAGCGCCGAGCCGCGCGCCAGCATCGGCAGCGCAGCTTTCTCGTCACCGCTCAACGGCCGCACGCCTTGGTAGCCGGCAAGCAGCGCCGTGCCCTTGGTCAGATTGAAGGAAAAATCCTTCTCGAAGCACCAGGCGTTCAGGCACGTGGCAACGTCATAAGCGTAGAGGTCGTTGCAGGCGAAATAGAAGTCGATCAGCCCGGACAGTTTCTCGCCGAGGAAGAACACATTGTCCGGGAAAAGATCGGCATGGATGATGCCCTGCGGCAGACCGTTCGGCCAGTTTCGCTCGAAATCGGCGAAATCGGCATCGACCTCGGCCGCCAGTCCCGGCTCGACCTCGTCGGCGCGGGCGCGGGCGGCATTCCACAGCTTGCGCCAGCCATCGATGGCAAGGGCGTTGGGGCGGGTCATCGGAAAATCCGCGCCGGCGAGATGCAGTGCCGCCAGCGCCTTGCCGACCTCGCCGCAATGCGCAGCCGTCGGCCGCCGCAGCGACAGGCCTTCGAGAAAGGTGATAATGACCGCCGGCCGGCCGGCAAGTGTTCCGATCACACCGCCATCATGTGCGGTGACCGGGAGCGGGCACGAAATGCCCTTTCTGGCGAGGTGGGCCATGAGGCCGAGAAAGAACGGCAGGTCAGCCTTGTCGACGCGCTTCTCGTAAAGCGTCAGGATGTAGGAGCCGCTGCTGGTGTGCAGTAAAAAATTCGAGTTTTCGGTGCCTTCGGCGATGCCCTTGTAGGACAAGAGATCGCCGACCGGATAGTTGCTGAGGAACGCGCCGAGCTCGCCCTCATTGACGTCGGTGTAGACCGCCATCGTGGCTACGCAGCCCCGTTGACGAAGGCCATGTCGGCAGCCGTCAGTTCGACATCGCGCAACACCCGCATCACCGGAAAATCCTCCGTCTCCGTCGCCGTCACGGCCAGCTCGATGGTCACGTCGAAGCGCTGCCTGAACGCATCGACGATCTCGTCGACGATGATCTCCGGCGCCGAAGCGCCCGCCGACAGGCCGAGCGTCGAGATGCCGACAATGTCATTCCACGGAATTTCGGAGGCGCGCTGCACGAGAAGCGACATCGAGGCGCCGGCGCGCTCGGCCACTTCGACCAGGCGCCGCGAGTTGGAGGAGTTAGGTGCGCCGACAACCAGGAAGAGATCGGCGCCGGCCGCTGTCTCCTTGACCGCTTCCTGGCGATTGGTGGTGGCATAACAGATCGATTCCGCCGCCGGCGCGTGCAGCTCGGGAAAACGTTGCTGCAGCGCGCGGATGATACCGGCGGTGTCCTCGACTGACAGCGTCGTCTGGGTCACGAAGCCGAGCGCTTGCGGGTCTGCAGGCACGAAGCTTGCGGCGTCGGCTTCGGTCTCGATCAGAGTGACCGCGCCGTCCGGCAACTGGCCCATTGTGCCGATCACCTCCGGATGCCCGGCATGGCCGATCAAAAGCACGTGGCGGCCCAGCCGCTGATGGCGCATTGCCTGCTTGTGGACTTTCGAGACCAGCGGGCAAGTCGCGTCGAGATAGAATAGGTTGCGGGACCGGGCGTCGGCCGGCACCGATTTCGGCACGCCATGCGCCGAAAAGACGACCGGGCTCTGGCGATGCTCGGGCGGGATCTCGGAGAGCTCCTCGATGAACACCGCGCCGAGGCTTTGCAGCCCTTCGACGACGTAGCGGTTGTGCACGATCTCGTGGCGGACATAAACCGGCGCGCCGTATTTCTTCAGCGCCAGCACGACGATCTGGATCGCACGGTCAACGCCCGCACAGAAACCGCGCGGCTGGCAGAGCCGGATGGTCAGCGGTGGCTTTGTGTGAAGCATGATTGCATCTTACGCTGATTGTAGGCCGGTTGATCGGACTATGACTTCTGAGCTCAAGGCGCGAAATGAGGTGTGCGGCCCTGCCCTGTCAAGGGTAGTGGCGGCGATCATTGGTCTTTCGCCGGGCGGCGGAGCCAGGAGATCAGGACGCCGGCAAGGGCGGCGGCAAGGCCGTACCAGGTTATCGCATATTGCAGATGGCTGTTCGGCAGGTCGATGACGGTGACACCGCCAACCGGCAGCCCGCCGGGGTTGGCCGTGGCGTTCGCATCGATGAAGATCGGCACCAGCGCCGCTCCTGCTGGCAAGCCGGCGCTCGAGGCCATCGCGTCACGATCTTTCCAGTAGAAGATGTTCTTCTGCGGATCATTGTCGGGAAGCATCATCGAGGGCTTGGCCGGCAGTGGGTTGCGGGCGAGCCCCGTCACCGTCACTTCGCCCGTTACCTGCCCCTGCGGCCGCTTGGCTGGGTCCTTGAAATCGTAAGGCACGAAGCCGCGGTTGATCAGTACGAAACGGCCATCGTCGAGCTGCAGCGGCGTGAAGACATCGAAACCGGACTGGCCTTCCCAGGTGGCGAGGAAATGCCGCTCGCCTTGATGCAGGAAAGTGCCGGTCACCGTTGCCGGCGTGTAGTCCACGTCGCTAGTGGCAGCAAACCGCTTTTCGACCTCGGCCAATGGCACAGGCGCCGAATGCGTCCGCTGGTCTATCGTCTGGAGAAGGCCCTCTTTCCAGTGCAGGCGCTGAACCTGCCAGGTGCCGAGCGCCAGCAGTATCAAAAACACGACGATACCCAGGCCGAGCGCCAATGCGCGCTTCGGCCGCGACCGGCCGGCCACCAAACCTGATGCCTCGCTCATTCGCCGCGGTCCAGCCGGCCCTCGGCCGCCTTGTTGCGGTATTGCAGCGTCAGCAGGACGCCCTTGATCAACCGGAGCGCCGCCAGGCAAAGCACCAGCGTCAGCGGAATCCACAGCAGCAGATGCAGCCAGAGCGGCGGATTGAGCGTCACCTCCATCCACAGCGCCAGACCGACGACGATGAAGCCGATGATCAGGATAACGAACACCGCCGGCCCGTCGCCGGCATCGGCGAAGGAATAATCGAGGCCGCAATTGGTGCAGCGATTGCCGACCGTGAGGAACCCAGAGAACAGTCTGCCCTCGCCGCAGCGGGGGCAGCGGCCATGCAGGCCGGCCGAGATCGGATCGATTGGTGGCCAGATCGCCTTGTCGTCGCTCATGAGGTCATCCTAGGAGCATTTGCCACAAAAGATAAGGCGGCCACGTCGCCGCAGCCGCCTTGTCGATTTCCTCAGCTCGATCTCAGTGTGGTTCGATCATCGCGCCGTTCGATGCCCAGACGTAGATCGAGGCAAACAGGAACAGCCACACCACGTCGACGAAGTGCCAGTACCAGGCGGCGGCCTCGAAGCCGAAATGCTGCTTGGGCGTGAAGTCGCCCTTCATGGCGCGGATCAGGCAGACCAGCAGGAAGATCGTGCCGATGATGACGTGGAAACCATGGAAGCCGGTCGCCATGAAGAAGGTGGCGCCGTAGATTGAATCCCTGAAGCCGAACGGCGCGTGCATGTACTCGTAGGCCTGCACCATGGTGAACAGCATGCCGAGGCCGACGGTCAGCACCAAGCCATTGATCAGACCTTTGCGGTCGCCGTGGATGAGCGAGTGGTGCGCCCAGGTCACCGTGGTGCCCGACAGAAGCAGGATGACGGTGTTGTAAAGCGGCAGATGGAAGGGGTCGAGAACTTCGAGGCCCTTGGGTGGCCAGACGCCGCCGGTGAAGGCGGTACGGGCGTATTGATGGACCTCGCCCGGAAACAGGCTGGCGTCGAAGAAGGCCCAGAACCAGGCGACGAAGAACATCACCTCGGAGGCGATGAACATGATCATGCCGTAGCGCAGATGCAGCGACACGACACGGGTGTGGTGTCCCTCATGCGCTTCCTTGATCGTATCCGACCACCAGGCGAACATCGTGTAGATGACGATCAGCAGGCCGATGAAGAACAGCCATGGGTTGGCGATGTTGAAACCGAAGATCGGGAAATCGCCGCCCTTGAGATATTGCATGTAACAGACACCGCCGAGCGCGGTCACCAGCGCCCCGACGGAGCCCAGGAAAGGCCACGGGCTCGGGTCGACGAGGTGGTAGTCATGTTGTGGTTTTGCGTGTGCGTCTGCCATATCAACCCCCGAGGCTTGCTTCGGTATCTGAAATCTTGTTGCGGCGGCCGTCGGCCGGCACCGATGATGCGACCGGCTTGGTCTTGTCGACCGGGAACATCGTGTAGGACAGGGTAATCGTCTTCAAATCCTTCAGTTCCGGCGCGTTGACGATGTCGGGATCGACATAGAACACGACCGGCATGTCCAGTGTCTCGCCCGGCTTCAGCGTCGTGTCGGTGAAGCAGAAACACTCGACCTTGTTGAAGTAAGGTCCGGCCAGTTCCGGCTGCACGTTGAAGGTGGCACGTCCGGTGATGGGCCGGCTGAATTTGTTGGTCGCGCTGAAATGCGCCTCGGCGGTCTCGCCGATCTTGATGGTGATCGAGCGGGCGACCGGCTGGAATTGCCAGGGAACGCCGACGGTGTTGGCATCGAAGCGGATGGTGATGTCGCGGTCGAGCACCCGATCGGCATATTGCTGGGTCGCCCGTTTGACGGTGCCGCCGTAGCCTGTCGCCTGGCAGAACATCGCATAAAGCGGCACCGCGGCGTAGGCCATGCCGATCATGCCACCGAAGAACGCGATGCAGACGCCGGCGACGACGCGGTTCGTATTTTTCTTCGTAGGATCGGTGACTGTTTGCCTGGTCATCGTCAGCTCACATCGAGCCGGGGAAACTGTGACCAAATTTCACGATGGTCGCGACGTAGAATATGACGACCAGCGCCGCCAGCGCGAAACCGATTGCGGCCGAGCGATTGCGGCGGGCCTTCTGCTGACGTTCGGTCAGCGTGACCAGTTCAAGCTTTTTTTCGGCCATGCTCACGCTCCACCGATGGTCAGCGCGCGCGCGACGACGCAATCGCCAAGGTAGGCGGCAAAGATGGCGAAGAGATAGAGCAGCGAATAGCCAAACAAGGCCTTGGCCGGCTTCATCGCCCGGTCGTCATCGGCCATTTGCAGCACCTTCCACGCATACCAGACGAAGCCGCCGCCGAGCAGCAATGCAACGACGCCATAGGCCGGCGTGGTGAAGCCGAGAACCCAGGGCAGCACGCCAACCGGCGCGAGGACCAGCGCATAGCCAAAGATCTGGCGCCTGGTCGAGGCCTGGCCGGCGACATTCGGCATCATCGGAATGCCTGCCTTCGCATAGTCCTCCGACTTGAAGAGCGCGAGCGCCCAGAAATGCGGCGGCGTCCACAGGAAAATGATCAGGAACAGCACCAAGCTTTCGAGGCTGACCGATCCGGTTACCGCCACCCAGCCGATGACCGGCGGAACGGCACCGGCAGCACCGCCGATGACGATGTTCTGCGGCGTCCAGCGCTTCAGCCACATCGTATAGATGACGGCATAGAAAAAGATGGTGAAGGCCAGCAGCGATGCGGCCAACCAGTTGACCAGCACGCCGAGCGTCATCACCGATAAAACCGACAGCACCAACCCGAAACTCAATGCCTCGCCTGGCCGGATGCGGCCGGCCGGCACGGGACGGCCGGCGGTGCGCGTCATCACCGCATCGATGTCTGCGTCGTACCACATGTTGAGCGCACCGGACGCGCCAGCACCAATGGCAATAGCCAGGATCGCGATCACCGCCAGCAGCGGATTGATGGTCACCGGGGCGGCGACCATGCCGACAAACGCGGTGAACACCACCAGCGACATGACGCGCGGCTTCAGCAGGGCGAAGAAATCGCCCGCCGTCGCTTCCGACATGCGGAAGCCCGGCTCGTCAATCAGTCTGTCTTCGGCAAGGGCCATGCGTACTTAAAGTCCATCATTCCGTTGGCCAAAACCGCCTGTCGGCCGGCGGTTCCGTATTAAGGAGGCAACCGCCTACTTGATCTTCGGCAACTGTTCCCACTGGTGGAACGGCGGCGGCGAAGGCAGCTGCCATTCCAGCGTGGTCGCACCCTCGCCCCAAGGATTGGCGCCGGCGACCCGCTTCTTCTGGAACGCCTCGAAGACGCCGAACAGGAAGATGACGACGCCGACAGCCGAGATGTACGAGCCGTAGGACGACACCATATTCCAGCCGGCGAAGGCATCGGGATAGTCGATATAGCGACGCGGCATACCGGAAAGGCCGAGGAAGTGCTGCGGGAAAAAGACCAGGTTGACGCCGACGAAAGTGACCCAGAAGTGGGTGTTCGCGATCACGGGTGAGTACATGTAGCCGGTCATTTTCGGGAACCAGTAGTACCAGCCGGCGAAGATCGCGAAGACCGCGCCCAGCGACAGCACGTAGTGGAAGTGCGCGACCACGAAGTAGGTGTCGTGCAGCGGGCGGTCGAGGCCGGCATTGGCCAGCTGCACGCCGGTGACGCCGCCAACAGTGAACAGGAAGATGAAGCCGATCGCCCACAGCATCGGGGTCTTGAGCGAAATCGACCCGCCCCACATAGTGGCGATCCACGAGAAGATCTTCACGCCCGTCGGCACCGCGATGACCATGGTGGCAAAGACGAAATAGCGCTGGGTGTCGAGCGACAGGCCCGTCGTGTACATGTGGTGGGCCCAGACGATGAAGCCCACCGCGCCGATGGCAACCATCGCATAGGCCATGCCGAGATAGCCGAACACCGGCTTCCTCGAAAAGGTCGAGATGATGTGGCTAATGATCCCGAAACCCGGCAGGATCAGAATGTAGACCTCCGGATGGCCGAAGAACCAGAACAGGTGCTGGAACAGGATCGGATCGCCGCCGCCGTCCGGGGCGAAGAACGTGGTGCCGAAATTGCGGTCGGTCAAAAGCATGGTGATGCCGCCGGCCAACACCGGAAGCGACAGAAGCAGCAGGAAGGCGGTGATCAACACCGACCAAGCGAACAGCGGCATCTTGTGCATGGTCATGCCGGGCGCGCGCATGTTGAAGATGGTGGTGATGAAGTTGATGGCGCCAAGAATCGAGGAGGCGCCGGCGATGTGGATTGAAAGGATCGCCAGGTCCATGGCCGGTCCGGGCTGGCCCGATGTCGACAGCGGCGGATAAAGCGTCCAGCCGCCGCCGACGCCGTAGGCGCCGGGCGCGCTCGGGACGAAGGCCGAGAAAATCAGCAGGATGAAAGCCGGCGGCAGCAGCCAGAACGACACGTTGTTCATGCGCGGGAACGCCATATCCGGCGCGCCGATCATGATCGGCACCATCCAGTTGGCAAAGCCGCCGATCAGCGCCGGCATTACCATGAAGAAGATCATGATCAGCGCATGCGCGGTGGTGAAAGCATTGTACATGCTCTTGCCGCCGTCGATGGCGGCGTCACCGTTCATGCCGTAGACCATCTGCGCCAAGCCAGTGAATATCTGGATGCCCGGCTCCTGCAATTCCATGCGCATGACGACCGACAAGGCGCCACCGATGCAGCCCGCCATGATCGCGAAGATCAGATAAAGCGTACCGATGTCCTTGTGGTTGGTCGAATACACCCACCGGACCCAGCCATGATACGGCTTGTGGTCGTGGTCGTCGTGAGCTGCAGCGTCTGCCATGGTCGGCTCCGTTCCCTGAATCTTTTCTGGTCGCGGCATCAGTTGCCGGCGGCCGCTACCTTGTTCGTGCCATCGACCTCGGCCATCAGCGCCTTGTTGGCGCCGGGAAGGTCGGTCTTGGCTGCCGCCAGCCAGGTCTTGTATCGCGCATCGGAGACGACGCGAATGGCGATCGGCATGAAGGCGTGGTCCTTGCCGCAGAGTTCCGAGCACTGGCCGTAATAGAGGCCTTCCTTGTCGGCCTTGAACCACACCTCGTTGATGCGGCCCGGCACCGCGTCGGTCTTGATGCCGAAGGAAGGCATGGCAAAGGCGTGAATGACGTCGGTCGCCGTCACCAGTACGCGGGTCATGGTGTTGACCGGCACCACCATCTCATTGTCGACGGCGAGCAGGCGCGGATAAGCGGCGCGATCTTCCTTGCCGGCAGCAGCCCTGTCGGCATCCTGAAGGATCGCGGAATTGAAGGAAAGCGTGTTGTCGACCTGATATTCGTAATCCCAGTTCCACTGATTGCCCGTCGCCTTGACGGTCAGCTTGGCTTCTTCCGGCGGCGTGTATTGCGCGGTCAGCAGCTGGAACGAGGGAATGGCGAGACAGAGCAGGATGACGACGGGACCGACAGTCCAGATGACCTCGATCAGCGTGTTGTGGCTGGTGCGCGACGGGGTCGGGTTGACGCTCGCCCGGAACCGCAAAATGCAGTAGGCGATCAGGAAAAGCACCAAGGCGGTGATCACAATGATGAACGCGAACGAGTAGTTCCCGAACCACTCGATCTGCCTCATAATGTCGGTCGCCGGAGGCTGAAAACTGGTTTCCCAAGGTTGGGGCTGGGCTGCATGAGCGGATGCAGCGGCAAACAACGTGGCGGCGGCACTAGCTACGATTTTGGCGGTTGCCAGGAATTTTCTCATCGCCCTCGTCATCTCCCAGTTCCTCGCGATCGGACCGCAAGAATGTCGAACAATGCCGGGACGGGAATCCCGGACAATTCAAGGCTGGTTCAAACCATACTCTATTTGCCTCCGCAAGAAAGGAGCGCCGGAACCCGTGCGGCATTTTTGCGCGCAAGCGTGGCGCTGGCATCCTGCGGTGACGGCTCGCCGCGAATCACCGAAGCGGCGTCCGGGTAGAATGAGCCGCGCGGCGCGCGGAACAGTCGCAATTAGGGCGAAATTCGCACTGAAAAGCGCATTGTCGCCTATGTCGGGGCAGATCGCCGGGGTCTCGTCCTTTACTTGGGTTTAGTGCGGCTTAAAGTGCCGTGATTCGCAATGGAGCCGTCATGAACCCTTGGCTTTCGAGAACCTTGGCGAAGGTCATCCTTGTTGCCGCCGCAATAGCCTTGTCCGGCGGCGGCCTGGCCAATGCCGCGCAGCCAAGCGGCACGGTGAAGTCGACGCATGGGGCGTGGTCGATCATCTGCGATACGCCGGCCGGTGCTACGTCCGAACAATGCGTGATGATGCAGAACGTCGTCGCCGAGGACCGCCCGGAAATGGGTCTTTCCGTCGTCGTGCTGCGCACAGCCGACAACAAGGCCGAAATCCTTCGTGTGCTGGCGCCGCTCGGTGTGCTGTTGCCCAACGGCCTCGGCCTCAATGTCGACGGCAAGGATATCGGCCGCGCCTACTTCGTGCGCTGCTTCCAGGACGGCTGCTATGCCGAGGTCATCCTGGAAAAGCCGCTGCTCGACACGCTGAAGACCGGTACGTCCGCCACCTTCATCGTCTTCCAGACACCGGAAGAGGGCATCGGCATTCCCGTCGACCTCAAGGGTTTCGCCGACGGCTTCGCCGCCCTGCCCTGAACGCGGTGTTGTAGCACGATCCAGTGATGTTGACCGGCCGCGGTCACGGCAAAATCTCATTTCAGATTGTCTGTGGGGGCCTTCGCGCCTACATCGTGGGAAACAATCCTCCTGCGAATGGATCTGCCATGAACAGCCTGATCGGCCAATTCGACATTTCCGACGATCGCATCAAGCAGATCGTTGCCGAGACTATTAACGGCGCCGACGACGGTGAACTGTTTCTCGAATACAGCGAGAGCGAATCGCTGATATTCGACAATGGCAAGCTGAAGACCGCGAATTTCAACACCGACCAGGGTTTCGGCCTGCGTGCCGTCGCCGGCGAAGCCAGCGGCTACGCCCATTCCAGCGATCTCTCCGAAGCCTCGCTGCTGCGCGCAGCCGACGCCGTTTCGACGGTGAAAAGCGGCTATTCCGGCACGCTTGCAGCAGCGCCTGCCCGCACCAACCGCCATCTCTACGGCGACGGAAACCCTATCCCCTCGCCTTCCTTCGAGACCAAGGCCAAGCTGCTCCAGGAAATCGATGCATGGCTGCGGTCCGAGGATCCGCGCGTCAGGCAGGTGACGGCGTCGCTCGCCGCCTCCTGGCAGCATATCGAGATCGTGCGCGCCGACGGCCAGATGGTGCGCGACATCCGTCCGCTGGTCAGGATCAACGTGTCGGTGGTGGTCGGCGACGGCGACCGCCAGGAGAGCGGCTCCTACGGCATGGGAGGCCGCAAGGATTTTGGCGAATTCCTGGTCGAGGACAGCTGGCGGCACGCTGCCAAGGAGGCATTGCGGCAAGCGCTGGTCAATCTCGAAGCGGTTCCAGCGCCTGCCGGCACTTTCGACATCGTGCTGTCGAGCGGCTGGCCGGGCGTCATGTTGCACGAGGCGGTCGGCCACGGCCTGGAAGGCGATTTCAACCGCAAGAAGACGTCGGCCTTTGCCGGCCTGCTTGGCCAGCAGGTGGCGGCGAAAGGCGTCACCGTCGTTGATGACGGCAGCATGCCCGAGCGGCGAGGTTCGCTGACTGTCGACGATGAGGGCACGCCTTCGGCCCATAACGTTCTGATCAACGATGGCAAGCTGGTCGGCTACATGCAGGACCGCCAGAACGCCCGGCTAATGGGCATGAAAGCCACCGGCAACGGGCGACGCCAAGGTTACGCGCACGAGCCTATGCCGCGCATGACCAACACCTACATGACAGCAGGCGACATGGAGCCGGACGAGATCATCGCCTCCGTCAAGAACGGCATCTATGCCGTGTCGTTCGGTGGCGGCCAGGTCGACATCACTTCGGGCAAGTTCGTGTTCGGCTGCACCGAAGCCTACATGATCGAGAACGGCAAAGTGACGCAACCGATCAAGGGCGCCATGCTGATCGGCAACGGGCCGGATGCCATGCATCGCGTTTCGATGATCGGCAACGACATGAAGCTCGACACCGGCATCGGCATGTGCGGCAAGGCCGGACAGGGTGTGCCGGTCGGTGTCGGCCAGCCGCATCTCAGGATGAACCAGATGACGGTCGGCGGCACCAGGGTTTGATGGCGGCTGTCACCTGGTTTATGTCTTGCGTTCGCTAAAAGGATGCGCCGCGATGCCTACCATGAAAGGGCTCACGACCACAGTCTCGGCAGACGGAAGCATCGTGCTGCCCAGCGCGATCCGAGAGCAGAAGCAATGGGCCACCGGCACATGTCTGCTGGTCGAAGATACTCCGGAGGGCGTGCTGCTGAAACCAGCGCGGGTCTTCGCCGAGACACGGCCCGAGGACGTGTTTGGATCCCTGCCCCACAAAGGCAGGCCGAAGACGTTGGAAGAGATGGAGGCGGGTGTGCTCGCCGCAGCTCGAACTGCCCTAAAACCATGATGCCGGTGTTTTCGGCAGGCGATGGTCGGGATCGATGATTTCGAGACCCGGAGCATCGTTTTCGTTCCACAGCGCGACGCATGTGCCGCCGGGCGACATGAAGGACGGGTAGATCACGCCGTGCAGCCCGTCGGCAAGCAAGCGGTTTCTCAGCTGGTGCGTCTCGGGCACAAAACCTCTATCCACGATGTCACGCCATTCGCATCGGTGAATGTCCGCCGTTACACCGAGCTTCGACAGCGTATCGGCGCCTGTCAGGTCGGCCAGCCGGGCGCCTGACAGTTTCAATTGTGCAATCAGCGCCGGGTGCTGGACAAAACCCTGATTGTACTCAGCCCAAGCCGTGGACAGTTCCCGGGCGGCGTAGATCGCCGGCGTGCCAATCGGATTCCAGCGGCCGCCGAAGCGGGCCGCGCCCTCACCGGAAAGCGGCAGATGGGCCCAGCGCGGCACAAAAGCGCACCATAGGATCAGCCTGGGTTCAGGCATAGATGCCGGAGCGGACTGCCTCCAGATAGGCAAGCACCTTGTCCGTCTTGCCTTCGCGAACGAGATCCTAGGCGGTCTTTCCGGCCCAACCGGGGATCGGCTGATGCTTGAACCAGATGGCCGCACGATGTTCATCACCGGCCATCTCGCCGGCCATCACCAGGATACGGACGATGGGACTCAATGCGGCGTCGACCTTGCGCGCGCAGGACTTGGCGGCAAGCGTGTTGCGCGCGAGACCCGTAGCCCCGCCAGTTCTGTCATATTGATCCCCAGCAGTTCAGCGACCCGCCTTGGCGAGAGAAACGGCGCCCGCTCCTCGCCGAAGCGCGATGCCGAAATCTCAAAGGCTTTGGTGCTCATTGCAATTTCCTAGCACATTTTGAACAACGCACGTTCAAATGCGCTTTGTTGGTGCGCATTTTCGCGCCCCATAAATGCTGCTATCGCCTTCGTCTCGGCTTCTCCAACAGCGCCACGGCCTCGACATGCGGCGACCACAGGAACTGGTCGATCGGCGTAACGCCTTTCAGGGCGTAGCCGCCATCGAGGAGGATGCGAAGATCCCGCGCCAGCGTTACCGGATT
Source organism: Mesorhizobium sp. M0306 (assembly GCF_040321655.1). NCBI lineage: Bacteria > Pseudomonadati > Pseudomonadota > Alphaproteobacteria > Hyphomicrobiales > Phyllobacteriaceae > Mesorhizobium > Mesorhizobium sp. M0306. The sequence continues at coordinate 13,037 of NZ_JAMYRY010000005.1, read as the reverse complement.
GCAGGACACTGCGGCGACGAGCGGCACGTCGGAGCGCGCGATCTGCTTCGACTGGTCCTCGGCGCCGGCGCGAGGCGGGTCGAAGACAACGCCGTCAAAGGCATTCAACTCCTTGAATGTGAGCGGCCGCCGGAACAGGTCGCGACGTTCGCCGGTCACCCGCTTCAGGCCGCTGGCGAAACGGAAGGCCCGGTCAAGCGCCGAGAGTGCTGCCGCATCGCCTTCCACCGCATGAACCTCCGATTTTGCGGCCAGGCGCAGCGCGAAGCTGCCGCAGCCGGCGAAGAGATCGGCGACCTTTTTGGCACGAGCGAGATGCTGGCCGACAATGTTGGCCATCGCTTGTTCGGCAGCCTCGGTCGCCTGCAGGAAAGCGCCCGGAGGCACTGCGACGGCGACGCCACCAAACAGGATGACCGGTTTCTTTGGTTCGATAATGATCTCGCCGTCGACCGACAGCCTGGCTAGCCCCTCGGCGATGACGAAGTTGGAGGCGACGCGGCGCTGGTTCTCGCCGAGCTTGCCGGAATCGTGAACCGCGACATCGAGGCCGGAACCGGTCACCGTCACCGCCATGTGGAACGATTTGGTCGTGGTGCAGATCAGCCCAGCAAGCATCCTCAAACGGTCGAGCGCAGCGACGATCTGCGGCAGCGAGATCGGGCATTCCTCGATCGAGATGATCTCGGATGACAGCGCGCGGACGAAGCCGAACTGCATTCCCGCCTCGCTCCGCCGGGCGGTGAAGACGACGCGGCGGCGCGTGTGCGGCGCGCACGGCACCAGCGCGCCGACATCGCAAGCGATGCCCTTGCTCTTCAGTGCGTGTACGACTTTTTCATGCTTCCACCGGTGATAGGCTTCAGTCTCGAGATGCTGGACGGCGCAGCCGCCGCACGCGCCGAAATGCCGGCACGGCGGATCGACCCGCAGCGGCGAAGCCTCAAGCACCGACATCAAGGTGGCGCGATCTTTCTCCCGCGCGGCGGTGACGACCTCTCCCGGCAGCGCGAATGGAATGAAAACCTCGCCGGTTTCCGTCTCGGCGATGCCGTCGCCCTGCGAGCCCAATCTTGCGATCGTGAAACGGGTGCTCATCGCTTCTGGGTCTCGACGTCCTTGATGCCGCCGAGCAGGAACTCGCGGTTGCCGTCGCCGCCCTCTATCGGCGACAGATGCAGCCCAAGCGAGCGCCAGCCGGGAATGGTGTCGAGCCAGTCCTGCATCAGGCCGGCAATACGCGCCGCATCATAGGGGTCATTCAGCAGGCCGCCCTTGCCGATTGCCTCGCGGCCGGCCTCGAATTGCGGCTTGACCAGAAACACGGCTTTTGCGCCGTTCCTGGCCAAAGCAAGCGCCGGTGGCAGCGCCAGTTTCAGCGAGATGAAGCTGACATCCGAGACGATGAAATCCGGCACACGGCCGCCGAGATCGGCGGCCGACAGTTCGCGCGCATTCAGGCCTTCAATTACCGTCACGCGCGGATCGCCGGCAATGTCGGAGTGCATCTGGCCGTGCCCGACATCGATCGCCGTGACATGCGCCACGCCGCGTTCGAGCAGCACCTGCGTGAAGCCGCCGGTCGAGGCACCGACATCGAGGGCTTCGCTACCGGTGGGGTCGAGGCCGAAATGGTCGAGACCAGCCTTCAGCTTCAGTGCGGCGCGCGAGACGTAACCTTGCGCCGGATCGTCAACGACGATGTTGCACTCAGGCAGAACGGCCTGGCCCGGCTTGCGGGCGACGATGCCATCGACCGTCACGGTGCCGCGCTCGACCGCGTCACGGGCACGCGAGCGGCTGGCAAACAGGCCGCGCTGGACGAGCAATTCGTCGAGCCGCTGGCGTATGCTGGCTGGCGGAAGGGAAGTCATCGGCCTTCATGGCGAATGCCAACGATGATGGCAAGGATATTGGCGATGAGACAAGGCATAGTTGGAAAAGCGGGTGAACTCATCAGCCGCTGCGCTGTTTGTCGAACCTCGCGCCAGGCCCGACGCAATGCTAAGAAAGCGATGCCGTTTTGCCGTCGAAACGCGGAGGAGGAACATGCTGACGGGAACCTGCCACTGCGGCGCAGCCCACTGGACCCTGGAGGGCGATCCAGGTTCGATCACTGCCTGCAATTGCACACTTTGCCGTCGCTACGGCACGCTCTGGGCTTACGACTATGTCGACGAACGCATCCGCCTTGCCGGGCCCGTAAGCGCCTATCGGCGCGCCGGAAAGGCTCATCCTTCGCTTGAGATTCTCTTCTGTCCAACGTGCGCTTGCGTCCTGGCCTGGCGCGGTTTGCATCCCGATGCGGCTGGGCGCTACCGCATCGCCGTCAATGTGAGGCTTGCGCCGCCCGAGGCCGTCGCCGATCTCCCGATCGACCATTTCGATGGTCTCGATACATTCGAGGATTTGCCGAGAGATGGTCGCTGTGTGCGGGATATGTGGTTCTAGTCTAGTTTCTAGAGCCTTATCGGGATCATCCTTTAGAAGATGGTCCGCGAAGCCCGCCGTTCGACGGCCGGCGTCAGACCTTCGTTGCTGTCGCCGGACACCTGCGGGCGCGGCCGGTCAACGGAAATGGGCGCCTTCGGCAAGGTATCGCGCACGACGAATTGCGGCGCCTGTTTGTCGGTAAAGCCGCCACGGATTTCGCCGATCTTGCCGGCGACGACGCCCATCACCGCGTTTTCGAGATTGCGGTCGTAGCGCGTTTCGGCCGCGGTCGACTCGGCGAAGATGGCCGTTAGCGCGATGCCGCCCCAAAAGCGATCTCATTGGTCTTCTTTCCCCTGCCTGGTTGCCTGCTAGCAGGGCGGCGTTGAAAAATGGCCAAAGGACACGGTAAGCAAATCGCCAAACGGAAGCGTAAACAGCATGTTACGACTGTTCACCGGCAATTTGATTCAAGCAGTTGAGAATTTGATTCAGACTAGCATCTTGCAGCCAAGTTGATCGCTTTGGCGTCGCGGGAAATGCGTCTAAAAGCTAGGCGCGCTGGGCCTGCGCGGTATGCCCCAGTGCCACGAACACGGTGCGCACGATGCCGGCGCTGTCCAGCCCGGCATCGGCATACATCTTTTCCGGCTTGGCATGGTCGACGAAAGCGTCGGGCAGCACCAGCGGGCGCACCTTCAGGCCGCTCTCCAGCAGCCCTTCGTGAGCCAAGAACTGCAGCACATGGCTGGCGAAGCCGCCGACAGCGCCCTCTTCCACCGTCACCAGTATCTCGTGCGAACGGGCCAGCCGCCGGATCAGATCCTCGTCGAGCGGCTTGGCAAAACGGGCATCGGCCACCGTGGTCGAAAGCCCGGCCGCGCCAAGCTCCTCGGCCGCGGCCAGGCAATCCTGCAGCCTGGTGCCGAAGGAAAGCAGCGCAACCTTGGTGCCCTCCCTGACGATCCGGCCCTTGCCGATCTCCAACACCGAGCCGCGTTGCGGCATCTCGACACCAACGCCATTGCCGCGCGGATAGCGGAAGGCGATCGGGCCGTCATCGTAGCTTGCAGCGGTGCGTACCATGTGGCGCAGTTCGGCCTCATCGGCCGCGGCCATGACGACGAAACCGGGCAGCGTCGCCAGGAAGGTAGTGTCGAAGGCGCCGCAATGCGTGGCGCCATCGGCGCCGACGAAGCCGGCGCGATCGATCGGAAAGCGCACCGGCAATTTCTGGATCGCCACGTCGTGAACGACCTGGTCGTAGGCGCGCTGCAGGAAGGTCGAGTAGATCGCCGCGAAAGGCTTGAAGCCTTCCGTGGCAAGGCCGGCGGCGAAGGTCACCGCATGCTGCTCGGCAATGCCGACATCGAAGGTCCTCGCCGGAAACGCTTCGCCGAACAGGTCAAGCCCGGTGCCGTTCGGCATGGCGGCGGTGATGGCGACGATGCGGTCGTCCTCTCGGGCCTCCTGGATCAGGCTTTCGGCAAACACCTTGGTGTAGCTCGGCGCATTGGCGGGCGCCTTGGCCTGGGCGCCGGTGATGACGTCGAATTTGTTGACGCCGTGATATTTGTCGGCGGCCGCCTCGGCCGGGGCATAGCCCTTGCCCTTCTGGGTCACGACATGGATCAGCACCGGGCCGTCGGCATTGTCGCGGACGTTCTTCAGCACCGGGATCAGGTGCTCGAGGTTGTGACCGTCGATCGGGCCGATGTGGTAGAAACCCATTTCCTCGAACAGCGTGCCGCCAGTGACGTAGCCGCGTGCGTGCTCGACCGCGCGCTTGATGGCGCGATCGGCGCGCTCGCCGAGATAGGACGTCAGCTTCTTGCCGAAATCGCGCAAGCCCAGATAGGTCTTGCCCGACGCCAGACGGGCCAGATAGGCGCTCATCGCGCCGGTCGGCGGAGCGATCGACATATCGTTGTCGTTCAAGATGACGATCAGCCGGGCATCGAGTGCGCCGGCATTGTTCATCGCCTCATAGGCCATGCCGGCCGACATGGCGCCGTCGCCGATGACGGCAATGACATTGTTGCGGCCATCGGACAGATCGCGCGCCATCGCCATGCCGAGGCCGGCTGAAATCGAGGTCGAGGAGTGGGCTGCGCCGAACGGATCGTATTCGCTCTCGACGCGACGGGTGAAACCGGACAGCCCGCCCTCCTGCCGCAGCGTGCGGATGCGGTCGCGGCGGCCGGTCAGGATCTTGTGCGGATAGGCCTGGTGGCCGACGTCCCAGATCAGCCGGTCGTCCGGCGTGTTGAAGACGTAGTGCAGCGCGACGGTCAGTTCGACGACGCCAAGGCCGGCGCCGAGATGCCCGCCGGTATGGGAAACGACGTCGATCAGCTCGGCGCGAAGCTCGGACGCCAGCTGCGGCAGGTCGCCTTCGGCAAGCGTGCGTAAATCGGCTGGGACGCGGACCTTGTCGAGAAGCGGCGTATCGGGCTTTGCGTTCACTGTTTGCGAGCCTGGTCAGATTTTCTGTTCATCGTGAAATATGCCGCTGGCCGGCGAATGTAAATGTGGCGGTAACGCGCATCAGCTTTCGGGCAGCGGGATGAACTCTTGCTCGTCTCCGGGAACGATATCGAAGCGGCCCGTCTTCCATTCTTCTTTCGCCTGCTCGATGCGTTCCTTTGAGGACGATACGAAATTCCACCAGATATAACGTTTCGAACCGAGCGAAGCGCCGCCAAACAGCATGAAATGGGCGCCGCCCTCCGATGAGACAACGATCTCATCGCCGGGCCGGAAAACCAGCAGCCGCTCGGCCGGAAAGCTGTCACCGGATATCGAAACCGCGCCTTCCAGCGTATAGATGGCGCGCTCCTCGGCTTCGGCTGGGATTTTCACGCTGGCACCCGGCGCCAGCCTGAGATCGACATAAAGCGTGTCCGAAGCGGTGGCGACCGGGGAGCGCAGCCCGGAAAACGCACCGATGACGATACGCCCGCTGACACCCTCTGCATCGATCTCGGGCAGGCGCGGGGCCGCGGTGTTTTCGAAGACCGGCGCGACCTCTTCCTTGCCGTCCGGCAGCGCCAACCATGTCTGCAGGCCGGAAACCGACATTGGCGCGCCGCGCAATTCTTCCGGCGTGCGCTCCGAATGGACGATGCCGCGGCCGGCGGTCATCAAATTCACGTCGCCGGGCTGGATCACCATCTCGGTGCCGAGCGAATCGCGGTGCCTGATCTTGCCGTCGAACAGGTAGGTCACCGTCGACAGGCCGATATGCGGATGCGGGCGCACGTCGAGCGCCTGGCCGGCCCGCAGAACGGCCGGACCCATGCGGTCGAAGAAGATGAAGGGTCCGACCAGCCGGCGCCTGGCCGTCGGCAAGGCGCGGCGAACCTGAAATCCGCCAATATCCTTGGCGTTCGGAATGACCATCAACTCGATCTGATCGCTGGCGAAGGCATCGCCCAACTGCGGGTCGTTTCCGGGAAAGAAGCTCACGCGGTCCCCTCAGGCGAAGCGAAGTGCAGATTTGGCCTTCGCCTTGGCCGCCACCTCTTCGCGATTGCGCGGATGCTGCGTCGTCTCAAGGCTATCGAGCAATTCGCGCGCCGATGCGGCAATGGCCTCGACGGCATGGTCGAACGCATGCTGGTTCTGTTTCGACGGCCGCGTCGCTCCGCTCAGCTTGCGGACAAACTGAAGTGCGGCATCGCGAACCTCGTCATTGGTTGCCGGCGGATCGAAATTGAACAGGGTTTTGATGTTTCTGCACATCGTTCGCAATCTCCTCTCGTCCTGGAGCCGTTTCAAACGGGATGAGTTTTATCCTCAATCATGATGTCCAAAGCCGGAAAGCACAATTGTTGTTCGAGGCCGCGCCTCAATCCGCATCCAGCGGCTCTGTCCCCACCGGCTTGCCGTCGCGCGACAGCCTGATTTTCTCGACCTTGTCCTCGGCCGCTTTCAGCAGCCGGTCGCAATGCGCCTTCAGCGCCTCGCCGCGCTCATAAATGCGGATCGACTGGTCGAGCGGCACGTCGCCGCGCTCCAGATCGTCGACGATCCTCTCCAGCGTCTCGAGCGCCTGCTCGAAGCTCATCGCCTTGACGTCCTCGTTGGTCTCACCAGGCATCATCTATCCCTTCATCAGCCGCCCGACATGGGCGGCGACTGAAAATGCCAATCCCTGCAGATCGTAGCCGCCCTCGAGCAGACTGACGAGCCGGTTGCCGCTATGGCGTCCGGCGCGTTCGAGCAACTGGCCGGTTGCCCAGTCGAAATCATCCTCGGTCAGGTTGATCTCGGCCAGCGGATCGCGGTGGTGGGCGTCGAAACCGGCGGAGATGATGATGAGGTCGGGCGCAAAATTGTCGAGCGCCGGCAGGATGCGTGACAGAAAGGCGTCGCGGAACGCATCGCTGCCGCTCTGCGGCGCCAGCGGCGCGTTGACGATGTTGCCGGCGCCGGTTTCGCTCACGGCCCCGGTTCCGGGGTAAAGCGGCATCTGGTGTGTCGAGCAATAGAGCACCGACGGATCGTCCCAGAAGATGTCCTGGGTGCCGTTGCCGTGATGCACATCCCAGTCGACGACGGCGACGCGGTCGACGCCATGGTTCTTCTGGGCGTAGCGTGCCGCGATTGCCGCGGTGTTGAACAGGCAAAAACCCATGGAGGTGGTCTTTTCGGCATGATGGCCGGGCGGCCGCGCGGCGACGAAGACGTTGTCGGCACGGCCGGTGAAGACGTCGTCGACAGCGGCGTTGGCAGCCCCGATCGCAGTCACGGCAGCCTGCCAGCTCTTTGGGCTGGCGGTGGTATCGGCGTCGATACGGGCGATGCCGGTGTCCGGTATCGCTGCGCGGACCCGGTCGACGAATTCGGGCGGATGCGCGTAGAGGATGGTTGCCTCGTCGCCTTCCGGCGCCTGGACGCGATCGAGCGTCACGAAAGCCTCATCGTCAAGCACACGCTCAATGGCGCGCAGACGGTCCGGCCGCTCCGGGTGACCGGGCGGTGTTATGTGCTCGAGGAAAATCGGATGCGTGTAAAGTCTCGTAGCCATGCCCCGATATAGGCGCGCCTCACCGCTTTGGCCATGTTTTCGCGCACTGGTGACGCGATGTTCAACAGGGTTTACGCGGCCGGCCTCGGCTGGATCCAGCGCGAGCCGTCTGACATTGGCGAAAAGAATGACCTCAGGCCGGTGATCGGGCAACTTCGGGCTGCATTGCCGACGGTCGATCAGGCTGATGCAGCCTGCCGGTGCGATTGAGCAGCCCTTCCAGAAGAACCTTGAACGCCTTCACTGCCTTCTTCGATGTCGCTTCGGGATCGTTCGAATTTGCGATCCACTGCGCCGCATGCAGCGAGGCGCCGCTGACCAGCCTTGCCGCGGCTTCGGAATCGACGGCGAGAATGGTTCCGTCGTCGCTCAGCCTTTGCAGGCTCTCCGTCATCGAACGGATGCATGCGCTCTGGCTTGGCCATTGCGATGGATCGCCGAGCACCGCCGGCCCGTCGCGAAGCACGATACGCTGGATCTCCGGCTCCAGCGCCATCTCGATATAGGCGGTGCATTCGTCGACAAAGCCCTGCCAGAGATTGTCCGGCTTGGCCGAAACGACCTTCAGCCGGGCCGACATTTCGGCGTCGATCTCGGCGATGACCGCCTGGAGAAGGCCCTTCTTGTCGCCGAAGTGATGATAGAGCGCACCGCGCGTCAGCCCGGCCGATGCCGTGAAATCATCCATCGACGCTTCGGCATAGCCGAGCGTGCCGAAGGCCTGGCGCGCCGCCCCGATCAGCTTGGCGCGGGTTTCGGCAATCATCTCCTTGCGTGGTCTGTGCATGGTCTGGCCCTATTAACATACGTCTCGTATGCCAATTGACATACGAGACGTATGATCTATTTAAACTCATACGCTACGTATGTAATCGTCGGACTATCCGTTGTCGAGGAGCCAGACCATGCAAAATCCCTATTCCCAGATCTTTCGCGCTCCTGGCGCCAAAGGCTTCGCCGCAGCCGGCTTCGTTGCCCGGCTGCCGATGGCCATGGCTCCTATCGGGATCGTCGCCATGCTGTCACAGACCGATGGCGAGTACTGGCTGGCCGGCGCCGTCTCCGCGACATATGCGCTGGCCAACGCTTTCGTCGCCCCACAGGTATCGCGGCTGGTGGATCGCCTCGGCCAGACGCGGATTGTGGTGCCGACTACCGTGATTTCCACGCTCGCTTTCGCGATCCTGATTGCGGCGGCCAATCAGCATTGGCCGATATGGACGCTATTCGTCTCGGCGCTGCTCGCCGCCGTCATGCCCAGCATCCCGGCAATGGTGCGCGCACGCTGGACGGAGATTTTTCGCAACCGCCCCGAACTGAACACGGCGTTCGCCTTCGAGTCGGCGGCGGACGAACTGGTCTACATCGCCGGCGCATCGCTGTCGGTCGGACTGAGTGTCGCGCTTTTCCCGGAGGCGGGAGTGCTCGCGAGCACATTGTTCCTCGCCTTCGGTTCGACGGCCTTCATCCTGCAGCGCTCGACCGAACCGCGAGCCCGACCGGTGGAACACGGTTCGGGCGGCTCGGCAATCCGCCTGCGGCCGGTCCAGATCCTCACCTTGGCCCTGATCTTCATCGGCGCGACCTTCGCCACCACCGAGGTGAGCACGGTGGCGATCACCAAGGAGCTTGGCCAGCCGGGCGCCGCCAGCTTCGTCATCGGCGTCTACGCACTCGGATCGTTCGTCGTCGGCATCATCATCGGCGCCCTGAACCTGAAAATGCCGCTGCAAATTCAGCTTGCCATCGCAATCGCCATCATTGCGCTTACCACGCTGCCGCTGCTCGTCGCCGACACCGTGCCGCTGCTGGCACTGGCCGTCTTCGTCAGCGGCGTGGCGATCTCGCCGACCTTCATCACGGCATTCGGCCTGATCGAACGGCGCGTGCCCGAGGCGGTGCTGACCGAAGGCGTGACCTGGGTGATGACCGGCATCGGCATCGGCATGGCGCTCGGCTCGTTCGCCGCCGGCTGGATGGTGGACGCTTTCGGCGCGCAGAACGGGTTCTGGGTATCGGTGGCATCGGGCACAATCGCGCTGGTCATCGTGCTCGCCGGCCAGCGCAGCCTTGCCGCGCCGAACTGCGACATGGCTGCATGCGACGCAGCCGCGGTCGCTGCGGAATAGTTTCCGGTGCGTCCGGCCCCGAGCAGGGCCGGACGCATACCAGCATCGTGAGAACGGCCTACAGAATCTCGGTCTTGGCGATATGGATGCCGAAGCCTTCGAGGCCGACATAATGGCGCTCGCGCGAGGCGATCAGATTGATCGAGGAAATGCCGAGGTCCTTGAGAATTTGCGCGCCGAGGCCGATCTCGCGCCATTCGTTCTCGCGCCGGCGCGCCTCTTCATGATCCTCGCGGTCGCCGGCAGCCGGCCGCTTGCGCTCCTGATGGGCGACACCAACAGAGCCTTCGCGCAGATAGACAATGACGCCGCGCTTGCGCTCGCCCATCGCTTTCATGATGGCGTCCAGGCGGTGGCTGGTGCCGAAGACGTCGCTGACCACGTCTTCGGAATGAAGGCGTACCGGCACCTCGACGCCGTCGCGGATATCGCCGAAGACGACCGCCACGTGATGCATGGAATCCCAGGGCAGCGTGTAGGTGAAGACCTGCGCCTTGCCGCCGGGCGTCTCGATGTCGGAACAGGCGACGCGTTCGACCAGCGTTTCCTTGCGTTGCCGGTAGGCGATGAGGTCAGCAACCGAGATCTGCTTCAACCCGTGCTTTTCGGCGAAGGCCTGCACCTGCGGCCCGCGCATGACAGTGCCGTCATCATTGACCAGCTCGGAAATGACGCCGACCGGCGGCAGGCCGGCGAGCTTGCAGAGGTCGACCGCGGCTTCGGTATGGCCCGAACGCATCAGCACGCCGCCTTCGCGCGCGATCAGCGGAAAGATGTGACCGGGGCGCACGAAATCGGACGCGCCGACATTGCCATTGGCGAGATTGCGCACCGTCAGCGTGCGGTCGTCCGCCGAAATGCCGGTCGTGGTGCCGTGCTTGAAGTCGACGCTGACGGTGAAGGCAGTGGTGTGCGCAGAATCATTGTCGGCCACCATCGGCGACAGGTTGAGCCGCTTGGCTTCCTCGCGCGGCATCGGCGTGCAGACGATGCCTGACGTGTTGCGCACGATGAACGCCATCTTTTCCGGCGTGCAATGGACGGCGGCGACGATCAGGTCACCCTCGTTCTCGCGCCCGTCATCGTCCATGACGACGACGATCTCGCCGCGCTCGAAGGCGCGCAGGGCTTCAACGATCTTCTTCTGGTCGTAAGGCATAAGCGCTCGTTTCACTCGCAGGGGAGTAGGGGAATAGGGCAGTACGGCAGTAGGGGAAAGGAAAAAAATTGGCTGCTTGGCGTGCACCAACATACTGCCCTACTGCCCTACTCCCCTACTCCCTTCCCGTCTGTCCCCGATGCCGCAGATAATGATCCGCAATGGCGCAGGCAACCATCGCCTCGCCGATCGGCACGGCGCGGATGCCGACGCATGGATCGTGCCGGCCCTTGGTCATGATCTCGACATCGTTGCCGTCCTTGTCGATCGACTTTCGCGGCGTCAGGATCGACGAGGTCGGCTTCACGGCGAAGCGCGCGACGATCGCCTGGCCGGTCGAGATGCCGCCGAGGATGCCGCCGGCATTGTTGGACAGGAAGACCGGCTTGCCGTCATTGCCCATGCGCATCTCATCGGCATTCTCCTCGCCGGTGATGCGGGCGGCCTCGAAACCGTTGCCGATCTCGACGCCCTTGACGGCGTTGATCGACATCAGGCCGGCGGCGATGTCCTGGTCGAGCTTGGCATAGATCGGCGCGCCAAGCCCCGCCGGCACGCCGTCGGCGACGATCTCGATGACCGCACCGACCGAGGAGCCCGCCTTGCGGATGCCGTCCAGATATTTGGTGAAAACGGCGACCGACGCCGGATCGGGAGTGAAGAACGGGTTTTCGGCGTCGCCGACAAAATTCCAGTTCCAGTTGGCGCGATCGATCGATTTTTCGCCCATCGACACCAGCGCGCCGCGCACCACCATGCCTGGCACAACCTTGCGGGCAAGCGCCCCGGCCGCCACCCGCGCCGCAGTCTCACGCGCCGAGGAGCGACCGCCGCCGCGGTAATCGCGCAGGCCGTATTTGACCTCGTAAGTGTAATCGGCATGGCCCGGCCGGAACTGGCGGGCGATGTCGCCATAGTCCTTGGAGCGCTGGTCGACATTCTCGATCAGCATCGACACCGGCGTGCCGGTGGTGATCATCGTCTCGCCGTCCTCATCGAGAATGAAGCCGGACAGGACCTTGACCTCATCCGGTTCGCGACGCTGCGTCACAAAACGTGACTGGCCGGGGCGGCGCTTGTCCAGCTCGGCCTGGATCTCGTCGCGAGTGAAGCGGATGCCTGGCGGACAGCCGTCGACGACGCAGCCCAGCGCCGGCCCGTGGCTTTCGCCCCAGGTGGTGACGCGGAAAAGATGGCCGAACGTATTGTGCGACATGGAACCAGCCCTGCCGGCGGCGGAGCCGGCCTAGCGCATGACCTCGAAAATCGGAGCGATTTTCGGAAACGATCATGCACAAAATCAAAAGTGCTACAGCGTCCTTTGCGCGTCCAGGAGGACGCGCGGCGCTGTCGCCTGCCTTCTATTGGCGTTTTCCACAGTGGTCAAACTGTGATCCGGCGGATTTAGTTTTGACACATTCGATTGGTTTCTGCTCAGTTCCGTTCCGTTGGACGAGCCGCTGTACCGGCAATGATTAAAGAGGACGATGATGCGTATCCTGATTGGCGCTGTTGCCGCCACGCTGTTGATTTCCACCGCCGCCTTCGCCGGCCAGACCGAAGGCCTGATCAAGAAGGTCGACAAGGATGCGCTGACGCTGACGCTGGACGACGGCAAGTCCTACAAGCTGAACGCCGAAACCGATCTCGATGCGCTGAAGCCGGGCATGGACATCGTCCTCGCCTATGACGTGACGAATGGCGAGAACGTCGTCACCGACATGGAACTGCCGGACACCGGATCGACCGAATAGAGTCTTTCCGGCCGATCCATCCCGAAGCCGGCGGGTGGAAACGAGCACACAGCGCCCTGAACGGCATGGGAATGCTTGTCACTGAACGGCTGAAATGGGCCGGAAGTTGACGGTCTGCTTTTGGTACTGGCTTGTCAGAAGCAGCCATTACGCTGCCGACCCAATGTGGGTCGTATAGAGTGTCATACACACCGCCGAAATACGACCTATGTCCAAAAACCCTCATCCGACTACTTCGGCTGACATCCAGACAGCCCGCTTCTGCACTCGGCTCCACCGACAGGGAAACCTTTGCGCGAGTTGACTGTTGTAGCTACAAGACAGAGGAGAAGGTTGAATGGCATCCGTCCGATACATCGTCGCGGACGTCGACGAGGCGGTCGCGTTCTATCGAGACAATCTCGATTTCAAGATCGACATGCACAATCCGGGCAAGTTCGCTGCGCTGCTGCGCGACGACCTGACGCTGTATCTCAGCGCCCCAGGTGCGGGGAGCGGTGGTCAGGCGGGCGGCGATCCGAAGCCAGGCG